>DAOUHX010000153.1:0-14705 GCA_034428395.1 Caldilineaceae bacterium
CGAACGTCCCAACAGCCAGCAGTAGATGATGATGTTTACGGTGCGGCGGCGGCGCATCAGCACGATGCTGAAAGAGGTGAAGACCGAGCCGAGGAAGAGGAGCGCCGTGTATATCGCCAGCATCTCGACGGTGGCGCCCTGGCGCCGCAAAACAACCTGCGTGAAGGGGATGATCGTGGCGTAGAACACGCCGTAGGCCAGCGACATCGAGAGCTCGATGTGCATGACGCGGCGCACAGGGGGTGCCAGCGATCCGGCCAAAGCAGTTTCCAGCCAGGCGGCTGCTCTGCGAAAAACATCAGTTGTCAATTTACTTGCTCCAGCCTCAAACGCGGCCCTTACCCGGCCTCCCGTCTGAAACCCAATCTGGACTTTCTATTCTCCGGCCAAAGCGGGCCCCACAGCGCTGGAGGGACCACTGTCATGCCCTGAACTTCCCAGCGAGCCGCCGTGCGCGTGCGCCCGCTCCGGCTCGACAACGGCGTATGGCCGGGGCCGGCCTGACGCGGCGCGGAAAATAGGAGTACGGTATCACAGCGGATGACAGTAGACAACCGCACTTCCGGCGCTTCATTCACCAGCTTCTTGTTGAGAAAAAATTCGGCGCGTCCGTTTGTCCGCCTGTATGCATCTACTTTTCCCCAAAAGGCAGAACAAAGGGCTGAGGGTGCAATGGAACGACGCCGCAAACCCCGCCGCGCCGCTCCCCGCGTCAGAATTGCATCCCTCTTGCATCGTAGATACACTGCGGCATTGAAATTGAATAAGAGCTGCAGCGCCGCGCGCATGGCACACAGGCACAAAAGCAGATCATGGAAGCATTCCCGCGCATCACATTCGACCCCGCCGTCATGGGCGGCAAAGCATGCATTCGAGGCCTGCGCGTGACGGTCGCAACCATCATAGGCCTCCTGGCGGCCGGGCGGACAGCCGAAGAGATCCTGGCAGCCTACCCCTATCTCGAGCAGGAAGATATCGACCAGTCCTTGGCTTATGCAGCATGGAGGCGGAGAGAGTGACGTAAACCGCCTTCTCTCCTGTGAGCGGAAAACCCAAACCCCTCCTCACCCCATCCCCACCTCACAAACCCCCACCAACCCCGCCACCCCCTCCTCCACAAACACCCGCGCCACCCTCTGCGCCGGATTCTCCCGCCGCTCCAACCGCCCCCACAACGGCGCCAACATCCGCTCCTCACCCTGCCCCCGCCTTGCCAGCGCCTTCTCCGCCAGCGTCAGCACCTCCGCCAAAAATCCTGCCGCCGGTTCCTCCGCCGCCAGCCCGTCGCGCACCGCCGCGCGGTGGTACTGCATCATGCCTTCCCAGTATCCCGCCGGCGACAGCGCGCCCTGCACGTAGTCCGTGATCTCCGCCCGCCCCTCCACCAGCCCCAGGTACAGCGCCGCCGCGGCCATCGCCTCATGCGGCGGCTGCTGACACGCCGGCCGCAGCTCCACCGTCCCGTACGCGCTGCGCAAACGCGCACTGTGCCACACATAATGATCGTGCAGCAGAAAAGCGTCGAAACAGCCGGGGGCAAGCGTATCCCCCGCGCCAAAATCCGCCCGCAGCACCTCGTCGAAAAGCCGCCCGTCCGGCAGCAGCCGCTCACCCTCCCGCCGCAGCAGCGACCGCATCCCGCTCAGCCTCGCAACGAAATCGGTAAAATCGGCGTACGGCCGCGCGATCATCCCGTGCCGTTGCCCGTGCACGGCATCGACCATGCGCGCCTCGCGGCTCGAGCAGCTCCCCGTCAACGCGCCCGCAACGACCGGCGAATTCGCGCACAGCGCCACCACCACCGGCGCCATCAGATTGGCGAAATTGAGCACCGCCACCGCCTCCCCGCGGCTGACGTCGACGTGCAGCTGGTCGCTCGCCGTCACCGTGTACCACACCCAGTCATCGCCCATGATGTCGGCCAGCGCCGCGTAGCGCTGCTTGGGCGAGAGCAGCGCGCGCGTCGCCGGCGTCAGCGGCTGCACACCGTATCCCAGCACCCGCCAACCCAGCTGCCCCGCCGCCTGCACCAGCCGCGCCAGCCCGGCGCGGAACAACTCTTCGAGCTCGAAGAGCGTGTCGCTCGGGCCGACATTCAGCTCGATCGTCCCCCGCCCCACCTCGAGCGCATAGCTGTACGAGCTGCCGTCCAGGCCCACCACCAGCTCGCTGTTGACCGCGTCGCGCTTGACCTTCAGAAGATCGCCCGGCGCCATCTGCAGCAGGGGCCACAGCTGCGCGACGTCGGCCGCGCGGCCGCTTCCGTCCACGACGGGAAACTCGGCCTCGCGACCGACCGTGCGCGGGCCGCTCAGCTGCGCGGGAAAATGGCCGGCGAACGTCGCCGCCAGCGCTTCGTATGTTCTGTTCAGCGAGGGCTCCACGTTTCGGACCCGGGGCCGGCAGGTGGTCTGATTGTGGCGGAGAGGCGGCGCACCGTCCCGGGCAGCGCTGAAAAGGTGCCGCAGACCGCATTGGCCTGCGTCGACGCGCTGCCGCGGTCCTTGACGCCGGTGAAGAGGATCGCGTTCATGCCGATCGAGAGCGGGCCGGCCACGTCGTTGCTCTCGCGGTCGCCGATGTGCACGATCTGGTGCGGCGCCGCGCCCAGGCCGAGCGCAGCCTTGCGGAAAACATCCGCTTCCGGCTTCGACGCGCCGATCTCGTCCGAAAAAAGCATGTAGTTGAAATAGCTCAGCAGACCCTGCCGCTGCAGCAGATAACGCAGCCCGCGACCGGTCGTGTGGATCGTGTCCGAGATGATGCCCAGCTTGTAGTGCAGCGAAAGCTCCTCGAGCGCCGCGTGCACGCCCGGCGTAAAGTCTGGCTGGATGCGCACCTCCATCGTCTCGATTTCACGCACCAGCTCATCCACCTCCCGCATCAGCTGCGCGAACCGCCCCGGCCCCGGCCGCAACCCTAGGAACTCGTAGGCATCGTACATGCGCACCGCCATGCCCGGCGTCCGCTGCTCCTCGTGCCACGCCTGCTGAAAGTTCTGATGCGCGTGCCGGTACGCCCGCACCGCCTGCTCATGCGCGATCTGCGGATGCCTCTGCGTCACGTGGCTGGCAAAAAGCTCGATGCGGGCGTCCGCCTTGCTCGGCAGCCCCAGCGCGCGCCGCTTCGGCTCGTCCGAATCGTCGATCGCTATCGTATCCCAGAAATCAAACGTGATCGCTTCAAGCATGACTGCAGTGGTTAGTGGTCAGTGGCCGGTTGCCAGTGGTCAGTGGCCGGTTGCCGCCGTTCGAGTTTCGACGTTTCGAGTTCCAAGTTTCGACAGTCCCTGACCACTGGCCACTGCCGTTGAACGGTCGGGCCGTTCCGGCCCTCCCTTGTGCGGGGGGACTCCCCCCGCAACGCCCCCCTTGGTCATGCCACCGTGCAGGCGCGACTCCATCTAGTGTGTCAGCGACCGGGGGGTGATGCCACCGTGCCTGCGCGGCTCCCGCAGTTCGAATCACGAATCACGGCAGTTCCGGACGGTCGGGCCGTTCCGGCCCTCCCTTGTGCGGGGGGACTCCCCCCGCAACGCCCCCCTTAGCTATGCCACCGTGCCTGCGCGTCCCCAGCTGACGTGTCAACGCCAGTCGTGCTGATACCACCGTGCCGGCGCGATTCCAGCCTGTCCCCAACGCGCCCCGTGCCTGCGCGGGTCCGGCCCGCCGCCGTCGCCAACTCCGCCGTTCGAGTTCCGCCGTTCGAGTTCCGCCGTTCCGAGTTCCGCCGTTCCGAGTTCCGCCGTTCCGAGTTCCGAGCTTCGGCAGTCCCTGGCCACCGGCCACTGACCACTAAAAACTAGAAACCAAAAACCAAAAACTAAAAACCGTCCCCCGGCAGCCGCGCAAACTCCGCCATCACCTCGAGCAAACGCGCGTTCTCCTCCGGCGGCCGCGAAGCGATGCGGATATGATCGGGCAGACCGAACGACGTGCAGTCGCGCACGAACATGCGCTCCGCCACCAGCCGGTCGCGCATCGCCTTGGCGTTCCCCACCGGCAGCAGAAAATAGCTGACCGTCGTCGGCAGCGGCGCGTAGCCGCACCCGCGCAGCCCCTCCTGCAGCGCCCGCGTCTCTTCGCGCAGCCGCGCCGTCGTCTCCTCGCGCCAGGTCAGCTCGTCCAGCGCGACCAGGCCGGCCAGCTGCGCCACGCCGTTGACGCTCCACGGCGGCTGCACGTCCTGCAGCCGTTCGATGGTCGACGGCGCCGCCAGCAGATAGCCCAGCCGCAGCCCGCCCAGAGAGAAGTCCTTCGTCATCGAGCGCAGCACGATCCAGCCCGGCCCGCGCGCGGGGCGCCCGTTCGTCGCCGATATCACCCACTGCGCCGCGCTCCACGGGTCCTCCGTGAACTCGGCGTAGGCCTCGTCCACGATCCAGAGCGCGTCCGGCGCGCCCTCCCACAGATAACGCAGCTCGCCCGGCGTCAGGTATTCGCCGGTCGGGTTGTTGGGGTTGCAGATAAAGACGAGCCAGGGCGCGGCCGCTTCCAGCGCCTTGCGCGTCTGCTCGACCGTCGTGCCGGCCGGCGCGAAACGGTTGCCGAATCCGCCCGCCGCGCCAACCCGGCGGCGCGAAGCGGCGGGGTCGTAGATGCGCTGCCAGCCAGGCAGCGGGAAGTAGACCGGATGGCCGCCGGCCATGATGACGCCGTCGGCGTATTCGCTGAATGTAGGGGAGAGAATGGCGGCGTTGCGGTTGTTTCCGTAGGCGTGTGCCAGCAGCCAGATCAGGTCTGCCGTGCCGTTCCCGACCAGCACCGCGTCCGGCGGCAGGCCGTGGTAGGCGCCGATCCTCTCGCGCAGGCGCTGGCTGCGGCTGTCGGGATAGCGCGCCAGAAAGGAGCGGCTGATCTCCACCTGCACCGCCTCGACCACCGACGGTGGCGGGCCGTAAGGGTTGATGTTGGACGAAAAATAGACGACCTCGGACGGGTCCAGCCCCAGCGCATCCAGCTCGGCGTAGTCCGGTGTTCCATGAATCGATGTTGTCGGCATATCCGGGTCCGGTTTGTACGCCGCTGTGGGCCGCGACGCCCAACTCACCTCCTCCAGGATATGCTATCATAACGGGAACTCGCGCGCCACCTGCAGGCCAATACCGGCAGGTCCGCGGCAGCCGGTTTCCAACGGCCAATTTCCAGCAGAAATTTGCCGGCGGCGGCCCCGCGCGCGGCTACCGCTTTCCAGCCGTCGCAGCCCGCCCCGTTTGCGCGACCTCTGGTCTGCTGGTAGATTGCGGGCATCGATCCGCCGCGGCCCCGGCTGCGCGCCCAGCGCCCGGGCAGCAGCCTGCCCCGCACCGCAAAACCGACAGGAACGCCCATGCGCACACCCGACGATCTGCAACGCTATATCGACGAGAACGGGATTGAAGCCGAGCTGTTGCGCGATATCGGCGAGACGCCGACCGTGCCGGCCGCGGCCGCGGCCCGGGGCGGGCAGCCGGGGCGCAATCTCAAGACGCTGCTCTTCCACGCGCCGAAGCCGGGGCAACCCGACGCGCCGCCCGCGCCCTTCGTCGTCATCAGCCACGGCGAGCGCCGCGTCGAGAAGCGCCCGCTGGCCGACCTTCACGGCGTCGGCATTAAGCGCATCAAGCTGGCCGCGCCCGACGTCGTCCTCGATCTGCTCGGCTATCCCGCCGGCGGTGTGCCCCCGTTCGGCCACCGCAGCACCGCGCCGGTCCTGCTCGACAGCTCGATCGAGACGCTGCCCGCCGGCGACGTCTTCGCCGGCGGCGGCGACGACCGCACGATGCTGCGCCTGACGCTCGCGGAGCTGGTGCGCGTCGCCCAGCCGCGCGTGATCTCTCTCAGTACCTAGGCCGCCTCCCTGATGGAACCCTGATGTTCTGCCCAACGGCCGTGCCGGCAGGACGCCCATGAATCCAGGCTGCCCCTCTTCTGAAAACAGGTCGTTGGATAGGGGACCCCTATCAGAAACCAGGGACGGACAACGAAAATTAGCCAAAAAACCGAAATCGCGTGCAAATGAGCTCCGACCGTGCTACGCTGTAGATATTATGCCGGTCCATCCGACACCGCCAACCCAATTTCGCAAAATTCCTGCAGGAGCACGAAGAACCTGCTACTCTGTAGATGTCATGCAGTTCCAACCGCCGGATTCCGCCCGATATTCGCCCAAAATACCGCCAATCCCGGCGCCGGACACCCCCCTTCGGGAAAAAAATATATGGCGACATTTGGGGACATTTGGGGACATTTGGGGACATATGTCCCCCTTGAACGCCAAAACGAGAGAATTTCGGTCCCAAGAGACGAAGGAGCCGGACGGCCGCCATCTCAACTTCGCAAACATGCAAATTCTGGGACCAACGCTCGCACAAGCCAGGATAGTTCCGCGAGGTTGAGAGAATCGAAACTCTCGGTTTCATAAGGGAGCAAAAATCGATTCCATCTGAAACTCCGACGCCTCGCAAAGGGGGCGCTTAGGATCGGCAGGCGTTCCGGCCGCACGCTCGTCAGGACGATATTCTTGGTTCCATCAGGAAAACTCTTTAGCTTTACGTTGCAGAGCTCGACGACAATCGACCGTTTTACGCGTCGAAAATGAAGCGGAGGTAAACATGACACAGACAGGACAGGCGGTCATTGCCGAAGGACAGACCTTCACTGTTGCCGAATATCCCGTACCCGACCCGGCGCCGGGCACGGTCCTGCTGCGGCAGGAGCTGGCCGGCATCTGCGGCACCGATCTGCACTGGTGGCAGCAGGGCATCGACCCGGCGATGCTCCTCGGCCATGAGAACGTCGGCATCATCGAAGCCCTCGGCAAAGGCGTCACGACCGACGACCTCGGCACGCCGGTCAAGGAGGGCGATCGCGTCGTCTTCCATCCCCGCAACAGCGGCATCTCCAACGGCATGCGCGGCCCGGATGAGCCCTTCAGCGGTGGCTTCGCCGACTACATCTACCTGACCGACCCGATGCGCTGCATGATCAAATCGGAAAAACCGCCGCAGGTCGGCGTGCTCGCCGAACCCTTCACGATCGGCGTCCACGCCGCGCTGCGCGCCAACATCAAGATCGGCGATACCGTCATCGTCCAGGGCTCCGGCCCGATCGGCATCATGTGCATGATCGCCGCCAGAATCAGCGGCGCCGGCCAGCTGATCGTCATCGGCGGGCCCGCCGGCCGCCTTGAGCTCGCCCGCAAGCTCGGCGCCCACGAAACGGTCGACATCGGCGCCGTGCCCGACGCCGGCGAGCGCAAGGAGATCGTGCTGGGGTTGACGCCCGGCCGCGCCGGCGGCGACGTGGTCATCGAGGCCGCCGGCTTCCTGCCCGCCTTCCCCGAAGGGCTCGAGCTGGTCAAACAGGACGGCGTCTTCGTCGAGGCCGGCCACTTCGTCGACGTCGGTACGGTCGAGGTCAACCCGAACCGCCATTTTCTGCGCCCCAACCTGCGCCTGGAAGGCGTGTGGGGCAGCCGCTATGAACACTTCATCCGCGCCGTGTCGGTCATGGAAAGCGGCGACGTCGACTTCGCCGCCGTGATCAGCCATGAGCTGCCCCTCGAGCGCGTGCGCGAGGGCTTCGACGCCCTCAACGGCAACTACGAGCTCGACGGCAAGACCGCCTTCAAGATCGCGGTGCGCGGGGCCTTCGCCGCCAGGGCCGGTTGAGCGGGACTCTGTTCGCGGCAATCGCCCTGCGATTCCTGCCCGTCTCCAGCGGAAAAAGTCGGCATAATACTTCAGAGTGCCGACTTAAATTGACAGCGGCGTTGTGGCCTTGTAAAATGTCGGCATCTGCCATCACGGAGCCGACGGGGGCGACAAGCAATGACCGCCGAACTCAACGCGGAGATTCTTCATCAAGCCGGTATAGGGAGCTTCTTTCGCCCTAGCCAATTGGAGCCCCTGGGAATCCCCTACCACAGGCTGCGGCAGCTTGAGGCGAACCAGACCGTCGAACGCATCGGCTGGGGTCTATACCGGCTTGCCGCCGCCGAACCGACCGAGCGCTACTCGGTCGCCTCCGTCTGCGCCCGCGTCCCCAACTCGATCGTATGTCTCCTTTCGGCGCTCCAGATATATGGTATCGGCACACAACTCCCGCATCAGGTCTGGATCGCCATTCCCCACAAGGCAAAACCTCCTGCGCTGACCAATGTAAGCGTCCGTTTGCTCCGATTTAGCGGCGCAGCCTGGACCTATGGCGTCGAAGAGACGAAGTTCGAATCGGTGCCCGCACGCATCACCTCCCCGGCTCGCACGGTGGTTGACTGTTTCCGGTTCGAACGCCTTGTCGGGCGAGAGGCCGCGCTGGAGGCTCTGCGAGAGGCGCTACAGGACAAAAAGGTGACCATCGCCGCGCTGGCGCGCACGCTCGAGATTCTACCCTCGCGCCGCCTCAAGTCGATACTGGAAACGGGCATCCTATGACCTCAAATGCCGCCGCCTCAATCAGGGCGCGTCTGCTCAACAAGGCAAGAAACGCTGGAGCAGAGTTTGAACTCTTCCTCGTCCGCTACGCCTGCGAGCGCTTTCTCTATCGCTTGGGCGGGTCCACCATGCGGGAACGGTTCATCCTGAAAGGGGCGGCCCTCCTGGCTTTATGGATGGAGGAACCCTATCGCGCGACACGTGACATCGACAGGCTTGGCGCCCCGCGCCCCGCAACGGAGAAGTAGTCGATGCAGGATTCCACCGTATTCATTGAACCGATCAAACAGGCGCAGGAACGCCTCGAAGACCTCCTGCGCCAGTACCAGGCCGAAGACCCCTTCGCGCCCGTCACCGTCATCGTGCCAACGACCTATGCAGGACTCCACCTGCGCCGCGACATCGGCCGGCGCGGCCTCGTCAACGTCCGCTTCATGGTGCTCGCCCGCCTCGCCGAGCTGCTCGGCGCCCCGCAGCTGGCGGCCGCAGGACAGAGACCGCTCAAACCGCTGATCGAGTTTGCCGAAGTGCGCCGCGCCGCGGCCGCGGCCGCCGGTGCCTTCGAACCCTTCCGGGCGCATCCCTCCTTTCATGCCGCCCTGCGCAGAACATTCCGCGAACTCCGCTACGCCGCGCCCGACACGCTCGACGCTCTCGAACGGCAGGGGGAGATTTCCGCTGAAATCGTCCGGCTGTACGCACGCTTTCGCAACCTGACCGCCTCCCGTTATGACCGCGAAACGCTCGCCCAATCCGCCGCCGGCGCCGTCGACAGAGGCGGCGCCACCGCGCTCGACGCTCTCGGCTCGGTGATCGCCTATCTGCCGCACGACCTCACGCCGGGCGAACAGAAACTGCTGCAGGCCCTGCGCAACGCGCGCAACTGCGCCACAGTCCTGGGCATCACCGGCGACGAAGAGACCGACAATACCATGCTTGCCAGCGCCATGGCCCCCGGCGCTCGCCTCCCCGGACCGCAAGACGCACCGGCGCGCACCCCGCGCGCGTCAAAGCTGCTGATCGCCTCGGATATCCGCGAAGAGGTGCGCAGCGTCGTGCGCGAGATCGCCGCGGCCGCGCACGACGGCACACCGTTCGCACGGATCGCCGTCCTCTACTGGCAACGGGAGCCCTACGCCTCGCTCCTGGCAGAGCAGTTCGAAATCGCCGGTCTGCCGACCGCCGGCCCGCCGCCGGGAAGGCTGGCCGCGACCGCGGTCGGGCGCATGCTCAAGAGCATGGTCGACCTCGCCGGCGGCGATCTGCCCAGGGACGAGGTCATGCGCTGGCTCACCTCCTGCCCGGTAAAGGCCGACCGGTGGGACTACAGCCCCTCACGCTGGGACGCGCTCTCGCGAGAGGCCGGCGTCGTCGCCGGAATTGTACAGTGGCGCGACCGTCTTGCACGCTACGCGGCGCGCCAGGCGCGGGCGGGCAGCGACCAGGACGAGGAACTGTCTGAGGCAGAACGAACCCTGATGGAACAGACACAGAGCGAGGCGCGGGCTTTACAAAAGTTCATGTTGCGGCTGCACGACGACCTGGCCCAAGCCGCAAGCTGCCGCACCTGGCCGCAGCTCGTCAACTGGGCCGAGCATCTGATCGCGCGGTACCTCGACGCAGACGCGCTCCTCCCGGAGGAGCGGGAAAACTTCGAAAAGCTCCAGGCCGATCTGCCGGAGCTGGCAGCCCTCGCCGGCGAGGACATCGTTACGCTCGACGATTTCCGAGCCGCGCTCGACGAAACGCTTAAGCGCTCCCCCGCCAAATCGGGCGCTCTGGGCGAAGGCCTCTTCCTCGGCCCCGTCGAAAGCGCCCTCGGAATGCGCTTCGACAGAGTGTATCTGATCGGCATGGTCGAGGGCGTGGTGCCCTCGCGACCTTCCGACGATCCCCTGCTGCCGGAACAGGAACGCACACGCGCCGGCCTCCCCGCGCGACGCGGCGCGGCCGCCCAACGCTACGCCTACCTCGCCGCGGCATCGGCCGGACGCGCCACTGTTCTTACCTTCGCCCGCAGCAACAACATCGCCCAGAGGGAGCAGCATCCGTCGCACTGGTTCCTGGAAGCGGCCTCCCGTCTGCACGGCTCACCCATCTACCCCTCAATGCTCTCCTCTCCCGACGAGCTCGCCACCTTGCGCGCACAGCCATGGTTCGAAGAGGTGGCCTCGGCGCAGGCCGGCATCAGCGGCCTGTCCCGGTCGCAGCCCGCCGACCTCCACGACTACGACCTCCACCGCCTGTGGCGCTGGCGCGACAGCGGCAAACGCATTCGCGAGCACCACCTGGCCGCGCCGGAAACTGTGCTGGCGAACGCGCTGGAAATGCAACGGGCCAGGAAGAGCGCCGGGCTGACACACTGGGACGGAGACCTTTCCGGGGCAGCGTCATCCTCCGGGCGCATCGGGCTCTCCAGCAGCGCAATCTTCTCGCCGACGCGGCTTGAGACGTGGGCCGCCTGTCCCTTCAAATACTTTCTGTCGAACGTCCTCGGCCTCGCCGCACTCGAGCAGCCGGAGGAGCTCGCGACGATTTCAGCAATGGAGCGCGGATCGGTCGTCCACTCAACCCTCGAACGCTTCATCCACGCCGTGCAGGAGCAGGGAACGGTCCCTCAGCCCAAACAGCCTTGGAGCGAGGAGCAGCGCAGCCTGCTCATGCAGATCGCGGGTGACGTGTTTGAGGACGCCGAGCAGCGCGGCGTGACCGGCAAACAGCTCCTGTGGGAGGTGGCGCAGGAGGAAATCCGCAACGACCTGCTCGGCTTCCTGGAAGCGGACCTTAAGCTGCGCAAGAAATACGGCGTCTCGCCCCATGCAGTTGAAGTCGCATTCGGACCCGTCCAACACCGTCGCGGAGATACCGTACCGCAGGAACCCGTCGAGTGGTCGAGTCGGAAGACAGGCACGGTCCGCTTCCGCGGCTTCATCGACCGCATCGACATTTCGCCAGATGGGAATGCCGCTCTCGTGCTCGATTATAAAACGGGCGGGACGCGCGGTTACGCGAACATGAACCAAGACCCCGTCCAGCGCGGTAAGCGCCTGCAGCTGCCCGTGTACGGTCTCGCCGCGCGGCAGTTGCTTGGCGACCGGTTCGAGGTAATTGTCGCCTACTGGTTCGTGTCGGCGAAGGAAAAATTCGCGTTGCGTCCCCCCCGAAACGCGGCCCCTCTCGAAGAAATGCTTGACCCCTTTGCCGATGCCGTAGGGACCATCAGCGACGGCATCGGCGAGGGCCTTTTCCCCGCCAATCCGGGAACAGGCGCGACCAACTGTAGCTACTGCGATTTCAATAATCTCTGCCCCACGCGGCGCGAGCGCCACTGGCGCCAGAAGCGCCGCGATCCACGCCTGTCCGCCTACGCAGCACTGGCCGAAGGGGAGGCAAACCCATGATCACCCCTTCCGACCAGGCCGCGCGCGACGCGATCGTTCATAACCTCGACCAAAACATGGTCGTGGTGGCGGGGGCCGGCACCGGCAAAACCCGCAGCCTCGTCGACCGCATCGCCGCACTCATCAAGACGGGCCGGGCGAAAATGAGCGGCATCGCCGCCATCACCTTTACCGAGGCTGCCGCCGCCGAACTGAACAGCCGCATCGGCGAGACCCTGGAAAGGGCCGCCAAAGACAGCAGCCTTGGCCAGGAAGAGCGTGCGAACTGCAAACGCGCCGTCAAAGAACTCGACCAGGCCGCAATTCAGACGCTTCACAGCTTCGCCGGCAGCCTCCTGCGCGAGCGCCCGCTCGAGTCAGGACTGCCGCCCGGCTTCACCACCCGCGACGAGGTCGCAGCCGAGATCGCATTCGAAAACCGCTGGTCGGAGTGGCTCGACTTGACGCTGGACGACCCCGCGACGCAGAACGCGCTGCGCCCCGCGCTCGCGGTGGGCATGACCCTGAAGCACCTCCGTGACATCGCGGTCAGCTTCAACGACAACTACGATCTGCTGGCCGGGGCCGCATTCGACACACCTGCCAACCGCGATACCGAGGAGGCGACGGCCCTGGTCCCCGTGCTCGAGCTGCTCAGACGCTTTGCCCTCGAATATGCCGAGGACCGCAGGAGGGCCGGAGAAGTCGAGTTCATGGACCTGCTCGTGCTCGCCCGCAACCTGCTGCGCGACAGCCTCCCCGCACGCGACCATTTCCGCACGCGCTACACCCACATCCTGATCGACGAAGTCCAGGACACCGATCCCCTGCAGGCCGAGATCGCCATGTTCCTGGCCGAAGAGGCCCCTCACCGCGCCGATGCCGCCAGCCGGCCCAAAGAGTGGCGCGCCGTGCAGCCCGCCGCCGGCAAGCTGTTCATCGTCGGCGACCCCAAACAGTCAATCTACCGCTTCCGCCGCGCCGACATTCAACAGGTCGAGCGCATGCAGGAGGCCGTTGGCGGGTCGAAGGTGCTCCTTTCGCAGAATTTCCGCTCGTGTGCTCCGGTCATCGACTGGGTCAACCAGCTGTTCGCCCTGTGGATGGAGGAGGGCGCAGCCCAGGCCGGCTACACACCCCTCTCACCGGTGCCGTATCAGGGCCAGCCGCCGCCCGTTCGCTGCATGGGCGGCGAAGTCGAGGGGAATGTGGGCGTAGCGCGTGAGGAGGAGGTCGAGGCGATCGCGGCCGCGATACAGACCGCGATCGCGGAGGGCTGGCCGGTCCGCTCCGAGGACGGCGCCGCCGCGCTCCGCCCCGCCGAATATAACGACATCTGTGTGCTGATGCCGCGCCGGGCGTCGTTTTTTGCGCTCGAGATCGCCTTCGAGGATGCCGGCATACCCTACCGGCTCGAAAGCCAGTCCCTGATCTACGAGACGCAGGAGGTGCGCGACCTGCTGAACTGTCTTGCCGCCATCGACGACCCGACAAACCAGGTCGCCGTGGTCGCCGCGCTCCGCTCCCCCGCCTTTGCCTGCTCCGACGCCGACCTGCTCGCCTTCGTCGAGGCCGGCGGACAGTTCGACTACCTGGCCGGAAACGACGCACCGCACGCACGCGTCACCGCAGCGCTCACCGCGCTCAAACAGTTCCACGAAGACCGCAAGTGGATCGCCCCGGCCGCGCTGATCGAACGCTTCGTGCGCGAACGGCGGCTGCGGGAGCTGGCCTTCGACGAGCGCCAGTGGCGCGGCCGCTGGCAGCGCTATAACTTCCTCATCGACCGCGCCCGCGCCTTCGCCGCGGCCGGTGAAACATCGCTGCGCGCCTACCTCGCCTGGTCGGCGCGGCAGCAGGAGGAAGGAGCAAAGGCGCTCGAGACGGCCGTGCAGGAGTCCGACGAGGGCGCGGTGCGCGTAATGACCGTCCACGCCGCAAAGGGCCTCGAGTTTCCAATTCTCTTCCTGGCCGGGCTGAACTTCGGCCCAAGGCGCCAGACCAATCCTGTGCTCTACGACCGCATCTGCGGGCAGGTCGAGGTGAAGGCCGGTTCGAAAGACGTGCCGCTGCAGACCGCCGGCTATGCCGAGCTGGTCGACACGGAAAAAGAGCGTGAAGAGGAGGAGCAGGTGCGCCTCATGTACGTCGCCGCGACGCGCGCCCGCGATCACCTCATCGTCAGCCTGTACAGGAAGTCAGGGGACTCGAAGCCGCCGGCGGCCCGCATCGCAGAGTTCATGCAGGGCTTCGGTCATCTCTGGCAGCCGTTCCATCCGACCGCAAGGCCCGCCGCAGATTCCCCCGAATCGCACGACGACACGGCCGCGCCGGACCGCGACACCGCTGCGGCGCGAGAACAGTGGGAAGAACAGCGAGACCTGGTCTACGCGGCGCGAAAACGCCCCGTAGCGGCCGCCGCCACCCGCATCGCCCAGGAAGCGAAGGAGGAGCAGGACATCCCCGACGAACCCTGGCGCCGCGGACGCGCCGGAACCAACATCGGCCGCGCGGTCCACGCCGCCCTGCAGGTCGTCGATCTAGGCACCGGCGCGGGCCTCGACGACATCGCCCAGGCCCAAGCCGCGGCCGAGGGCGTGCCCGATCGAGCCCCCGAAATCGTGCGGCTCGTGCGCGGCGCGCTCTCCAGCCCCCTCGTGCAGCGCGCCCTCGACTCGAAACGCTACTGGCGCGAAACGCCGGTCGCCGGACCCGTCGGCGACGGCATCGTCGAGGGCTTCATCGACCTGCTCTTCGAGGAAGAGGACGGCTTCGTCATCGTCGACTTCAAGACCGATGACCTCAAATCCGATGAAAGAATGGAAAGAGCGGTCTCCCGCTATCGCCTGCAGGGCGGCGCCTACGCGCTCGCCCTGACAAAAGCAACCGGCGTCAAAGTGAAGGAGGTCTCC
>DAOUHX010000154.1:0-2818 GCA_034428395.1 Caldilineaceae bacterium
GTCTAACTCGCCTCGTCGGCGACCCAGACCTTCTCCATGCCCCAGTAGTTCCTGGTCATCAGGGCGTAGACAGGCTGGAAGTCCTCGTCGCCATGCACGCGCTTGTTGATGGCGTAGACCTGGGCCTGGCGAATGTGGTAGGCGATGGGCAGTTCTTCGGCCGCGATCTCCTGCAGCTGCCAGACTATCTGCTGGAACTCCTCGCCTTCGGCCAGGAGCGCCCTGTCGATCAGTTCCACTGCTTCGGGGTAGGCGGCGCCGAGCCAGTTCTCGTTGTCGAACCGCGAGCGAATCTGATTGGCGCTGATGCCGTAGCCGAAGGAGGTGGGCATGATATCCCAGTCGTGTGTCTCTTCCAGCGTTGAGGCGTATTCGGCGCCTACCGGATGCGGCTCGGCCTCAACACCGATCTCCTTCCAGTAGCCGATCATGAAGGAGAACCAGGTCTCGATGAAGGGGCTGAGATCGTCCCACAGGAGACGCAGCGTCTGGCTGGAGTCCCAGCCCGCTTCGGCCAGCAGTTCCCTGGCCTTGTCCGGGTCGTAGGGGTAATCTCTGATGTTGGGGCTGACACCGGCTTCGCCAAAGTAGAACGCGGCCTCGGGCACGTCGCCCAGATCGTACCAGACGGTCTGGAGGAACTGCTCCCGGTCCAGCCCGTACATCAGGGCTTGGCGAACGCGCTTGTCCTGGAGGTATGGCTGGTGCTGGTTGAAGGCGACGCCGATGGTGGCCGTGCCGGAGGGGAACTGGAAGCGCAGATGCGGCATGTCCTTCATGCGCTCGAACTCGCTCGAAGGAAGGCGGCCGACGAGCACTTCACCCGCTTCAAGACCAGCAGCCAGGGCCTGGTTGTCGATAAACGGCAGATAGACCAGCTTGTCCAGCAGCGGTGCGCCTCTGAAGTAGTCGGGGTTCGGGTCGTACTCGACGACCTCGTTGTGCAGATACTTGCTCAGTTTGAACGGCCCAAGGCCGACGCCCGTCTCCAGGCCCCATTCCGTCTTGCACAGCCCGACGTCCGGCCCCGCGCCGCCATAGGTGTCTTCCGGAACCTCGCCCAGGATGTGTTCCGGGATTATCGTCGGCACCGCGATGGACAGGAGGAAGCTGTCGCGGAATGGCTGGGTCATCTCGATGCTGACCGTATAGTCGTCGGACGCGCTGACGCCGCTGATGCTCTCAGCCTCGCCGGCCTTGAACTCGTCCATGCCGACGATCAGCCCCTTGATGTCGCCGTAGCCATAATTCTGGCCGCTCTCGGGATGCCCCATGGCGCGCAGGGTGAAGAGCACATCGTTAGCGGTGAAGGGCGCGCCATCGTGCCAGGTGACGCCCTCGCGCAGCTTGAAGGTAATCGTGCTGCCTTCAAATTCCCAGCTTTCGGCCAGGTCCGGAATGACGCCGCTGAGCGTTGAGTTGACGCGCACCAGCCCGGCGGACAGGAAGCGCCGCAGGTAGACGTCGCTGCTGCCGCCATAGTAGGCGATGGGGCAGAGATTCGATTCGGTCCGCTGCCCATAGCCCCAGACAAGCGTGCCGCCACTCTCCATCATAGGCTCCGCCTCGGCCGGCGCTTCGGCGGGTGCTTCCGGCGCGGCCGGGGCCGCGGCCGGCGCACAGTGTGCGGCCAGCAGGCCGGAGCTTATGACTGCCGTTGTGCGAAGAAAATCACGCCGATTCATTCCCTTTCTTACGGACATTTCGCTCACCCTGGTTTTAGCAATCTGCCGGTTAGGAAGATTGCTAAGGCTGCCTTTCGTCAGCCCGTTTAGGCCGGTCTATCACCAGCCGATGACTTCCGGTGAACAGCATCGAGACGTGATCGACCTCTTAAACCTCCTTTCAGAACTCGGAGAGTTTGCCGAGAGAGATTCCAAGTTCCCATACGTCAACCAAATACCCGGGTGACACACAGTTCAGACCCGCTGACGGGGGGAAGGTGCGATGCAAGGAAGCTCGGCGATTAGGGCATTGAGGCCTGAATTTCGATTGGTCAATGTGCAATATGGCGAATCGCTTCCTCTTGCTGCAGGTCCTCATCTGGTCTGCCTAAAATTGTGCTCCCGGCCACGTTGCCTCTGGCGTCACGCAGGTTGATCTTTCAACTCGAGAAAACAGTCGCGGATTACGCCTATCGCCTCCAGAACGGCCTCCGGTTCGATGTTTAGCGGCGGCGAAATCTTGAGAAAACCGCGACCGGTAACAAACATCAGTACCCCGCGCCGGACGGCTTCATGCACGATGGCATCGGCCAGTGCGGTGTCCGGCTTGCCGCTCTCGGGGCGGGTAAAGTGGACGGAGATGAAGAGGCCGCGCCCCTGAACTGAGAGCATGTGCTGCGGGAACTCCTGTTGGAGTTGCTTAACCTCCTCCAATACCAACCGGCCGGTCCGGTCCGACGCCTCGACGAGGTTTTCATCCTCGATTACTGCCAGGTTCGCCAGCGCGGCCGCCGCGCACAACGGATTGCCGCCGTGTGTGCTGGACATATCACCCGGGGCCGGTTGGTCCATCAGGCTGCGCGGACCGATGACTGCCGACACCGGCAGGCTGGAACTCAGGCCTTTGCCCAGCGTGATCAGGTCGGGGACGGTTCCGACATGCTCAAAGGCAAAGAAACGGCCCGACCGTCCACATCCGGACTGCACCTCGTCGAAGCAGACCAGAATGTCGTTCTCCCTGGCCCACG
The DNA here is from genome assembly GCA_034428395.1 of Caldilineaceae bacterium. GTDB lineage: Bacteria > Chloroflexota > Anaerolineae > Caldilineales > Caldilineaceae > Bin5. The sequence goes on from DAOUHX010000154.1 coordinate 2,693, forward strand.
CTGAGAGCGCAGACGCGTATGCGGCAGGCATGGGATAGGTCGCCCAGCCCGGAACCGGTTCGACGATGATGCCTGCGATATCTTCGGGCCTTATGTCGCGCTGCGCCAGTTCGTCGATGCACCTGT
>DAOUHX010000155.1:0-4745 GCA_034428395.1 Caldilineaceae bacterium
GGTGTAGCGCCGGGTCATCGCCTGCAGCTCCCTTTCCGAGAGTCTTTTGGGGTCGACGATGACACCGCCTTTGGCGCCGCCATAGGGCAGATCCATCAACGCGCATTTCCACGTCATCCACATGGCCAGTGCACGCGATTCGTCCAGAGTCACATCCGGATGGTAACGGATGCCGCCTTTTGTCGGCCCCAATGCGGTGTTGTGATGCACCCGGAATCCGGTGAAAATGCGTATCGTGTTGTCATCCATCACCACCGGAAAGTGAACAATCAGTTCCCGGCGCGGCATTGTCAGGTATTCACGCATATCATCGTCAAGATGCATGACCTTGGCGACGCGGGCCAGTTGTTCCTGGGCCACGGAGTATGCGCTGGCGCGCTGGATGGCAGGTGGCGGCGCGGGCTCTGATTCCGAATCTGATGGATGGGAACTCGAAGACAGATGCTGTTGGGAGTCACCGTTCACAGGGGCATGGGGAGGTTCGACAGTTGCCAGAGCAGGGGTTCTTGGGCTTGGCCCGTGTGCTGTGGAGTGTGAGCCGGACAGCTTATGCGGACCGCCCGCTTCCTGCGCCGAAAGATTCGCGTTGGATCGGTTTTTCGTCATTGAAAAACTCCTCTTTGGTCTTGCCCTTTGATACAAACCCCTGACTCGTGGATCACTTCCGGAGCCAAGGTTCTTGCACAGGGTTCGCACTTGGACCGCAGGCATCTCGCCTGGACGCACGAAAGGGATTCCCTTCCGGTCCCGTCAGAAAATCAGGCCCGCCTCGAACCGCTGGTCCTGCTTGCAATGTCGATCGCAGAATACCACAAAAACGTAGACCCCTGCTGTAGTACAGCGTACAGAGCGCATATTCCTGCGGCATCTTCACTACAGGCCATCTGCAGGCCGCAGCGGTAGTCTCAACGCCGAAAGGCGCCCTTGCCGTCATCCTCCTCTTCCCGGTCCGGCCGCAGCTGCGCCAGCTCCCGATTCTGAGAGATAGCCGCCTTGCGCGCCGCGACTGGATATCTTCAGACGGATTAAAGCTTCACTGGCCAGTATAGCCGTGACAGCGTTTCCGACCGTGCAAACCTGCCCTGTATTTTGACAACGCTGTCGGACCTGCAATATAGTTTTCGATGCTTCTGTTCCCGCCTTTCGTGACAACTCAAGACAGCAACCGCGGCTTTTGCCGAAGGCCGAACACCCGTAGCCGCCTTCCAGACAGAGGAAGAGTCCCATGACAGTGACAGCGACCGTGGAGCCGCCCGCACAGACGCACACGCGGCCTGAAGTCACCGCCGAACACGCTGATTTCTTCCATGAGAACGGCTATCTGGCGCTGCCTGGCGCGCTCTCGCCGGGGGAGGTGCAGGCCCTGAACGACGAGACGGTACGGATCTGCCGCGGGGAGATGGGCGACGTGGCAGGGCTGCCGCCGGTGGGACGCGATGACAGCGACGACGAGGTTATCCAGCGCACCCTCTGCGTCCACTTCCCTCACAAGATCTCGGACGTGATGTTCGACTGCCTGGCGCATCCTTCGATCAAGGATGTGTTCACGCGCGTCATCGGGCCGAACGTCAAATGCATGCAGTCGATGCTGTTCATCAAGCCGGCGGGCAAGCCGGGCCAGGCCTGGCACCAGGACGAGGCATTCATCCCCACGCGCGACCGCTCGCTGAATGCGGCCTGGATCGCGCTGGATGACGCCACGGTCGAGAACGGCTGTCTGTGGGTCATTCCCGGCTCCCACGCGAACGGCCTCATCTGGCCCAACAGGGAGCATGACGACGAGCGCTTCGACTGTGTGGTGGAGGCCTTCGACTTCCCTTACAGTGACGACGACGCCGTTCCCATCGAGGTGACGGCCGGCAGCATCATCTTTTTCAACGGCTACCTGCTGCACCGCTCTCTGCCCAACCTGGCGGCCAGCGGATACCGCCGCGCGCTCGTCAACCATTACATGAGCGCGGAGTCGCTGCTGCCCTGGCGGTTTGACGGCACAGGCGCGCGCGACGTTGCCAGCGCCGATTTTCGCGACATCGTGATGATCGCAGGCCGCGATCCCTACGCCTGGAAGGGCATTGAAGACGTATCATTCTCCCACATCCGCCCGGACCGCGAAGGCGGCTGCCAGTGGCCGACGAAAGAAGAGGGGAGTTGAGTGCGCGCAACTAAGTGATGCGTGTGCTGAGGCAGTGGGACAGGAGGTTTCTGGTATGAAGTTTACTGCCGTCTTCAAGGAAGTTCCTGAGGGTTACATCGGGTTCGATGAAGAGTTGCCCGGAGCGAATACGCAAGGGAATACTCTGGAAGAGACCAGAGAAAATCTTCAGGATGACGCTGGAAGCAAATCGCGTCCTCGTGGAAGAATCCATTGCCGAGATGAAAGATGTGATTCGAGAGCCTGTCATCGTACAGCTGTGAAAAGGCGAGATTTCAATTGGACGAGGCCGCCAAGATCATCGGGGCCTCCAACTTCCGCATCCTCTGGCAGGTGATCGCTCCCCTCTGCGGCCCGGCCGTCTCCACCATCACCATCTTCGCCTTCCTGCAGCACTATAACGCCTTCATGGAGCCGTTGATCTACATCTCAGAAAGCGATATGTACACCCTTCCCCTCGGGCTCCTCCGGTTCAAGGGGCGCTTCGGCAACTTCTGGCACCTTGTGATAGCGGCCTCGATGATCACCATCCTGCCGGTCATCCTCATTTTCTTCTTCGCCCAGCGCCAGTTCGTGCAGGGCGCGCAGTTCACCGGTTTGGCGGGACGTTAATTCCAGTAGAAAAAACTTGATTCGCGGCCAGCGAGCCGGACCGGGCCCCTGGCCTGTTTCAGCGCGCGTACAGGCGCGCGTAGTGGTAGTAGTGGGTGAGGATGCGCCTGAGGTAGAGACGCGTCTCTTCGTAGGGGAGCAGGTGGATGAAGAGGGCTTCGTCGGGCGCGGCGCGGTCAAACCAGACGCTGGCGTTGCCGGGTCCGGCGTTGTAGCCGACGAGGGCGGCGACGTCGTTGTTGTGGGCGAAGTCGCGCACCCAGCGCAGGTAGTATGCGCCGAAACGGATATTGACGGAGGGAAGGTTGAGGCGGTCGACCGAATAGTTGGGGTAGTTGAGGCGTTGTGCGATCTCCGCGCCGGTGCTGGGGATGATCTGGGTGAGGCCCTGCGCGCCGGCAAAGGAGCGCGCCGGCGGCTCGAAAAGGCTCTCCTGAAAGATGAGGCTGTAGAGGAGGAGCGGATCGATTTCGACGGCAGCGGCCTCCCTCTCGACCAGGGAAGCGTAGTGCCTGGGATAGGCGATGCGCTGGAGAAAGAGGGGCGCGCCGGCTACCTGCCCGGTGGGGCTGAGTTTAATCAGATGATAGGCGGCGCTGATCGAGAGGCGGTTGGCGCCGAGGGCGTCGAAACGCAACATGAGGGGATAGAGCGCGGCCGGGTCGTGGCGGTAACGCCAGTAGACCAGTTCGAGCAGCCTCAAGCCTTCGGCGCGGCGGCCCGTCTGTATGAGCAGCTCACCGCCGGCGAAGTCGAGGTCGTCGGCGACGGCTTGCGGCAGGTCCGATTGTGCGGCGCCGTCGACGGCGTCCTGAGCATCCGCGGGCCGGTCTTGCGGCGTGTCTTCAAGGGTGCGGAGCCAGTCTTCGGCAAAGGCGCGGCTGCCGTCGTCGCCGGGCAGCGCGGGCGCGCCTGCGGCATACACGCCCATGCGGGGGACGAAATCCTGGCCCGGCAGCCCGGCGACGGCTTCCAATCCGGCCAGCACGCCGTAATAGGTCTCGGGCGCGCTGGCGGCGAGCTCCTGCCAGAGTGCGCGGGCCGCGTCGACCTCACCCTGGGCATGGCGGGCGCGGCCCAGCCAGTAGGCGGCGGCGAGGGGATGCGCGTCGGGGTAATGGTTGCGCAGACGGGCGAGGTTGTTGGCGGCCTGTGCGTAGCGCCCGTGGGCAAATGCGCCGATGCCGGCGACGGAGAGCGCATCGGCGGCATGCTGGCTGTCGGGGAAGGCGTCCGTGAGGCGGAGCAGGTCGGCGACGGCCTCGTCGAATGGGTCAGGGGGGACGTCGACATGGTGCGCGGCGCTGACATTGAGGTGGGCGTCAGCTTCGATTGCTGAGAGCGCGCTCAGCCAGAGGGCCTGCGGGGCGAGCGGGTCGTCGGGGCGCTCGCGGGCGAAGGTGCGGTAGATGCGGCGGCCGGCGGCGGGCGCGCCCTCGGCCGTCGCGAGTTGGGCGCGCGCCAGCCAGGCGCTGCCGAGGCAGGCGCAGTCCGGGTAGTTTTCCAGCGCCTGGTCGATGGAGAGACGGGCGGCGGTCCACTGCCCCAGCCCGATCTGGGCGCGGGCGATTCCCAGCCAGGCCTCTCCGGCGCGGGCGTCATCCGGCGACTCCGCAATAAAGCGTTCAAAGGCAGAAATGGCCGGAATGTAGGCTTTGACGAACAGGTCGATTTCGCCGCGCAGGAAGAGATCGACCGGGGCGTTTCTGTTCACGAGCTGGACGAGGGAGAGGTAGGCGGCATCGCTGGCCGGCTCTTCGGCCAGCGCCATTCTCCAGTGCGCGATGGCGGCGTCTTCATCGCCGGCGGCGGCGTAGGCGATGCCGGCGCGGTAGAGATAGCTGACCAGGAAAATGGGCCACTCCCTGTAGCCGAGAATATCATCATAGTCGGAGTCCGGCTGGTCGAGGTCTGCTGCAACAAGGTCAGGTTCTTCCTGTTCGGAGCCGGCAGCGGCAATGATCTGATCGTAGACTGCGGT
>DAOUHX010000156.1:0-24253 GCA_034428395.1 Caldilineaceae bacterium
TTGCGGCCGCATCGGCCAGGCGACTGCGAGCAAGGGTCGCGGCGTGGGGCTGAATGTGCTGGTATTCGATCCCTATGCAGACGCGGCGGTTATTGCGGAGTTGGGTGTGCGGCTCGTTGACCTGGAGACGTTGTTGCGCGACTCGGACTACATTTCGCTGCACTCGCCGTTGACGAAAGAGACGAGCCGCCTGATCAACGCGGAGACGCTGGCGCTGATGAAACCGACCGCGTTCTTGGTGAACGCGGCGCGCGGCGGGCTGGTAGACGAAGAGGCGCTGCTGGCTGCAGTACAAGCGGGGCAGATCGCGGGCGCGGCGCTGGACGTCCTCGCAGAAGAGCCGGTAGCGTCGGACCACCCCTTTTTGCAGGAGAAGCGGATCTTGTTGACGCCGCACGCAGGGTGGTACTCCGAGGAATCGAAGGTTGACGTGCGCGTCCAGGGGGCCGAAGAGGTGGTGCGCGTCCTGCGCGGCGAGCGGCCGCGCGCGCCGGTGAATGAAATAGAGTAAGAGCTTCAGCGAAGAAGACAGCGGGAAGTGACATACCCAATCTTTGATCTTTCAGGACGTGCGGCCACCGTCTCCGGCGCGGCGAGCAGGATGGGGCGCGTGACGTCGCTCGCCCTGGCCGAGGCCGGCGCCGACGTCGTACTGCTCGACACCAACGAGTCGGGCGCGCAGGCGAAACGCCCGTGAATCCAGTCTGCCCCTCTTCCGACAATCCGCGGTTTGAAGAACAACCCCGACCCGAACCCTAAGACGAACTACCAAAACTGGAAATAAGGCTGAATCGCGTGCAAAAGAAGGTGGCACGAGCTATAGTAGGATCATGATCTGCGCGACATTCGCCATCACCGATGGGAAAACAGCCTGAACGGCAACACATCTTCCAGAACTCGGCAACAGCAGCCCGGCCGCGCCACGGCGCCAAGGGGCAAGAAGATCATTCAATGACGGAAAAAGACGCAAAACGGCGAAATACAGTGCAAAATCGCTCCGGCCATGCTACGCTGTCAACATCAAGCCAAACTACCCAATTTGGTCGCCCCAGTTGGCGCCAAAAAGCAAATGTCCGGAAACTGTGCTACTCTATAACTGTCATGCGAATCCAACCGCCAGATCCCGCCCGAAATACGCCCGAAATACCGCCAATCTCGGAGTCGAACACCCCCCTTCGGAAAAAAAATATAGGGCGACATTTGGGGACATTTGGGGACATTTGGGGACATATGTCCCACTTTCACGCCAAAACGAGTGGGCTTCGGCCTCTTACGGCAAAGGCGGCTGAAAACCGCTTGGTAAGTACTGCAGACGTGCAGATTATGGGACCAATGGCGACCTGGACTAGGATCAATTTGAGAGGCCGAAAAGACCGAACCGTTCGGTTTCGCAACGAGAACAGATGAGCAGAAACCGGACTGTCGATAGGCTTACTATTCTCCATAGCAAGATTTGGGACCTTCCCATACGATTCAGCTTGAGGTCAACCTTCACCCAAGGAGCTAGCACGCGATGACGCATCAGCTTTTTGATCTGACAGGACGTGTTGCCATCGTCTCCGGCGCGGCCAGCGGGATGGGGCGCGTGACGTCGCTCGCCCTGGCCGAGGCCGGCGCCGACATCGTACTGCTCGACATCAACGAATCGGGCGCGCAGGCGACTGCGCAAGAGATCGAAGAGATGGGCCGCCGCGCCCTGCCAATCAACTGCGACATTTCCGACGCGGAGCAGATTCGAGCGATGTACGGACAGGTCGACAACGAAATGGGACGCGTCGACGTGCTCGCCAACATCGCCGGCGAAGGCCTTCGCACCGACCCGATAGAGCTGACCGAGGACCAGATTCAGCAGGTGATGCAAAACCTGGTCGTGGGCCGCTACATCTGCACGCAGGAGGCCGCCAAACGCATGATGACGCGTGGCCGCGGCAGTATATTCAGCATCGTCTCGATCGCGGGAATCACCGCGCTGGGGCGCGGCCACATCGCTTACAGCATGGCGATGGGCGCGGTGGCAGCGATGACGCGTGAGCTCAGCACCGAGTGGAGCAGCCTGGGCGTGCGCGTCAATGCAATCGTATGTGCCCAGATCATGAACCAGGACCTGGAGGTGCGCATTGCGGCGGACCCCAATCTGGGAGCATCCTATCTGCGCGGGCTGCCGATTGGCCGCATGGGACATCCCAACGACATCAAGGGCCCGGCGATCTTCCTCGCGTCCGACGCGTCTTCGTGGATGACGGGCGCGTTGATCCCGCTGGACGGCGGCAACCTGGCCAAAAACGCCAGCGGTACGCATCCCGGCATGCCGGTCGCGGTGCCGAACTGAGACCTGGCCGGATAAAGTCGATTGCAAGAGGAGTCATAGACCCATGACCGACTATCAAGCCGCACAAGAGATGGCTGAGCTGCCCGAGCCGGAGCAGCTTCTCGCGCTCTACCGGCAGTTGATCACGATTCGCTACACCGAGGAACAGCTGGCCCGCTCGCATCAGATGGGGTTGGTCCACGGCGCCTGCCATACCTACGTTGGGGAGGAGGCGATCGCCGCGGGGGTATGTGCCCACCTTCGCCCCGACGACGCGGTTTTCAGCACGCACAGGGGCCACGGGCACGCGCTGGCCAAGGGCGTCAGCCCGCGCGAGGTTGTTGCTGAGCTTTTCGGGCGCGCGACGGGCTGTTCGCAAGGGCGCGGGGGGAGCATGCACCTCTTCAAGCCTGAGGTCGGCATGATGGGCACGAGCGGAATCGTCGGGCCTTGTATTCTGCAGGCGACCGGCGCCGGCTACTCTTTCAAACTCCTCAAGAAAGACAACGTTGGGGTCGCCTTTTTTGGCGACGGCGCGGTAAACAACGGCGCCTTCCACGAGGGGCTGAACCTGGCAAGCATCTGGAAGTTGCCGGTCCTGTTCGTTTGTGAGAACAACCTCTATGCCACCGAGGTGCCCTTTGCCTACGCTGCCGGAAATCCTCACGTCGGCAACCGCGGGCCGGCCTATGGCATGGAGAGCGTCACGGTCGACGGCAACGACGTTCTGGCGGTCTTCGACGCGGCGGGCGCGGCGGTAAGGCGGGCACGGTCCGGAGAGGGGCCGACCTTGATCGAGTGCAAGACCTACCGCACGCGCGCCCACTCCGAGGGCATGCGCGACGCCGGCTACCGCACGCAGGAAGAGGTGGATGCGTGGAAGGCGCGCGACCCGATCACGCACTACCGGAAGTGGCTGCTGGACAACGAGGAGGCCGGCCCGGAGACGCTCTCGGCGATTGAGGCCGAGGTCAAGGACGTTGTAGCGGAGGCGGCGGAATTTGCGCGCAACAGCCCGTGGCCCGAGCCGGAGACGGTCAGCGAATACATTTTCAGCCAGGGGTGATGGCAATGCGCGAATTGACGTACGTCGAAGCTACTTTGGAGGCCCTGGACAGCGCCATGGCCCGTGATCCTTCGATCTTTGTCGTCGGCGAAGGGATCGGCGAGAGGGGCGGGAATTTCAATACGACGGCAGGCCTCTATGCCAAGTACGGCCCGGAGCGGCTGTGCGACACGCCGATCAGCGAACGGGGATTTGTCGGTATGTGCGCGGGCGCGGCGATGACCGGCACGCGGCCGGTCGTCGACTTCATGTTCATTGACTTCATCCTTGACGCCTTTGGCGAGCTGGTCAACCAGATTGCCAAGATGCAATATATGAGCAGCGGCCGGATCAGGATGCCGATCGTCCTGCGCGGCTCTATCGGGATAGGCCACTCGGCCGCGACGCACCACTCGGGCAGCTACTATCCCATCTTCGCCCACATACCCGGCTTTCGCGTCGTGGTGCCCGCGATACCTAGCGACGCCAAAGGGCTGTTCACAACGGCGCTGCAGAGCGAAGACCCAGTCCTCTTTCTCGAACACAAGTCTCTCCTGTTCAACCGGGGCGAGGTGCCCGAGGGCGATTACGCGATTCCATTTGGAGAGGCGCGCATCGCGCGCGCGGGCAATGACTGCACCGCGGTTGCAATCGGTTCGATGGTGGATAGGACCCTTGCCGAATGCGAAAAGTTGGCAGAGGAGGGCGTTTCGGTCGAGGTCATCGATCCACGCACGATCGCGCCGCTGGACATGGAGACAGTTTTCAAGTCGGTCCAGAAGACCGGCCGCCTTCTGATTGTAGATGAGACGTTTCAGCCGTGCGGTATCGGCGCCGAAATCGCGGCGCAGGTCATCGACGCGGGATTTGACGACCTGGACGCACCTATCCGACGTCTTAACGGCGCGCACGTGCCGACGCCTTACAGCCCGCCGCTGGAGCACTCGATAACGCCGCAGCCAAACGAAATCGAACAGAGCATTCGCGATCTGCTCGCAGAATGACCGAAGGGATGTCTGATGGCCTATGAAGTGACCATGCCGCGCCTGGGATGGACGATGGAAGAGGGCATCTTTGGCGAGTGGCTGAAACAGGACGGAGACGACGTCCAGCCGGGTGATCTGCTGTTCACTGTGGAGGGGGACAAGGCCACACAGGAGGTCGAAGTCTTCGAGGGCGGCATTCTGCGGCTGCCGCCCAACGCGCCCGCCTCGGGCGATGTGATTCCCGTTGGCGCCCTGCTTGCTTACATCGTCCAGGCGGGAGAATCTCTGCCTGAACAGAGCGCAAACCGTGCCGAGCCGGCCGCGCGCGGCGAGGAACTGGGCACACCAGGAGAGCAGCCGCCGATCCCGCAGGCAACCTCGCCGCGACTCCCTGAGACGGAAGGACGCGACAGGCCTCGGATCAGCCCGCGCGCGCGCCGCGTCGCGGGTGAACTGAGCGTGGACTGGACTGTACTGGCGGGCAGCGGGAGCACCGGAAGGATAATAGAGCGGGACGTGCGCGCGGCGGCGGAGGTTCGTCAAGAAGAGCCGCTTGTGGATGCCTCGCCGATCGCGCGCCGGGTGGCTGCCGAAGCAGGAATCGACCTGGAAGCGCTGGCGGCGAGCAAGGGGGGCGGACGAATCCAGCGCGAGGACGTAGAAGTAGCTATCGCAGCACGGGGTGAACCGGCTGCGGCGGGAGAAGCGGCTACGCCAGAGATTCTGCCCCACACGCGCATTCGCCAGATCACGGCCCAGAGAATGGCCGAGAGCGCACACACGACCGCGCCGGTCACGCTTACCACAGAGGCGGATGCTACCGAGTTGGTCGGGCTGCGGCAGCAACTGAAGGAAAGCTACGCGCGCCGCGGGCTGGCCGTTCCCAGCCTCAATGACATCTATCTGAAGTTGACGGCCGCGGCCTTGCAGGACCATCCTGCCATCAACGCCAGTTGGAGCGACAAAGGGCTCCTGCAGCACCGCGACATCCATATCGCCTTCGCGGTCGACACGGAGGAAGGGCTGCTAGCGCCTGTGCTGCGCGACGTTTCGGGCAAGTCGCTGCGCCAGATAGCCGAGGAGTCGAAGCGGCTGATTGAAGGCGCGCGCCAGCAGCGCCTTGGGCGTGAGGCGATGCAGGGCGGTACGTTTACGATTACCAATCTTGGCATGTATGGCATCGACGCGTTCACGCCGATAATCAACCTGCCCCAGGCCGCCATTTTGGGGATCGGACGAATCGTCTGCAAACCTGCCGTTCACAACGGCGAGGTTGCCGCCCGCCAGATGGTGGCGCTCAGCCTGACATTTGACCATCGCGTGGTGGACGGCGGCCCGGCCGCACGTTTCCTCAACACGGTGCGCGAGTACGTCACCGAGCCGATCCTTTGGCTCACTGCCTGAAGGACTCCCACGCGGCCGTTTGTTGGGTTGCGCACGCTCTCCTGATACCCAACTGAATCGTCGAGGTCCACTGCCATTTGCACCTGACTGTCAGTGGCGACGAGTGACGCCCTCAACAGTTCGGCGTTTAGCGGTTACCGTCGTTCAAGCAGACCGCGCAATGGGATGGACAACGTTGAGAACTTCCCGGGAGAATTTAACGAGCCAAAAAATTGACAATATTACTGATTTCCATAGGATTATTGGGAGCCTTTTTCAGGCCAAATCCAAATGTTTTCACTCTCAATTTCACGGAGGGGAGATCCAACAATGAAGCACAGCGAGACCTTGTCGAGACGCACCTTTCTCAAAGTAGGTGGAACGATGGCCGGCGCCGCGGTCCTGGCCGCTTGCGCGCCCGTCGCCGCCCCCGCGGACGACGGTACGATGGCTGAAGGGCCGGCTGCAGAGCCGATCACGATCCGTTATGGACGCCACGACCCGGCAGCCGGCGTTGCGACAACGCTTGCGTCGTTCAACGAAGAATATCCCAACATTGAAGTAAGTGTAGAGCAGATTGGCGAGTTTCACGCCAAGATCCCGGCGCTGGCCGCGGCAGGCACACTGCCGGACGTTGTGCGCAGCTGGGAGGCGATGGCACTCGACCTCGGCCGCAACAACCAGTTCATCGACATCCAGCCGTATGTGGACGGGGAACCCGGCTACGACGCGGCCGACTTCTACGAGAACTGGTGGAACTATCCGGTTGTGGAGGGGAAGCGTTTTGGCATTCCCGACGCGGCCGCGCCCCATGTTACCTTCTATAACGCCGACCTCTTCGACGCGGCCGGTGTGGACTATCCTGACAAGGACAGCTTCACCTGGACCGATTATGAGGAAAAGGCCCGCGCCATCAGCGACCCGGACAACAAGATCTGGGGCTCTGAGACGATTCCGGTCGGCTGGCACATGTACAGTGTGAAGCAGGCGTGGCAGAACGACGGCAGCTTCTACAGCCCCGATTTCCGGGAGTGCTACCTGGACAAAGAAGAGACGATCCAGGCGATCCAGTTCTGGGCCGACATGTTGTTGGACGGAAATGTGATGCCGACGCCTTCGCAGATCATCGGCATTGGCGGCGCGGGCGCGGCAGCCGAGCTGCTGGCAGCGGGCAAGATCGGAATGCAGCGGATGGGTTCATGGGTTACAGGCACATTGGTGGAGGCTGGATTCCGCTTCAACGTTGTGGCCGAGCCGAGCCAGGCGCGACGCGACACGATCACGCACGGCGCGTTCAACAATATTGCCACCACTTCTGAAGAGAAGGATACAGCCTGGATTTGGCTGAACTACAACACCAGCACGCAGGGGATCTACAACTACGCGTCGGAGGCGAACTTCCCCGGTACGCGGCGTTCATCCAATGCGATCGAGCCTTTCCCCTGGGTCGCAGACGTCGACTTCGATGTGGACTGGGACGTAATTCCCGATGCGCTGACCTACGGGCATATCCTGCCTGGGCCGGCCAATGAAGGTGAATCGCTGAAGCTGATCGGCGACGCGCTGGAAAAGGTCTACTCGGGCGATGTGCAGGCCGCGGACATCTTCCCCGAGGTTGCGCCGAAAGTGACAGCTGTAATCTCCGACGTTTAATCTGGCCCTCAGCATATCGAGCGTTCGCGAAGGGCGCGAAGGTGTCGGCTTGTCCAAGATTCCTTCGTGCCCTTCGTTGAACGGGTATTGCTCCGCCGCGCGAAAAGCGTTGGGCGGCCAAAGAGTCATAATTCGGGGCAGGATTCCGTGTCCACAACCGGCCTGACAGCTCAGAACAGCCTCTGGCGCAGCCGGCGTTTCCGCGACGCCATGGTTGCGTATATGTTCATCCTGCCATGGGTGATTGGCTTCATCGTGTTCACGGGCGGGCCGATTGTGGCCTCGTTCGTGCTCAGTTTCTTCCGCTGGAAGATGATAGCACCGCCGAGGTTCTACGGTTTTACGCACTATATCAACATGCTGACCACAGACGAGCTGTTTCGCACCTCGATCTGGGTGACGTTCAAGTTTGTGCTGATTTCGGTTCCGATTGGCCAGGTGCTGGCTTTGGGGCTGGCGCTGCTCCTGAATCAGCGGATCCGGATGCTGGGATTCTGGCGTTCGGCCTTCTATCTGCCAGCGGTCGTGAGCGGCGTGGCCGGTTCGGTAATCTGGGTGTGGATGTATCATACCGAGTTGGGCATTGTAAACAACGGTCTGCTTCTGGTGGGCATTGAGGGACGAAACTGGCTCTTCGACAAAGAGGTGGTATTGGGGTCACTGATCGTAAAGAGCCTGTGGAATGTCGGCATTCCCATGGTGATTTACCTGGCCGCCCTGCAGGGCATGCCGCAGCAGCTGTACGAGGCGGCCGATATCGACGGCGCGGGCGAGGTGTCGAAGTTTTTTTCGGTCACGCTGCCGATGCTGTCTCCGGCCATCTTTTTCAACGTCGTCATGGGCATTATCGCTGCGATACAGACTTTCGCTGAGCCATACGTGATGACCGGCGGCGGCCCCGACAATGCAACGCTTTTCCTGGGGCTCCATCTATATCAGAACGCGTTTCACTATCTGAAAATGGGCTACGCCTCGGCGATGGCCTGGATCATGTTCCTGCTCATCTTCGCGCTGACGGTAGTCCAGTTCGGGCTTGCCGGGCGGTGGGTGTACTACGAAGGCGGGACACGATAGGGCAAGTGGAGACGAAGTAGAGTGGCTGTCAGCGACAATGCGGCTCCATCAACAGAAAGTCTGGCCGCGAGACAATTTGCGCAGCCCAGTAGAGTGCGCACTGCGCTGTTGGGCAATCGCTTCCAGACGGGTTTGTTGCGGCTGTTCCTCATCTACGTGCTGCTGCTGGCGGCGGCCTTCCTCTTTCTCTTGCCGTTCTATTGGATGTTGAACACAGCGCTCAAGGTGCCAAACCAGGTTTTTGCGTTGCCGCCGGTGTGGTTCCCGAAGCCGGTGATGTGGTCGAACTTTTTGACGGCATTCACGATTCAATACGAGACCGATCCGCCTGTCTACAACTACGCGCTCAACACGGTGATCGTAACCTTCAACGGCGTGTTTTCCACGCTATTTTCCAGTGCGCTTGTCGCTTATGCCTTCGCCCGTCTTGAGTTTCCGGGCAAGAATGTCATTTTCCTCGGCATCCTCAGCACCTTGATGATCCCCTTTGCGGTGGTCATGGTGCCGCAGTTCATCATCTGGAAAGAGCTTGGGTGGCTGGACACCTTGTGGCCGTTGATGGTTCCCCACTGGTTCGGGTCGGCCTGGAACATCTTCTTGCTGCGCCAGTTCTTCATGACGATTCCCAGAGAGTACGATGAGGCGGCCTATCTCGACGGCGCTTCCCGCTGGTTGATCTTCATTCGGATAATCCTTCCTCTATCCAAGCCGGCGCTGGCCGCGGTCGCGGTATTCGCCTTCGTGTTCTTCTGGAACGACTTTCTCGGTCCGCTGATCATCCTTTCCACGCCGGAGAATTTCACACTGACGTTGTTCCTGGCGAACTTCAACGTGGCATATCGCGGCACGCCCTGGCACCTCTACATGGCCGCGGCGCTGATTATCATCCTGCCCTGCCTGATCCTGTTCTTCTTTTCGCAGAACGCGTTTCTGAAGGGGATCACGGTGACCGATCTCAAGGGGTAACAGGCTTGGAGCGGCTGCGGCAGAAGATCAGGGGACGGCAAGAGACAGTTCGGGATCCGGAATAGAGGGCTATTGAGGGCTCTGCTTGTTAAAGGCCGTCCCACCAGTGTCAATTCGGGTCAAGGGTCAAGCGGGGAGTGGCGTCTCAGCGACGTCCGAGCCGCCATTGTCCGACGTGGAGGCCGGGCGGCCGGTTTGTTGATTGAGCTCGAAGCCGTATGCGAACGCATAGGCCGCAGGGGAAGGGGCATTCTGGAGGCTCGACCGCAACCCTTCACGGATTGATGGGATCTCCACATCAGGCTTCTTTAAGCACTCATGGCGTTCCGCCTAAGAGAGGAGCAGATTTCTCGTTTGCCCGGTCTGCGCCGCGCGCGCGCAGCGAGTTCCCCCGAGGAGGCCCATGAGGCGGTACAATTCGCTCTGGTTCGTTATTCTCTATTCGACGTTGGTTGTGGCTTGCGTTCCGTTTACAGAATCTGACGAGGCTTCGCCAGTTGCCGTCCAGCGTCAAAACGTCGCTCGAAAAGCGATTGTGTCGGCTTCTTCTGGCGGAGAGGGAGCGCACCTAGCCATTGACGGAGATTCCGACACTATTTGGAACTCGAGCAGAATGCCTCTGGGTTGGTTGCATATCGAGCTCGATGAGACCTACATCGTCGATGGCATAGAAATGGTCGCAACACAGGTTCCGGATGGCGCCACCTCGCATGAGATATGGCTTGGGGAGGGAACGGGGTCACGGGCTCGTTACAAGCGCATCGACAGTGCGTACATGAAAGATGGTGACATTTTGGCCTTCGATGTCGTTCCGCCGCGACAGGTTCGCCAAGTTCTAATTGTCACCACTAGAAGTCCGAGCTGGGTCGCATGGCGCGAGGTCAAAATCTATGGTAGCACCGTCGCCAACCAGCGGGAGCAGAAGGGCTCCGAAGAGTTGAATCTCTCTCTGGTAATTGATGGACTGGAGAAACCGGTAAGGATATCATATGCAGATGACGGTAGTGGCCGGCTCTTTGTGGTCGAGCAGGAGGGGCGTATTCGCATCATCACCCGATCGAAGGACAGTGGAGCGTGGCATGCAGGAGAGTTCCCCTTCTTGGATATTTCCGGGCGAGTCAAGTGCTGTGGTGAGCAAGGTCTTTTCGATGTTGCATTCCCTTCAGGATACGGCGACAAGGGCTACTTTTATGTCAGCTACACCAACGGCGACGGCCATACTGTTTTGAGCCGGTTCAGATTGGCTGGCGGGCCGGACCGAGCCGACCCTGCAAGCGAAGAGGTGATTCTTACCATAGAGCAGCCTTTCGATTCCCACAACGGCGGGCGCTTGGCATTTGGCCCGTATGACGGCTATCTGTACGTAGGAAGCGGCGACGGTGGCGGGGTCGCATACAACGACCCTGACGAGCATGGCCAGAATGCCAGCACGATGTTGGGTGCAATTCTTCGTCTCGATGTGGAGTCAGGGGTGAAGCCATATGGCATTCCCGCCAGCAACCCGTTTCTCGGCATGGCTGGCCTGCGCCAGGAGATCTGGGCTTATGGCTTGCGCAATCCCTGGGGGTTTTGCCTTTGACGTTGAGACGGGGGGGCTATATATCCCGGACGCGGGCGCATTTAGGCGTGAGGAGGTGAATTACCAACCGGCGAGGAGTTTGGGGGGAGCAAACTACGGCTGGCGCACGATGGAAGGAATCGATTGCTTTCGAGAGCAATGCGGCCCTTCAGATGAGGCCTGCAATGAAGGTCATTGGCTTTGCAGTGCGGAGGGACTGATCGGCCCGGTGGCCGAATATGGGCGCTCTGAGGGATGCGTCATAGTTGGGGGGGCCGTTTATCGAGGCTCTGGGGCGGACTATTTGCAGGGCGCCTTTATCTACGCCGATTTTTGCACAGGCCGCATATGGGCATTATCCAGAGCGGGTTCGGATTCTGAAAGTGGATGGCAAAGTGCGCTTATCGCGCACGCACGCACGCCGGTAAGCAGTATCAGCGAAGACGAGGATGGCAATGTGTATGTCATCGGCTATGGCGAGGGTAAAGTGTGGAAGATAGGCGAAAACCCATAGATTCTTTGCCATTTGTCAGCCTGCCGCCCAAAAGATCCGCCGCGTAATGTCGAACAGCGGCTGGATTGGGCCGGCGGGGTCGGCGAATCTTGCTCGACCATGGGTTCGTCGATTCCGAAGCCGTCCTGGTCGGGTTTGAGAGCACAGACGCTCTCCCATCGTAAAGGCATGTATCATCGGGCCGGCCAACAGGCAGGGCAGCGGGAGGCAGGATCATGTGTGTAGTAATGTAATGACCAGGTGTCCTGTCGTCCGCCAGGCGCGGTAGGGCCGGGTGTCGACAGTGCGTTTCGCCATCGCCAGCCCATTGACTCTGTTGGCGACCCACAGGCGCGTAAGAATTACCAAAAGAAGGCAAGGTACACACCATTGTGGACAGAATCCAAAACAAGCAGGTCGAGAGCAAGCTGCCTGTTTGTCCAGCCGGCCCGGCCGCGCTCTTTGCGTGAGCGGACTTCAAGAGGGATGTTGTGAAAACTGTGCGAGTCTGGCTTTTCCTCAGCCCCAATTCGCCGGCAATCGTTCAAGGTGACGATTCGGTCCATACCATGCAGCCGCTGCCACCAATCTGTTTCCATGCGAATCCCAACAAGAGACTTAAACAGGGCCTCGCAGTGTCTGTGCCAGAACTCCTGGTGCGTGTTACCGAATGCCGGATCGACGCCAAAACTTCTCATCAAAACACTACGAGTCTGTTGAGAACATTGCAAATTCAGCTGGACTCAGGTCCAGGTCTTAGCCAACAATCAACTGGACCTTGAAAAAGCTGTGGACTGGGAACAAACCATGATCCAATAGCCGGACACGCTGGAATCAAGATCTGCTGAGAAGTGTGTTTATCGTTGCAGGATTATGCGCCAATACTCTTGATTCTGGCAGGAAAACAGGCGACCATTCGGCCGATTTGAAGTCTCCCGATCAGCGTGAGCGCGTCATACCCTGTGCCGTTGCGCAGGGCTTTCTACATGAACATGGGGCAGAAGAATGAAAATCAAAGAGATCCGTGCGTTTGAGATTGCGACCGAGCCCAGGCCGGAGACGGTGCCGCGCGAGACGAGTAGGGCGCAGACGATCCACATGAACCGCCCAATGGCGCGCTACGAACGGTTTCCAAATGGCGTGGGGCACGTCTCGTTTGCGCCTTGGAAACGTCCTGCCGTGCTTGTTACGGCGGAGGACGGCACGCAAGGCTTTGGCCTCTCGCTCTACGCGCCACCGGTTACGCGCATCATAAACGAGCATCTCGGCCCAAATCTGATCGGCGAAAACGCGATGGCCACCGAGAAGTTGTGGGACATGATGGTGCGGCTGAGCACGGCTTTCAGTCCCACGGGCATGACCAGCTACGCCATCAGCGCGCTCGACGTTGCCCTGTGGGACCTCAAGGGAAAGCTTCTGGGGCTACCGGTCTACGAGCTGTTAGGCGGACCGCAGAAGGAGAAGATCTTCTGCTATGCCTCGGGGTTTGACCAGGCATGGTATATGGAGCTGGGCTTCAAAGCGACCAAGCTGTTCAGCCCCTGGGGCCCGGAGGACGGGCTGGAGGGACTCAACAAGTTGGAGGAGCTCGTGGCCAGCACACGCGAGACGATTGGCGACGACGTGGAGCTGATGTTGGACGCCTGGACGGGCTACGATAGCGAGTTTACCGTGCGAGTGGCCGAACGGATGCGACCGTACAATCTCAAATGGCTGGAGGACTATATCCAGCCGGAAGATCTCTTGGGGTACGAGTCGATCCGGCAACGCCTACCCTGGCAGACGCTGGCGACCGGTGAGCACTGGTACAATCTGGCCCCATTCGCCGCGGCCGCGGGCAAGCGGCTGGTAGATATCTTCCAGCCGGATGTGCTCTGGTGCGGCGGCATTACAGCAGCGGCCAAGATCTGTCACCTGGCGCAGGCGAATCATATTTCCGTGATAGCCCACGGCGGCATGAACTACCCGTTCGGCCAGCATCTGTCGATGGCTATGCCCGCCGTTACCTGGGGCGAACGGTCGGAGGACGTGTCCGCGCCGGGCGTGCCGCTGGCAGAGATGGTCAAACTGCCTGGCACGGCTGTGATCGAGGACGGATATGTGCGGCCCAGCGACGCGCCGGGATTCGGCCTTGAGATTGACGAAGCCTGGTTGGAGCGTGCCGCGGCGTAGCTCCCCGCGGGCGGGATAGAGAGTCCGGAATCGCGCGCCGGCGACAAGCAGCATTGTCAGCCCCGCAACGCATTGGAGTGGCCGCCGGTTGTTGGCCGGGCCTGTCAACTCCTACCAATATGGAGAATTGTCCATGCAACTTGGCTACTTTCTGATGCCTCTTCACCCACCGGAGAAGGACCGAACGCTATGCTTCGAAGAGGACCTGGAGCTGATCGAGCGGGCGGAGGCGCTAGGCTATACCGAAGTGTGGGTCGGCCAGCATCACACGGTCGCGTGGGAGCCGATCCCCTCCAATGATGTGTTTATCTCCCATGCAATGGCCCGCACTAGCACGATCAGGTTCGGCACGGGCGTTACGATTGCTCCGTTTCATCATCCAGCCAATGTAGCCGTTCGCCTGGCGCTGCTGGACCATCTCTCGCGAGGGAGGCTGATGTGCGGTTTCGGCCAAACAGCCATTCCCACCGATATCAGCCTCTTGGGTCTGCCGCCTGATCCGGGCAGGTTGGGGCTGATGACGGTTGAAGCGATCAACATGGTGATGGAGCTGTGGACGAGGGATGCCCCATTCGACTTGAAAGGCGACTTCTGGCACATCTGCATCGACCAGACGCGCCCGGAGATCGCGATGGGCCAGCTGCTGCGTCCCTATCAGCAGCCCCATCCCCCGGTGGCGATGGCGATAATAAAGGGGGCGTCGATGGCAGCGCGCATGGCCGGGCAGCGCGGCTTTCTGCCAGTAAGCGGCAACATTGTTCCGGCATCGACTCTGCCGTTGCACTGGGACACCTATTGCACGGGGGCGCGCGAGGCGGGACGAGACGAGCCAAACCGAAAGGACTGGCGGGTGGCGCGCAACGTGTTTGTAGGCGAATCAACGGAGGAGGCGCTCGACTTTGCGCTCAACAGCGCGTTTGCCCGCTCGTTTGACTATCTTATCAAGTTGATCGGTCCGGGTCGCGTGAATAGTTTGAAGGAGGACCCGGAGATGCCGGATGAGGAGCTGACCGCGGAGTACCTTGTGCGGCGTCTCGCGATCGTTGGGGATGTAGAGGAGTGCATCCGCCGCTTAAAGGAGGTGCAAGAGCTTACGGGCGGCTTTGGGACACTTCTGGCCATTGCGCATGACTGGGACGACAAGACTCGCTGGCTGCGCTCGATGGAACTGCTCAAGGAAGAGGTAGCGCCTGCGCTGGCGGACGAATGATGCCGGCTTTATGGAAGAATTGATCGCAAGCGCCCTGATTTGAAGCCAGATGCCAGATGACTCCGAATCGAGGCCGATTCGAGAAGTTCAGGAAGGCTTGATTAACGGCTGGCCATAACGGGCACGTTCGGACCAGGCCCGCACAAGAGGACATACAGCGTCAGGATTGAGCGCAGGAAGGGCTTAGTCAACGCCGGGAAGACTGCGCTCGCTAAGGCGTGGTCCCCTAATTGTAGATTCTCAAGAGTTCGGGCGATGGCGGAGGATGCCAAGCCCGATCATTTCCGTGCGACCGACACAAATATTCCCGTTACACCAGTCCAATCTCCTCGTCAATCTCGAACTGGTAAGTGTCTGCCTCCTCTGACAGGACTTCGTCCATGGACAGGGCGCGGCCGGCCGAACTTGACTCCAGCATGGCGTAGGAAATGGCCACCGAACGGGCACCTTGGGCGACATCGACCTCGATCGTACCGCCGTCCTCGATGGCCAGGCCCAGTTCAGCATATTCGGCGGCGATCAGTTTGCGGTCGGTAACGGGAAAGGGAAAGTCGTAACCCCACAGACGGTCACCGCCAAAGAGCGCGGCGATGATCGGCTCCAGGTGGAAGTCCGGGACGAGATCGAGGAGGCTTTCATCGCAGATCGCCTCACCATCTTTGTGTAGGGTGATCAGTTGGCCGGAACGGTCTTGTGGCAGGTCGAGAGAGCCCTCGGAGCCGTGAATCTGCCTCGTGAAGACTCCTTGCCCGTGGCCGGCGTGGTCCTCGATGTACTGGCAGACGGCGCCGCTCTCAAAGAGAAGTGTTGCATAAGTGGCGTCGTCGGCTGTGGCTTCGAACTCCGCCGGCATCTGCTTCTGCCACCTCTCGTAGACTACGGAAGGGTTTCTTGGTGAGCTCCCGCCGGGCTCGGCAGCTACATTGCGCCGGACCTTTTCGTGCAGTCGGGTCTGAGCGTAGACAGTGGTAGCCGGGCCGAGGTAGTACTCGATTATGTCGGTGAAGTGGACACCTACATCGAGCAGAACACCACTTTCATTTTTCTGGTGGCGCCAGACCGTGATCAGCATTAGGTCGCTGCCGCCTATCGTGTTGTGGATCATCAGGCGGGGCGAACCGATTGTTCCGGCGTCCAGAAGCGCCTTACCGAGACGATTCATCGGGTCGCGGCGATAGTTCTCGGCCACGCTGACGATCTTGCCGGTGCGATCGGCCGCCTCGCGGATGCGATTGCTGGCGCGTACGGTCAGGCCGACGGGTTTCTCGACCATGGCATGCCAGCCTCGTTCGACAGCTTCGACGGCAACTGTGTGGTGGTAACGGGGCGTAGTCGTGATGTCGACAGCGACGATCCCCAAAGGCTCCAACAGCTCCATCCGCTCGACGACCGCGGGGCGTGTACCCAAGCGCTCTTCAGCGTCGTCGGCGAGGGACTCGGCGTTGGCCCTGACGGGGTCGCAGGCGGCCACCAGTTCGAAGGGGGAGAGGCCGGAATCGTTCAGTTCCGCCAGCCCGTAGAGGTGGCGATGACCCATTCCACCGCATCCGACGATTGCAAGAGGGATCTTATCCATTGGTGCTCCTTTCCATTTGATCGGTGGTTGACATGTGTAAGCGGGCGGAGGGGGTCATTCTTCGTTTTTCATGAGTTGGGTGCTTGTTGCAAAGAAGAGAAGGGGAGCAGTAATGTCAATCAGAGCCCAGAGCCAGCTGTGCGTCGTCAAGGGATCGGCAAACTGGAAGCCGACCCAGTTCCATAGCAGGCCGACCAGAAGAGCAATGCTGATGTAATAGGTGACGTTGGCTTCCAGATATTCCCTGTTGACTGCGTTGTCCGGACCGGTGTCGACGGCGCGTTTGCGCTGATAGGCGAAGTATACGGCAATGAGCATACCAAGCACCATCAAGGGATCGATGATCCGATAGATTGCCTCTGCCAAGCCCTCTGAGGTGGGATCGTAGAACTGTGACCCGATGTATTGCACGTACACGACGACTGCCAGCACCCTCAGGTATACCCAGAAAACCAGTCTCACTGGAGCCTCCTTGTAACTTGGCGGATTCCCGAGCGGCCGAAAGCGTCCGGTTAGTTCAAGAGTATGGTTTGTGGAGGAATGCAGCCTAACTGAAGCCGAAAACAGCCGAGGACTCATGCATTTGTAAGGGCTTGGGCGACTACGATCAAGTGTATCCTACTTTTCAGCCAATGGAAATGTCTTGGCGTTGTTGGGCATGCTTAGATGTAGTTTCTTACGCAGAACAGGGAAGGGTCGAAACGGTGGGCGCAAGAAGGAAAGGGCTCTCGTCACTCTAACTCGGTCAGTCGCAGGCGCGCCAGGACTATCTCTGCCTCCCAGACTTCTAGCTCGACTGTTGGTTTGAGCGTCTCGAAGTCGTACACGACGAGCCTCAACTCGTACTCTCCGGTCGGGAGATTGTGGCGAGGACTGAGAAGGTGCAAAGTTTCGACCGGTTCGTCCGGATTCCTGTGCCTGGTCGACGAGAGACTGTCCCATGTTATGACGTCGTCCTTTTCATAGACTACGGCGCCCTCGTCGTCGCGCAAGCGCACTGAGATCGAATAGACGATCTCCAGCCCAGGGGCGGTCTGCCATTGAAGAACCATCCACACAGGGTGGCCGTTTCGCATGTCGAACAAGATTGATGTCGGGAGGGTTTCCGGGCCCTGACCCAGGGCAAGCCCGAGTAGAGAGATGCCGCCATCGTAATGTACTTCCAGTGGCACCGGATGTTCATAGAGGGACCAAGGGCGTTCCAGGTCTATGTCGGCAAAGTTGTGAATCCGAAAGCTACCGTCATCCTAGCTGCCTTTATGACGCGCATACATGGACAGTACGGCAACGATTCGGTCGTCGACATTTATATGTCCGCCAGCAGGACCCTCCTTCCACTCAACAACTTTCACAGTGGTGATACTCTCCGACCATTCCAATTTGGACCGAATCATCTGTGTCAAGTTGGGTGCGGTGGCCTCTTGGAAAATGTGGGCGATTCGCCCTTGTACAGGCAATCGAAGCCGTAGGGTTCTTCAGGCCAGGGGTAGGGTACCAGAAAGACCGTGCCGGCTGCGGCAGGCTGGGCATTCAGCGCGCGGGCTAAGTCAGTCCACTCCTGATCATAGGCCCTGCAGGTTTGGGGGGCAGGCGCCTACTCACCAAAGTAGGTGCGAAATGCTACAGTTCCCTGAACAGGAAGCAGGCAGCCGACAAAGACGCGCGCGGTCGCGTCAGTCAAAGTGCTACTCTTTAGTCTAGCGGGAATTCCGAGTTTAGAGATGATGAGGCGCCTATTGCGTAGGAATTGATACGTCTCCCAAACACCGACACCAATGAGGAGATAGACCGCCGGCACAGTACCGATCATGCGGACCGTACCGGACTGCGAGAATCCTGCCATTATTGCTGGTCTGCCGCTACTCGCAACCGAGTCAAAGTAAGTTCCGGTTCCCAAACACCTAACTCGACTGTCGGTTTTTGCGTTTCGAAATCATAGACGACCAAACGCAAATCGTATTCGCCGGGCTGGAAATCTGCTGGTAGATCAAAGTAAAAGAACGTATCGACTGACTCATCTGGCGACCAGTGACTCGTAGGCGCCCGGACTGAATTCGTCAGGACGAAATCCTCCTGGAAAACTAAATCACCGTCAGCCTTGTGAAGGCGAAGGGAAATCGAAAAGTCGATTTCGAGCTCTGGAGCGGTCTGCCATTGCAAGGCCACCCACAGTGGGCGATGGTCTCTCAAATCGACTTCGCTGTGCGGCGCCAGATTCCCTGCGGACTGGCCTACGGCGAATCCATGAAGAGATATGCCCTCATCGTAGTAGACTGCCACGGACTGTAGTTGGTCATATAATGCCCATGGGCGGTCCAACGAGATGTCCTCGAAAGTGTGAATATGAAAGCTCTCGTATTCGTCGCTGCCCCGGTATCTCCCATATTTCCATAACAGAGAGAGTGTTCTTCTGCTCTCGCGTCCCCGCCAACGAGCTGGTTTCTCCAGTCCAAGAACCTGACGGTCGAAAACATCCCATCTTCCGACAGGACTTTCTCGACCTTCCGTGCCAAGTTGTGTGGCGTTAATGCCGCGAGAACGTAAGCGGGGGCTGCGCCTTGATAGAGGTACTCGAAACCAAGGTGCCGATCGCTGAAGTGCTCATTATGCAGTGGATAAGGAAGAATATAGACCATGTCACTATCGGACTTCAGTTCGTTGAGCACTTCGGCAGCTTCTGCCCACTCTGCATGGTACGCGCGATTGAAGCCTAGTTCGGCCGCCCATTCCACAAAGAGAGTACGGTAAGTGGCAAATCCTTGAAGCAGAATCAGACCCGCCATCACAACTGCCCCTGCTGCAGCGATCCCGGCTTCCTGTTCTGTCAAGCCAGGTCGTTTTCGCCACCTCAAAGATAATCGCCGGGACCAGACGAACCTGTACGTCTCCCACACGCCGCTGCCGATGAGCAGGTAGACTGCTGGTGCGGCGCCGATCATGCACAAGGAGTTGGGCCCCTGTCCATCGGTTCTGGCCAGCATAGCCGGCAGGATCATGACTATCAGCCAGAGAAACAAGAGCCGGTTGGCAGGGCTTTGCCGCCAGCGATACATGGCGAACCCTACACCAAGCCAGAAGAAAACTGCTTGCCGGGGATTCAGCATTGGCTGACCGGCGAAATTGTACCTAGGGAGCTGGTCGCCGCGAACGCCGAACACTAGGAGGTGTTCCTACGCGTTGATGAGGAGAGCTCCAATTGGATTGCCCAGGACCCCGTTGAAAGGCGAGAGATGCTGGCTGCGAATGGTAAGGTCCCCGGGATTCATAGCGAAGTAGAGGAGCAGCGGCGCGGCAACCAGCGAAGCCACGATCACAAAGAGGCACGGTCTTATGATATGCCTTCTGTACAAGTGAACAATCGGCTGCTCTTTGGCTGCCGAACGAAGATGGGGCAGGAAGCTTAAGCCAAAGAACAGATAGAGAAATGGAGAAAAATGCGCCGCCAAATAGGTGTATGGAAGAAGGCCCGTGCACACTCCCGCTACCACGAACGGCCACAAGCTTCGTCTTTGCCAGCTCCACCAAATGAGAGCAAAACTGATAGTAAGTAAGAGTGGCAGGAAATTGGCCCTAAATGCAGTACGGCCAATAGTCGTCTGGCCAAGAGAAGCTGCCAGCAAACCTGCCCCCACGCCACCGACGAGAACTCCGCGCCATGCGTTGACTTTTCCGCCCAGTTCTGGCTCTCGAAAGAGGAGCCACCCGAGCCAGAACACCGCAAAAGCGGTGCCAGCACTGGCAACGGCCGCAGGCATTCGAAGTGCCAATATAGTGCGCCCAAACAGGTTTGTCGTGAACTCGACCCCATAGGCCATAAGACCTTCCAGGCCATCATGCTTTTCGGGAAAAGGCAGCGTGCTCTCCCCGCAGCACTTGCAAGGCATTGACACCATGAATCCCTTCGTCAAGAAGCGCACCTGGGGGAATTTCGCTCAGGCGTAAGAAGCGCGAGGCCAAGACGGCCAAGCCCAAGGCGAGTAGAGTTCCTACGATTGCAGTCGCGGGAGAGAGGAGCCTGCCATTGGTCGGTCCGGCAACGCTGCCTAGGCTGTTAACATCAGCAGTAGTTTGGCACATTCCCTGCTCCCGAATTGTCTCTCCTCGCATGCGCAGGCAATAGTTGACAACTTGCCGATTGGAAATCAAAGCAGGGTGTGTTCGGACCCGGCCAACCGAACTGACTATTGGTCGGGAAATCGAACCTCGGTTGACGGAGACCAGAACACTTTAGCCGGTGGGGAGACGAAAGCGGTCTATCCCATTCAAGGGAATAAGAACTGCTTCGTCGAGGCAGTTCGGGGCCTTCGAATTAGCTATAAGGGGACCGCGAGGCCGCTAGGGCAAACTTTTGTCGTGATGGCTCAACGGCTCAGCTCCGTTTGAAGTGACCAAAAAGGCATCCTCCAGGCGAACGCCTGTTACGCCCGGAATGTAGATGCCGGGCTCCAGCATGATCACGTTGCCCTCTTCGATCAATTCCTGGCTGTAGGGGACGATGCGGGGCGCTTCGTGGCTGGTCAGACCGATGCCATGCCCGCTGTGGTGAGGATAGACTTCGTAGCCGCCATCGGCCATGTAACGGCGCACCTGACGGTCCACATCCTGGGCCACGGCGCCGGGCCGGAGCAGGGAGACTGCAAATGCGAGGGCCTCTTCTACGAACTTGTGCAATTCAAGCTGCAAGGCAGTGGGTTTGTTGGCAAAGTAAGTGGCGCAGCTGTCGGTCCAGTATCCGTCGACGACGACGCTCAAGTCAAGGATAAGCGAATCGTCGGCGTAGATTTCAAAGTCCAGGGGGGCGGCGCCGATATTGGCTGGCCGATGGCCGACAATACAGTCGTTGCCCATCTGCATCCACATTCCCGCCTCGCGTTCGACTGCCGTCTGCACTTCCGTCCAGACGTCTATCTCGCGCTGCCCCTTGCGTACGGCATTGCGTCCGGCATCATGTCCGATTGTGACAAGGCGGAAACCTTCACGGATACGGGCCAGCTCCTCTCCGGTCTTGACGGCCCGCAACGGCAACAGCTTTCCCTCAAGCGAGATAGGCTCGCAGCCGGTCAGCGCGCTGTTAAGCGTCTGCCAAAGTGACAGAAACAAACTCTTTTCCTCGATCCCGACGCGGCCGGCGGGCGCTCCGCTCTCGGCAACAAGATCACCAAAGATTTCAGCAAGGCGGCCGGGCGGATCGATGGGCTGCTGAATCGTAAAGTTGACATAGGTCGCGTGGGCGCAGTCCGGATTGTCGCTGAAAGAGGAGGCTGGGGCAAAGCCCTCATCGGCCAGCAAAGTGAATCTGCCTCTGTCAAACCAGACCAGCGCGGGCGCAGGTAGATTAAGTCCTGTCAGCCAGCGTACACTGTAAATGTCCGAAAAGAGCGCGCAATCCACTCCATTCTCTTCCAAAAGCTGCGCGGCGCGGGCTCTCTGTTGTTCGTGCATTTGTCTCTATTCCTCTAACTGGGGTAAGTAAGACTCTGATGACGTACGAAGGCTTTTGGATTGCGCCTTCCGTCGCTACCACGGCATCGTGCGCTTCGTATATTCGCGCCCGACACACGCGGCCTCCTCAGTTGCCGAGCCGATCATGACGCCTTCGTCGATGAGCTCCCGAACGTCGTGAGGACGCACGCTATTGAGGAAGAATATCCCGGCGGTGTCGCAAGCCCCCTTCACGCGGGCGCGGGCCGCGGCCATGTCTGGAGGGTATGGTGGATCGTGGGCGTCGGAGTGGCCGAGGCTCATGCCCATGTCGCCCGGCCCCCATTCGGCAAAAGCGATGCCGGGGACGGAAGTGCTGGCTTCGGCGTTCGCAAGCGCGCGGCGGTTCTCAATTTTCAGACCGAGCAGAAGCTCGCCATCCGGATTCAAGGGCCAGACGTCGGCCTTTTGGACGTATTCCTGGGGCGTGAGGCCCCAGATGGATGCCGCCATGGCCTGGCCGCCGGCACCTCTACGTCCTTGGTCCAACGCAGTTTCGCCGTTGCCGGACGCATTCGCCGCATTGGCGCTATCGGAAACGCCGATCGTTTGGAAGGGGTAACGGGCGGACTCGACGAAGACCTTGACGGCGGCGGGTGATTCGGCATGGCAGAGGAGAATCCCGTGAACGCCGCGAGCCAGGACCTGTTTGACCATCCAGGCGTTGGCCCGCATCACGTGTTCGTCTGTGCCGTCGGTGGGCAGGGTGCAGATGACCGCCGGCGTGCGGTGTCCACTGCGGGTCGGGCCTGCATCGACGAGACCGCGCATAAACTCTCCCAGGCCGACTGGGTCAAAGGCGCCGTGCTCGAACTCCACAATAAGGTAATCGGCCCAGGTGTCCCGATGGACAGTACCGTTTCTGTAGTTGAGGCCGCCGCGAACGCCGCTGTAGTAGATCGGTTGTTCAGCCTCCAGCAGTTCGATTGCTCGGTTTATGCGTGGCATTCGGTTTCCCCGGCAAGGTGTTTGCGTTAACGTCCCTGTACGATTCCGGCTAGAGCGCTCGCAGGGGCTCTTCGATCATGCCGACCAAGGTCTCCAGGAACTGTGCGGCGCGGACGCCGTCGACGGCGCGATGGTCGCAGGAGAGTGTCAAAGTCATCATAGGCCGCACGGCCGGTTGTCCATTCAGTGCAATCACGCGTTCGGCGATGCGTCCAACAGCCAGGATTGCAGCCTGGGGCGGGTTGACGATTGCATTGAAAGCGTCAACGCCGTACATGCCCAGATTGCTGATTGTAAAGGTACCGCCGGAGAAGTCGTTGGGCTGGAGAGCGCCTGTAGTGGCTCGCGAAACCAAGTCTGCCCTGCAAGTTGCGATTTCTTCGACGCGCAACCGGTCGGCGTTATGCACAACGGGGACGAGCAGCCCCTCATCGACGGCTACGGCGAGGCCAATGTTTACATCCGGGTTGGTCATGATCGCGCCATCCTGCCAGAAGGAGTTGACGCGGGGATGGGCGGCCAGCGAAAGGGCGGCCAGTTTTGTGAGCAGGTCGGTAAAGGTAATCTTGACCGCGCCTTCCCCGTCAGGGGAAATAAGATCGCGCCAGTTCATCAGCTGGCCTGCGTCCACTTCGCGAACCAGGTAGAAGTGGGGAACGCTGTTCCAACTTTCGGTCAGTCGCTGGGCCATGATCTGCCACATACGCGAGACTGGTTGCTGCTCCGGCTGTCCGATTGCGGGCACGGGTTGGGGCGCCGAGGGAGCGGCTGGCGCTTCGAGCGGTACGTCGGCGGCCAACACGGCGCCCTCTGGACCGCTGCCATCCAGCGCCGCCAGGTCGACGCCACGCTCTCGTGCTAGCCGGCGCGCTTTGGGAGAGGCCAGCACGCGGCCAACGGGGACTGCAGAACGCAAGTGGGCCTCAACATCCTCCTTGGAGATGCGTTCGCCGGAGGTGGAGACTTCAGACAGATCTATGCCATGTTCGGCGGCCATGCGCGCGGCGACGGGACTGGAGGCACGAGATTCCGACGGTGGAGCGTCAGCCGATTCGCCCGGCACATCGATGGTCCGCACGAGTGCCGCAGCAGGGGGCAACTCTTCACCTTCGGCGGCGATGAGACCGATCACCTGCCCGACTGGAATCTCGTCACCTTCCTGGGCGGTCACGGCCGTCAGGACGCCAGAGGCGGGCGCCTCGACCTGTACGTCCACCTTGTCAGTGGCCACCTCCATGAGTGGTTCGCCGGCCTCCACCACTTCGCCTTCCCGTTTCAACCAGCGCAGCAGGACACCTTCGTCTTGCGCCATTCCCAATGCCGGCATAATTACTTCTTTGGGCATGTTTTTCCCCTTTCGGAGGTCAACTCGCGCGGATCTGGTAGGTGTCAGCCGCACA
>DAOUHX010000157.1:0-7876 GCA_034428395.1 Caldilineaceae bacterium
GAAATCGAGGAAAAGGGGCTGCTGCCGTACAGCTCCAACTACACCTTCCTCATCACCGTGCATTACCGTGAGCAGGAGTTCCCCGCCGTCTACAAACCGCGCCGCGGCGAAAATCCCCTCTGGGACTTCCCCGCCGGCACACTCTGCCAGCGCGAGACCGCCGCCTTCGTCGTCAGCGAGGCCCTCGGTTGGCGCGTCGTCCCACCGACCGTCCTGCGCGACGGCCCGCGCGGGCCCGGCAGCATCCAGTTCTTCATCGACTGCGATCCTGACATCCACTACTTCAATATGCGCGAAGACGCCCGCTACGCCCCCGCCCTGCGCCGCCTCACCCTCTTCGACTTTCTCATCAACAACGCCGACCGCAAGGCCGGCCACTGTCTCTACGGCTACGACGAGCACATGTGGGCCATTGACCATGGCATCTGCTTCCATCAACACTACAAGCTGCGCACCGTGATCTGGGAGTTCGCCGGCGAACCGATCGAGGAGCAACTGCTCGCCGACCTGGGCTCCTTCGCAGCCAGCCTCAGGCAGGCAACCAGCCCCCTGCTCCAGACCCTGGACCGGCTTCTCAGTCCCCCGGAGCGGCATGCCCTGTGCCAGCGCGTCGAGCAGCTGGAACAGGCCCGACACTATCCTGCGCCCCCGGCTCATCAGCGCAACTATCCCTGGCCGCCCATTTAGCCGCAGCGGTTCGCGCGCGGTGGATACGCACACCGCACACCACGAATCGCTGACAACCTGACACCGATTATGAAAGCCGTAGTCATGGCCGGCGGTGAAGGCTCCCGCCTGCGGCCCCTCACCATAGGGCGCCCCAAACCGATGGTCCCCCTCGTCGACAAACCGGTCCTCGGCCATATTCTCGACCTGCTCAAATATCACGGCATCACCGAGGTCGTCATTACCCTGCAGTACATGCCCTCCGTGATCCAAGACTTCTACGGCGACGGCAGCAGCCTCGGCCTCGACATCCAATACGTCGTCGAAGAGATGCCCCTCGGCACCGCCGGCGGGGTCAAAAACGCCGCCGCTTACCTCGACGACACCTTTCTCGTCATCAGCGGCGACGCGCTGACAGACTTCGACCTGCAGGCCGCGGTCGAACACCATCACCGCAGCGCCGCGCTCGCCACCCTCACCGTCTACTCCGTCCCCAATCCGCTCGAATACGGCGCCGTTGTCAGCGACGCAAACGGCCGCATCACCCAGTTCCTCGAAAAACCGGACTGGGGCACCATCCGCTCCGACCGGGTCAACACCGGCATCTATGTCCTCGATGCCGCCGTCCTCGACTACATCCCCGACGGCCTCCCCTACGACTTTTCCACCGAGCTGTTCCCCGACCTTCTGTGCAGGGGCCAGCCGCTCCATGCTTACATCGCCGAAGGCTACTGGTGCGACGTCGGCACCATCGGCGAGTATATGCGCGCCAATGCCGACCTGATTAGCGGCAAAGTCTGGCTGCCTCAGCCGCTCGGGCAGACCGCGCTGGACGCGCCCCTGATCGAACGCGGCGATCTCATCCTCGGCGAAGACGTCGAGATCGCCTCCGACGCTCGCATCGACGGCCCCGTCTATCTTGGCAACGCCGTCAAAATCAAGGAAGGCGTCACCATTCAAGGGCCCTGCGTCGTCCGTGACTACACCGTTGTCGACCGCTTCAGCCGCCTCGATCACTGTGTCGTCTGGCGCAACACCTATATCGGCGAGACCTGCGAGCTCCTCGGCGCCATCGTCTGCCGCCAGTGCAGCCTCAAAAGCGGCACCATCGCCTATGAAGATGTCGTCATTGGCGATAACTGTGTGCTCGACGAGAACTGCGTCGTGCATCCGGACGTCAAACTGTGGCCCAACAAGCGGATCGAGGCCGGCGCGGTCGTACGCGAGAGCATCATCTGGGGCAGCCGCGGCCGCCGCTCCCTCTTCGGCAGCTCCGGCGTCAGCGGCGTCGTCAACGTCGACTTTACGCCCGAATTCGCCGCCAAGCTCGGCAGCAGCCTCGGCGCCACCCTCCCGCGCGGCAGCTACGTCGCCATCAACCGCGACTCGCACCGCAGCTCGCGTATGCTCATTCGCGCGCTCATGAGCGGCCTCTCCAGCGCCGGCGTCGATGTCTGGGACCTCGGCGAGGTACCCGTACCCGTCGCCCGTCATTTCGTCCGCAACCACAGCGACGCTGCAGCCGGCGTCCACATCCGCCTCAGCCCTCTCGACCCCCGCGTCGTCGACATCCGTTTCATCGACAGCCAGGGCCTCGACCAGAGCCGGGCCGGCGAGCGCGCCGTTGAACGCAGCTTCTCGCGCGAAGACTTCCGCCGCGCCTTCCTCGACGAGGTCGGGCAGATCGACTATCCCACCGACCCCACCCAGCACTATATCGAAAGTTTCCTGGCCTGCGTCGACCAGGACAGCATCCGCACCGCCTTCCCCCAAGCCCATCCCCAACTCGTTATCGATACCTCCCACGGCCTCGGCGGCGACACGCTGTCGACAATTCTCGGCCGCCTCGACGTCGACTATCTGCCCTTGAACGAGCCTGTCCAGGGCGCCCTGCGCGACCAGTTCCGCCATCAGCTCCAGCATCTGGCCAAAATCATGAGTGTGCTCGATGCCGGCGTCGGCGTCAAGCTCGATGTCGGCGGCGAGAGGATCTTTCTCATCGACGAGAGCGGCGTCGTGTTGGACGATCTGACCGCGGCGCTGCTCCTGCTGGAGCTTGCCATGAGTGCTAACCCCGGCGCCAAAGTCGCCCTGCCCGTCGTCCTGCCCCGCGCCTTCGAGACCGTCGTGCAGCGGTATGGCGGCCAGGTTGTCTACACCCAGAACGACCTGCGCGATCTGATGGCCGCCGCCTCCGGCGACCTCCTCTTCGCCACCGACGGCGCCGGCCATTTCATCTTCCCCGATCTGCAGCCGGTCTCCGACAGCCTGCTGGCGACGGTGCGCCTGCTCGAATATCTCGGCCTCCGCCAGGCCGCGGTCAGCGACATCGTCGCCGCTCTGCCCAGCTTCTTCGTGGCGCACCACAGGGTCGACTGCCCGTGGGAGTCCAAGGGCACGGTGATGCGTCTGCTCAATCAGAGTTACCAGGGCGAAGGCGCCGTCAACATCGGTGGCCTGAAGATAGACCTCGGCGCCGAGGAGTGGGTTCACATCGGCCCAAACCCGGAGCGGCCCCTATTCGAAATACGCGCCGAAGCCAGCGACCCCGAACGTGCGACCGCCCTGGTCAAAGAGCACGGTGATCAGCTTTTGCAGTGGATAGTCGCCAGCGAGTCTTAGGAGGCCGTCGGCGTCATTGCGCCCGGCGTCTCGTCGTCCGCATCCTCGCTCAACACGAAAAACTCGCTGGCGCGGCTGGGCGTGAGTAGCAGCGGTTCGCCTTCCGCTTCGGTTGCCCCGGCTGCGGAGCCGCTCAGCCGCCCCGGCGCAGCCCCCGAAGTTCGAGTTTCGACACCCCTATCCACGAATTGACACGAATTCACACGAAAACTTCAACGTCAACACCTAGGACATACCATGGCAGCTGCAACTGCCGTGGCCGTTCTTCGTGCAAATTTGTGCGACTTCGTGGATCCAGCAGTTGCCGTTGCCGTTCGAGTTACGAGTTCCGGCCGGTCCCGCACGGCCTCTCCGTCCGATGCCCGCGGCTCTGATTTCTGGTTTCCAGTTTTTGCTGTCACGATTTGCGAGTGTAGCGCCAGCCATCACCCGTGGGGCACGTTATGGGCAGACTACTCATCGTCGTCGCCGCGCTGATCGCCGCCATCGTCATCTGCGGCCGCTGCCAGTCCGACACGCAGACAAGCGCACCCGCGCCAACCCGGACGCCTAGGCCCGCTGCCACCGCCGCCCCAACCAGCACGCCCAGGCCCGCTGCCACCGCCGCACCCGCGGCCAGCTTCACCGTCGACCGCGACGTCGTCAACGTGCGCTCAGGGCCAGGCACAAGTTTCGGCGTCCTCGGCAGCGTGCAACGCGGCCAGATTTTCCGTCCCACCGGCCGCACCCCCGCCGGCGACTGGCTCACCTTCGACTTCAATGGGCAACAGGGCTGGATCTACGCCCCGCTCCTGCTCGTCACCCGTGCCGACCTGATCCCCGTCGCCGCCAACATCCCGGCACCCCCGCCGACGCCCGCGCCAGCTGCAGCGCCGACACAAACGCCCGTTCCGTCAAACGAAGACGAACGCTTGATCGGCAGCTGTACGTCACTGAAGGAACAGGGCCTTGTCCCGGAGGGAGGCTGGCCCAGGGACCACGTGAATTACACGTTAGCGCGGGACAGAGACCGCGACGGCTGGGCCTGCGAGTAGGGCTGGCGCCGACAGGGGCGTCGCGAAAGCCAAGAGGGGCAGAAACGTGTAGCCGAGTTCCGCGCATTTGCCTGCGCCAGCGGAATTCCGAGTTTCGCAGAGGGTCAAAATCGAGCCGCTCTCCCGCGTGAAAAAGCCGTAGGTCACCTGCCGCGACAAGCCAGCCTGCGACAAAGGCCTGCTCCACGCCGTGCCGCCCAACCCGCGCACCCACATCCAGCCGCCCTCCGGCACCGCGTCGATGCCGAACGCCAGTGAGCTGGTAAAACGGCCGGTTATGACGAAGAAAAAGCCCTCGGCGGGCAGCAGAATGTCCTGGGCGCTGAAATCGAAGGCGATGATTTCAAATGTAGCGTTCGTTCCCGATGGCGGAAGCGCGGTCACGGTGATGCGTTTGTTGCATCAAAGTTATCAGGGAGAAGGCGCCGTCAAATGTCGGCGGCCTGAAGATAGACCTCGGCGCCGAGGAGTGGATTCACATCGGCCCAAACCCGGAGCGGCCCCTATTTGAAATACGCGTCGAAGCCCGCGACCCCGAACGCGCGACCGCTCTGGTCAAAGAGCACGGTGATCAGCTTTTGCAGTGGATAGTCGCCAGTGAGTCTTAGGCAGCGCCAGCTGCCTCACTCTCCAACCTCAGAATTCCGCCCGGCTTCAAGCGCGGCATCATACTTGACACCCGGAAGGAATGCGTTCTCCGAGAGGGTCTGCGCTTCCGTACTGATCCGCACCCAGATCCGCAGCCGGTGGCTACTCGTGTAGTTCCCCGCGTTGTCCTTGGCCCAGTAGCGGATATTGTGAATGCCGCTCTCGGAAACGACGAACGGCTCGCTGTACAGCACGACGGGACCGTCGTTGTGCACGTACGCGACACCCCACACGCCGCTGGTCGCGTCCTCGGCTTCAATCGTGACAGTGACAGGCCCGCTGAACAGCACCCGTACCGAAGGTGTCGGCGTGGCCTCAGCACTCCCGTTCGAGTTGGTTCCGGTTGTCGTCAGCACCGCCGACGCCTGCACAACCGGCGGCGTCCGGTCAACCCGCAGCTCACCGGTCTCGCTTTCCCCCTGCAACCCCGACCGGTCCTTGGCCTGGAATTTGACGCTGTACGTCCCGTCGGCGATGTCGGCCAGCGAGGCCGACAGCTTCTGCGCCGCCAGCGGGTCGTTGGGCTTGCTGAAATGGGCCGTCTTCGACTCGTCGTCCAGCAACATAAGGCCGCTGCTTGAGTCCAGCCCGCTGTTGTAGTCCTGCACCGGCACGGCAATCAGCACCGGCACCTTCGTCCACCAGCCGTGCAGATTCTCGATATCGCCGAACTCCGGCGGCTGTTCACTGCCGTATTCGATTTCCCGTGTGACGATCGGGCTGGCGTTTCGGGCCGCATCGAACGCGATCGCCGATACCATCGACGTGCCGCTGTGCGGCAGCGGCCAATCGATCCGTCCCTTCGATATGTTCTGCAACTGCCACAACTGGATCCGGTCGAGCGCCAGGTCCGTGTCCCCGTGCCACTTTACCCGGAACTCCAGCCCCTGGACCGGCTCGAAAAGATGAAAATCAACCGGAATCTCGACGTATTCGTCCGCATCGGAAAAATCGCTCGGCCAGATGTCGCGCAGGCCCAAACGCAACGTCCCGCCCTTGTCGGTCACATCCAGCTGGGCAATCGGCTGGTCCGGCAGAACATCGTCATCGCCGTCATCCTCAGGCTCGCCGATGCGCAGCCGGAACAGCGCCCGGTAGGTGGCATTGTGCGGAATGTCTTTCGTGTACGGGCCGTACCACCAGCCCGCCTCGTGGTCGTCCGCACGCGCCTCCCGCGCCCGGTTGCCGTCCGCCTCCGCGTCATCGATATCCTCACCGGTCGTCGTGTGCAGGTTCTCCCCCTGCCAGACCCAATTGTTGCTCAAGCCGATACGTGAGCCCTGTTCAGGCACCGCGACCGTCAGCGTGGCCCGCTGCACCTCCACCGCCGACGGCGCGGTGAACGTCGGCGCGTCCGGCGCGTCCCAGTCGATATTCAGGGCGACCTGTTCCTGCTGGCTGTTGCTGAGCGACAGCGTAGCCGTCAGCGTGCCGCCGCTCGTCAGTTCCGTGCTGCGCAGCCATACGCCGCTGAGCGGCAGCGTATCCGGGCCGGGATCAATGTTGACGGTGCCCGACAGCGGGCTGCGCGGCACAAGCGAGCCCCAGCGCAGCCCGCCCGACGGCAGATGCCCGCTCAGAGGCAAGCCCGTGAACCCGCCGATCGCCTGGCTCGGCTGCCGGGCGTTCTGCAGCGTGACGTCGGTATAGTAGTGGCCCAGAATCTGCCGGTAGGTCTGCCCCATCTTCGCCCGCCGCACGCCGCCCCACTGGCTGAGACCGTAGCCATGCCCCCAGCGCACTTCCCCCAGCCCCGTCTCGTCAGGCACAGCCTGCAGATAGGCCACCGCCGGGTTCGTCAGCGTCGGATGGCTGTTCTTCGCGCTGTACATCGCGATTATCGGCGCGCCCGTGCTGTCCTTTGTGTATGCCAGATATTGGCCCGATGTTGCGCTGACCGCCGCATCGGTCGAAGCGTAACGGCCGTTGCACATCATCTGGAAATTGGCCCAATCCGTCACGTCATAGTAGCGCCGCCCACGCAAAATCTGGTACCAGGCATAGGTGCGCGTCGCCACGCTTTGCGCCTTCAACGCCGCCTCCGGCCACGAAATCGGTACCTCCGCAGGCACCGAACGCGCCACATACTCCTCGAACGGAATTACGTCCACCTGCCAGTCCGGCACGCTGCGGCAGTTGTTTTCCGGGTGATGCGCAACCCGAATCGTCGCCGGGTAGGTCAGCGTCGCCGCCTCAATCCCCTCCCGCGTCGTCGGATTGTCATCTTCCAGACGGGCTTCTTCCTGGATGATCGACCCGTCGCCGGCATCGTAAATCGCCGAGCGGCCGCTCTGGGCATCGATCTGGTCGAAACGCAGACGGTTGCTGCGCCCCGTCTGCCAGCGCGGGTTGTGGCCGGGAATGCGCTCGCGCACGCGGCCCGTCGCACGTTCAATCAGGTAGATCTCGGCCAGACCAATCGTCTCCGTGCCCGCCGGCACAACTGTTATCGCCATCAGCGTGCCGTCAGGGCTAATGCGCGGCGTGCCGAAATGTGTACCCGACCGCTCCAACACAACCTGCCCGCCAACCCGCAGAGTCGGCGCATTGGGCGGCCCGCCAACCTCGATATCGCCCGGCAGCTCGGTGTCACCCTCGCCCGCCGTTGCAGGCATCAGCGACGGCGCAACCTGTGTGCCGACAATGTAGAGGCAGACACCGAACAGTGCGATGAGAAGGCCGACGAAGAGCAGGCGGCGGATCGAAAACCCTGAAAGCATAAAAGCAGAGGCTGGTGGTACGTCTTTGGTCGTCAGAGGCCGGTGACGGATATCATCCACCGACCGCTAACCACTATTGTAACAGGTACGCGAAATAATTCGTATTTGGCTTTGCGGAACGTGGGGGGTACAATCGCGAGCGCAAGAGGGTATTTCGGTTCGCAGACCCCGACTTCGGCCCGCCGC
>DAOUHX010000158.1:0-4709 GCA_034428395.1 Caldilineaceae bacterium
TTGATTTCGTGCTGCTTCCAGCGCAGCAGGTAGCTCTCGAGCAGCGTGACGCTCCAGTACATCGCCTGCGCCAGCAGCACGATCATGAGCACGGCGACGAAGATCATCGGCGTATCGAGCACGCCGCGCCCGAGGTTGATGAGGAAGCCCAGCCCTTCGTCGGCGCCGACGAACTCGCCGACAATGGCGCCGACGACGGCCAGAATGACGCTGAGCTTGAGGCCGCCGAAGATGACCGGCATGGCGGCGGGCAGCTCCAGCTTGACGAAGAGATGGCGGCGGCCGGCGCGCAGCGAGCGCATCAGCTCGCGCAGGTCCTGGTCGACGTTGCGAATGCCGACAATGGTGCTGACCAGCGTCGGAAAGAAGACCATGATGGCGGTAACCAGCACCTTGCTCAACAGGCCGCTGCCGAACCAGATGACCAGGAGCGGCGCGATCGCCACGACGGGAACTGTCTGGCTGGCGACGAGATAGGGAGAGACGATGCGGTCGAGGGCCTGGCTGCGGCCGAGCCAGTAGCCGAGCACAAAGGCGAGGGTGAGTCCGATCAGCAGCCCGGCTGCGATCTCCGCCACGGTGACCTGTGTATGGCGCAGCAGCGAGCCGTCCGCGGCCATCGTCACGGCCTTCTGCACGACCCGCCCCGGGCGCGGCAGGATGAAGGTCGGATAGTCCTGCCAGCGGACAAGCCCTTCCCACAGCAGCAGCGCGGCGCCCAGCACAAACGGGAATGCGGCCAGCGCCGGGTGTTCCGCGACCCAGTCGCCGATGCGGCCGGACTTCCGCTGGCTGCGGCGGGTCTGCTGTTCAGCCTGCGCGCCGGGGAAAAGAACTGAGCTGTCTTTCATTGCGCTCCCTTGCCTCTAAAATCAAACGACCCGAAGCAGTCAATCGCTTCGGGTCTTGCGCGCCGTCGTCAACGCCGCGCGCGCGGCGCGTGCGTATCGCTGCCATTGGCAACGGCCGGCGTGCGCGTGCATCCCGGCACGGCGCCCGCCTGCTACACAAAACAGCCCGAGATACAGGATCGTACCTCGGGCGTTGCGCGTAGCGGCCGCTGCGAACAGCCGAAGAGAACGGCAACTGAACGCGCTAAGCGTTCCGCTCTCGCTCTCTGCACCTTCTCCCATCCGGACTATACCGTCGGCGTCGGACTTGCACCGAACTCCTGCCTTGCGGCTCACGGGCTTACCAGGGCACTTTGCCGTTCTCCGGCAGGGTCGCCTGGCTTACCGCCGGTCGGGAATTGGGCTTTGCAGCCCTCACCCTGCCCCGAAGGTAGGTTATGCAGTTGTTGCGTATATTATGGCAGATTGTCCGCCCGCGCGTCAAGTAGTGTGCTGCTGCTGCAGGGCGCGGGCTGTGGGCTGAACTGCCGGAGCGGGAGGCAGAAGGCGGCAAAGGCCTAAAGTTTTATGCCGCCCTGCGTCAGGCCTGTCACAAATTGGCGTTGCAACGCTAGGAACAACACCAGGACCGGTGCGATCATCATCACCGCGCCGGCGCTGGTAAGCGACCAGTCGCGGCCGAAACGCTGTGTGAAGTTGTAGTAGCTTGTTGTCACGGGCATGAGCTCGTCACGCTGCAGGAAGATGAGCGCCGCCTGGAATTCGCTCCACACGCCCAGCCCGACCACCAGTCCTACGGTCAGGAATGCCGGCCACATGATCGGGATGACCACGCGCGTCATCACCTGCCATTCATTGGCGCCGTCGACGCGAGCCGCGTCTTCGAAGTCGCGTGAGAGGCTCATGAGGAAGGCGCGCAGGAGGAAGATGGCGAAGGGGGAGTTGAAGGCGATGTACATGATGATGAGGCCGGCGCGCGTGTCGAGCAGGCCGATGTTGCGCCACATGATGAAGAGGGGGATTACGTAGAGCCAGAAGGGCAGGGTGGAGAGGGTGAGCATGTAGACGAGGTAGAAGTTGTCGCCGGGCGGATCGAGGCGGGCGAGGCTGTAGGCAGCCATGCCGCCGAGGATGAGGACGCCGGCGACTGTGAAGACGACGTAGATGACGCTGTTGGTGAGGGTGGTGGCGAATTCACCCTGGACCCAGGCGTTGGCGTAGTTCTCGAAGATGAAGTTTCGGGGGAGGCCGATGGGGTTGGTGCCGACGTCGTTGAAGGACTTGAGGGAGTTGAAGATGAGGACGAGGAGGGGGCCGAGGGCGAAGACGACGAGCAGGGCGAGGATGATGTAGTTGGGAATCAAGTTGGACTTGCGATTTCGCTTGAACACCGGTGTCGCCCTCGAAGTTTTACGGTAGTGTGGGCGGTCAGACGTCCCAGCCGCGGCGGCGGAAGAAGACAAAGATTGTGGCCATGATGCCGGCGATGAAGCTCATGGTGAGGCCGATGGCGGCGCCGTAGCCGGCTTCGAAGCGTTGGAAGGCCTGTTTGTACAGGTAGGTGGCGAGCATTTCGGAGCTGCCGGCGGGACCGCCGTGGGTCAGGATCCAGACATAGTCGAAGACGAGGAAGGACCAGATGGCGGTCATCATGAGCATGAAGAAGATGGTGGGTCGGATGCCGGGCAGGGTGACGTGGAGGAACTCCTGCCAGCGGTTGGCGCCGTCGATTTTGGCGGCGTCGTACAGATCGGTCGGGATGCTCTGCATGGCGGTGAGGAAAAGGATCATGAGGAAGCCCCACCAGTGCCAGTTGTCGACGAAGGCGATGGCGGGGAGGGCGGTGTTTTTGTCGCCGAGGTAGGGGTAGGCGAGGCCGTTGATGCCCAAGTCCTGAAGGGCGGCGCCGAAGCCCATGCGAGGGTCGAGGAGCATGCGCCAGATGGAGGCAACGACGACGCTGGGCAGGACGTAGGGGATGAAGAAGGCGGTGCGGATGGTCATTGAGCCGACGCGCACTTGGGCAAGCAGGCTGGCTACGCCGAGGGCCATGATGAAGGGGACAGTGAGGAAGAAGACGAGCCACTGG
Organism: Caldilineaceae bacterium; assembly: GCA_034428395.1. Classification (GTDB taxonomy): domain Bacteria; phylum Chloroflexota; class Anaerolineae; order Caldilineales; family Caldilineaceae; genus Bin5. The sequence continues at coordinate 2,941 of DAOUHX010000158.1, forward strand.
ATGTTATGGCGCAAGGCGAGCAGGAAGTTGCGGTCGTTGAAGAAGAGCTCGCGGAAGTTGTCGAGGCCGATGAAGTCGGCTTTGCCGATGCCGGACCAGTCGGTGAGCGAGTAGTAGGTGCCGGCGAGTGAGGGTCCGACGACGACGACGAGGTGGAGGATGGTGATGGGCGCGATGAAGAGCCAGGGCATGATCTGGCGGCGGAAGCGCCTGCTGTGGCGCCAGGAGTGTTTGTGGGCCGACGCGGTTACGGCGGCGGCGCGGGGCTGCGGGGATGGGGCGTGCGGCTGGTCCGGTTCGGTCATGGCCAAGTCGTCACAGAGAACGGGCGGGCGCGAGCCGGGTCCGCCAGGTAGCCGGCGGGGCTGCGAACTGTGCGGATGTGCTGCGTGTGCCTCTACTGGCGGTCCCCGTCCACTTGGACGGGGACCGCCTCTTTTTCATGACCCGCGGGTGCGCGGTCTAGCGGTCGGGAATGACCAGGGTCTCGCCGGCTGCCAGCTCCTCCTGGAAGGCGGCTTCGACCGCGGCCATGTACTCTTCGGGGGTCATGTCGCCGACCCATACCTTTTCGATCTCTTCGTAGATGACCTGGTTGGTCTTGGGCGGGAAGAATGACCAGGTGGTGTAGCCGTAGTCGCCGGCCTCGGAGGCCTTGGCGAACTCGGAGAGCAGGCGGGCCATGCGCGGCTCTACGCCCTCGAGCTGGGTCGGATCGAGGCGGATGGGTGCGGTGGCGTACTGGCACTCGACAAGCAGGCGGGACTGGATTTCAGGCGAGTTGTAGTGGGTGAGGAACTCGGCGGCGGCCTCGGGGTTCTCGGAGTTGCGGTTGATGGACTGGGTGCTGCCGGTGCCGATGTTGAAACTGGGGTCGCCGGAGAGGGAGGGCATGGGGACCCAGTCCCAGTCGTTGCCGTGCTCGCTGTCTTCGGTGAACATGTCGTTGACGAGGCTGTCGTAGGCCCAGGTGCCATCCATGATCATGGCGGCTTCGCCTGAAGAGAAGGCCGCGTAGGTCATGGCGTAGTCGGTTACGAGGTAGTTTGCGGGGCTTCCCATCCAGTAGCCGGCCTGGAAAAAGCGGTTGAGGGTCTCGATGGAGGCGACGAAATCGGGGTCGGTCCAGGAGAGCTCGCCCTTGAGGGCCCGGTACACTTTTTCGGGCCCGGCTATTTTGTTGACAAACTCGGTGAAGAAGAACTCGTTGTTGTCAATGGCGTCAGCTGAGCCGCCGGCGAAGGGGATGATGCCGGCCGCCTGGATCTCAGCGGAGAGGGCTTCGAGCTCATCCATGGTTGTGGGGGGTTCCCAGCCGTTCTCTTCGAAGACGGTCTTGTTGTAGAAGAGGACCATGGTTTCGAGTTCCTGGGGCAGGCTGTAGAGCGTGCCCTGGACGCGGCCGAGGTTGAGGGCCCAGGGGACGAAGAGCTCTTCCCAGCCGAACTGGTCGGAGAGGTCGTCGAGGGGCAGGAGCTGGTCGGCGAGGGCGAATTCGGCTACGAAGGAGGGGCCGTGCGTGGCCACGATGTCGGGTCCGGCGCCGGCTGCGAGGGCTGGGCGGACGGCGTCAAACATGTTGGCCTTTTTTTCGGCGATGACTTCGATGGTCTCGCTCTTGGCGTTGAAGCTGTCGACGGCGACTGCGATGATGCAGTCGGCGGTTTCGCTTGTGGTCTGCCAGAAGATGACCTGGACTTTTTCGTCTGTTCCGTCCTGGGGCGCAGCTGTGGGGACGGCGCAGGCTGCGAGAATGAGGGATGCGATTA
>DAOUHX010000159.1:0-5133 GCA_034428395.1 Caldilineaceae bacterium
GCCCGAGTACAGCGAGCGTATCGCCACCTCCCCCGCTCCCGGTCCCGCCAGCTCATCCTCGACCAAAGTTACCTGTCGAGGCCCGGTGATTTCGGCCGCCTTGATTCTGATCATCGTTCCTCTGAAGTCTATTCTATCGCGACGCTCCCCCTTCGCACCTACCTTGCAAATCGGCTACGGAGGCACGCTCGATAGGGGAATGCTGCAACCCACACGTGCGCCTCACTCCATGTCATTTACTACCTCGAAGCCGAGCAGCTGGCCGAGGTCTTCGATTTCGTCGAGCCAGTCGCCGTAGAAGAGGAGCCTGTGGCCGCCAGGCGTCAGCGGGTGCTCGGCTTTCATACAGTTGCGCAGCAGCCGCTTGGCATCGGCCACCCGGATCGCCACCGACGTCCGACAGTCCCGCTGCGGGCTGACGTTACTGTCGATGACGCCGGTGAAGGCGTACATGCGGTCGAACGGGACGAACTGGGCGATCGTCACCGTCTGCCCCACCTCCATCTGCACGTTCACACACGTGCTCCGATACAACCCCTGGTGATTGCGAAAAGCGTATTCCTCTGATTCCTCGCTGTCCCATCCCCCCAGCTTGGTCGCACTGAAGTCGTGCGACATCCCTATCAGGTTCCGCCCGGTATCGATATGAATGTGGCCGATGAAGCCGGGGCGGTCGGCGAGGTAGCCGATCAGCAGTTGGGTGATGGTGCTGGAGAGATCGAGCTGGCAGATGCCGGCGAGGCCCTCGTCGTTGAGCATGGAGAAGGCCAGGCAGGGGAGCGGATAGGGTCCGCGGCCCATGCAGATGCCGTGCTCGGCAATCCCCTGTGCTTCCTCCTCCGCCAGGATCTGCTTGATGCCGAGGTACAACTTGCAAGACTCGACCACATCCTGCCCGGTCGGTTCGATCACCTCGGTGGCCGCGGCGATCCGGCTTTGTGCCAGCTCCTGCGCGATTTCCGTGTCGGCGTTCTGGTAAGCCGCGATGACGCGGTCGGGCGGGATGGACTTGATCTCCAGCCCCAGCCTCTCTTTGGCCTGCCGGATGAAGCCATCGCTCAGGGGCGTCAGGTCGCTGAAGAGGTGGATTCCGCCCCAGCCCTCCTCGAACCATTTGCGGCTGGCCTCCACCTGCTCTTGGGTATGCGTCTGCTGGTAGAGGACCTTTGATTGCGCCATCTTATGAATGGCCCTGAGCACGCCGATCTTTTTGCCGACGTCGGCAAAGTCGGATGAGAGCACGGGGATGACGTTGCTTTTGCCCTTGACCGGCACGAAGTTGTGCAGCCAGCCGAGCGGGGAGAGGGGGGTCTCGACCGGGTTGAACATCACCGTCGGCTTGCCCCAGCTCGCGATCTCCTTCTGCATGACGTTGGGGAAGAGGCTGAGAATGAAAACCAGGACGCCGTCCTCTTCCTGCACATCTGCGGCTGCGCTCTGCAGCTCCTGGCGCGAGCGCACCAGCGTCTGGCCCGTGAATTCGACATCCTTCGCGTAGGCTTTGAGCTCCTCCCTGTAGCGGTCGGCGACTCGCTCGTGGCTGAACTCTCCACGGTAGATCGGCCACGCCTGGTTCTCCTGGGTGGGAAAGTCCTCCCCCTCGCTGCCGCCCAAAAACAGGGTTCGTATTTTCGTCGATTTCACAGTTGTCGCCTTTCGCAAACAGGGCATCGTTTTCTGGCGAGCCGGACTTCTTGCCGGGAAACGCTTGGAAGGCTCGCTTCGTCTGCGCCCTGCAATTCCAATTCCATTAAGGGGCAGCCGGCTCCTCCGCCCGAAGCACCGCAACGAAGAACGCCCCGACCCCTACAATGATCAGGCCTAGCACCAGCGACAAAGGCAAGTACGCGACCGCCTGCAACTCCGCAGCAGCGGCTGCGATCAGGTCGGCGCTCGGTTCACAGCCGGCCAGCTTCTCGCCTTCCGGCCACGGTCCCAGTGGCCAGCCTTCGTTGTTGCCGAACGGCATCGGCTCCCACTGCCATCCCGACGGCCAGGGCTCACCCGCGCCCGGCGTGGTCACGCACATGCGCCGCAGCGCCCGCACATTCTGCAGTTGCGAAGCCCGCGTCGCCGCCGTAACGACGAAGTAGGCCGCGACCACGCCCACACCGATAGCCCAGTTGCGCAGAATTCCCCGATACCTGACTACGGGAAGCTTCAGGATCACACAAAGTAGAAAGACAGCCGAGACCACAAGACCTAGCATCCAGTCCTCCACCCGGTCGCCCTGCCCTAGAATCCAGGGCGGCAGAAACACGGCCACAAACAGGAACATGTAGAGCCCGTTCAGAATTGCCATCCCCAAAACAATCATCTGTACCTTGGCGTTCCGCCACCAGGCCAGCGGCGCGAATGTAACAAAGAGGATATTGAAGTGGTCGATGAAGGCCATGCTGGGAATGCCCAGAGCCGCGCCCAGGCTCAGCTGCAGGTCGAACGCGTCGTTACGCGCCGCACCCCCATCCAGGCCGAGGCCGAATGTGTATATGGTGAACTCATAGCCCGGGTATCCAAAGGCTAGAGCCAGCCACAAAAGTGTCAGGAGGACGTTTGCGGTCATGAGTCTGACTATTGTCAATTTAGGCAAATTCGATTCTCTTCCATGAGTTGCTCAAAAAGATGGAGACCGCTCTTCCTCGCCGCGGCCCTGCTTGTCGCGGTCCGCTTAAGGTTAGTAAGGTTGCCCAACCCATCAAGGCTACCAACGAAGGCAAATCCATGAAAATTACTCAAGCACAGAAACTTGAACTCTACGAGAAAGGTTTTGTGCAGATTCCCGGCGCTGTCCCCAGTGTAATGGTCGACGCCGCCGTCAAAGCAATCAACCACTCCTTCGGCAGCGGCATCGATCCGGCCCAGATGATCGACTTTCAGGTCCGCTCATTCTGCCGGGAGCTGCGCCAGGCGCCCGTGATCACCGATCTCTACAACCGCACGCCGGTCAAAGAGCTGGCGGAGTCGATGATCGGTGCCGGCAAGGTCAACCCGGTGACCGCAGGCCGGATCGCGGTCCGCTTTCCCCTGTTGGACGTCCCGCCGCCCGCGCTGCGTCCGCATCTTGACGCCCGCTACTCGCCCCACAACGGCGTCCCGAAGTGCGAGCTTCTCAGCTTCACGCTGCTGGTCGGTATCGCCTTGAGCGAGGTGACATCCGACTACGCCGGCAACCTGGTCGCATGGCCCGGAACGCACCGTCTCTCCGAACAGTATTTCCGTGAGAACGGAACTGATTTCATGAAGAGGGACGACAGTATTGAGGCGCTGCCGCTGGAGATGCCGCAACCGCAGGTGATGACCGCCCGCCCCGGCGATGCCTTCTTCGTTCATTTCCAGGTGGCCCACGCAGCCGCGCCCAACATTTCTCCCCACCCGCGTTACGCGATCTATTTTCGCCTCAGGCATGTGGACCACAAGGCGCCACTGTTCGAAACACTGACCGACATCTGGCTGGGGTGAGACGGCATGCACGAGATTGCGGCCCAGCGCGGGGAACCATTTCAGGCTCCATAGCCCGGGCCGCGCGTGGATGGCCAGCATGCGGTCCTTCCTTCAGGGGCGGTGCGCCCGGCAGGCGCGAAGCGCGGCGGACAAACGCAATCATTGACCTCAAACGAGGCGCGGCAGCCGCTGCTCCTCCTTCGTGATCACCTCGATCAGAGCCGGGCGACCGGTTGCCATCACCTGCTGTGCCCGTTTGATCGCCGGCACGACCTCCTGCGGACTCTCGACGCGTTCGCTCACCGCGCCAAGCCCCTCCGCGATCTTGGCGTAGTCGCCGGACAGCTGCTTGAGCCCGAACCGTTCCACCGCGGTCGGCATCTGCGCCTCGGAACCGCACATGACCGAGTTGTTGAGGATGATCGTCAGGATCGGCAACTCGTTGCGTGCCGCCGTCTCAATCTCCAGGCCCAACATGCCGAACGAGGCGTCCCCCATGATGTTCACCACGGTCTTCTCGGGCGCGGCCACCTTGGCGCCGAGGGCCAGTCCCAGCGAATGACCCATCTGCGTTGAATTGCCCCAGCCGAGATAGCCGCGCGGCACGATCGCTTCGAAAAAGGGGACGACCTGGTCGCGTACGTAGCCCGAATCGTGCGTTACGATCGTCTGTGTCCGGTCGACCGTGTGCATCAGGTCCCAGATCACGCGGTAGGGGTTGATCGGGGCCTCGTCGGAGGTCAGGAGCGGCCCCCACTCATCGAACCAGGCCCGTTTGATCGTCTCGATCTCCTGGACGATTTTGCCCTGATCGCGCCCGCTGCCGCCCGTCTGCCGCTGGAGCGCCTCGGTCAGCTGGTAGAGCACCAGCTTGGCGTCGCCGAGCACGCCGATATCGATCTGCATGTCTGCGTTGAGGTCGCGGTCGTCGTTGGTCACCTGGATGATCGTCTTGCCGGGCGGCACCGGCGCGCGCATCCACTCGAGGCTGAGACTGCAGCCGATGCCCAGGATCAGGTCGGCCTTGTCCAGGTAGTGGGCGATCGCCCTGGTCACGCTGCGATCGTTGGCCACGGCGCCGATCGAGAGCGGGTGGTCTTCGGCGAATGCGCTTTTGCCCAGCAGAGTGCTCATGACCGGCGCGCCGGCCAGCTCTGCAAACGCCTGCAACTCCTCGGTCGCTTCGGCGTAGAGGACCCCCTGCCCCACCTGGATCACGGGACACTTCGCTTTGAGAAGGGCCGCGACCACGGCGTCAACCGCCTCCGGGTCTCCGGCTGACCGCACCTTTTGCGGCGGCCTGTATTCGAAGCCGTCGTCGATTTGGCTGTTGCCCACGTCGCGTGGGATCTCCAGCATGACCGGGCCGGGGCGGCCATTGCGCAGGTAGCTGAAGGCGCGGCGCATCATCTCCGGCATGCGCCCGGGCATGTTGACCTGCTCCGCCCACTTGGTGATCGGGCGGTAGCTCGGCACGGCGGGGAAGTTGCGGGTTGACCCGTGCCGGTCGCGTCCGATATGTCCCGGCAGGAAGAGCAGCGGAACAGAGTCGGCATTGGCCTGCGCGACGCCGGCGAAGGAGTTCTCAACACCGGCGCCCGCCTGCACCGTGCAGACACCGGTGCGCCTCCCGTTGGAGACCCTGGTGTAGCCGTCGGCCATGGCAACCGCGGTGCGCTCGGTCCGCGTCAT
>DAOUHX010000160.1:0-25038 GCA_034428395.1 Caldilineaceae bacterium
GAATCACGGCCCCGTCTCCAGTGTCCTCCTCCGCAGCCGCCCTGAGAAGCCCCCGGACATCCTCTTCGCTCTCTACGTAGTCCGCTGGGTCAAACCTTCGATACTCCTCAGACATCAGATCCTCCATTCGGTCGACATTCTCTTGGCCCGCTCGATGTCCCGCCGTTGGCTGTCCCTGTCGCCGCCACACAGCAGGACGATCAGTTCAGCGCCGCGCGTAATGAAGTAAATCCGGTATCCAGGCCCGTGCTGAATCCTCATCTCGGACACGCCATCGCCAACAGGTCTGACGTCTCCGAGGTGTCCATCCTCGGCTGCCAGCAGCCTGGCGACTATGCGGTTCACCGCCTGGCGATCCCGCAGTCTGCCCAACCACCGGTCGAACGTCGAGCTGCGCAGGATCGTATACATGAAGGCATTGTACGATATACCATACAGTTTGTAAAGAGGATGGGATTTGAGGCACAGTTCAATCCCAATTTAGATGCGATCGCTCTGGGGACCGGCCGCTGTGGTAGATGGGCGGTGAGAGCGCCGATTGTTGCGGTTGGCTTCAGGCACTGAGTGTCCATTGGATATACAGGCGACAGAAGTGTTTGCCGGTCTTGTGGCGGGTGTGGGCAGCGGGATTCGATTTTCGAGTTCCGGGTGTTGTAACGGTTCTGTAGTATCCCGGTGGATCGGTCCCGTTTTTGGCGCTTTTGGCGGGTGTGCTATAATGCAAAAGTCCTTTTAGCTGGGACGCGGAAGCGCCCTTTACGTCCGGGCGGGGCCGGTCCTTTGGCTGGGTTTCAGGGTGAAACTGGACATCTTGCGGGGCCGGGTTCGGCGAAAACCCGGCCTCGCGCTTTTCTGACCCCTCTACTTGTGAACTTCCTCTACGTTGCGTTGACAGCTACCCTGTTGCTTTAGGCAACAGCGCCGGCGACGAGATGCAGCAGGTGATTCGTGCTGCGTTCATTGGGTGTCCGAAAGATAGTACCTTAATTGGTAGTACGAACAAGAGTTGATAAACTCATGCTTTGCGGCCGGGCAAAGTTCCGGCGTCGGGGTTGTTTGACTGCCGCTCCTGATCGGGGGCGGCGTTCTTGTTTTCTGCGGCTTCGTCTACGTCGACGAAGCAGGAGAGACCGAGGCGGAAGGCGGTGTGGCTGCCGGGCAGGAGGAGCCGCGGCGTGCGCAGGCGCAGCTGGAACTGCCGGGACTCGGAACTGCCGGAACTAGGAACTCGAACGGCGGGCGCTGGGCGAAGTGCCGGAGGATTAGCAGTTGGTTGTCGAGTTCCGAGTTTCGGTTTTCGAAAGTTTGGCGGTCGTCTTTGGAAGGGCGGGGTGTGTTTCCGCAGGGGCTGGAGGGTCCGGCCTTGTACACGTTTGACGCCAGGGGCGAGGATCTGCAACTCCTCCTGTGCCTCGGCTGGCTGCTCGTCGCGGGTCTGAGCGATCGGTTGTGGCTGCTCCTGTAGCGCTGGCGGCTTGTCGATGGCCTCTGGCTGCGCTGGCGGCTGTTCGTGGGCCTGGGCGGCCTGTGGCTCCTCCTGCTGCGCTGGCGGCGGCTCTTGCGCCTGTGGCGGCTCCTGCAGCTCTTCCTGGGCCTCTTCCAGCAGCTTCGGCTGTGCTGGCGGTTGGTCCTGCGGCTCGGTGTTCGAGCTTTGCGTTTCAAGTTCCGAGTTTTGGGATTTAGCCGTCAGAGCGGCGGATACACTGGAAAATGTCCCAAGTTGGGACATTTCGGGATACTTTTTGCGCAGGCTGATGAAGCGGTGGGCGGTGGATTTGGTGATGCCGCGCTCTTCGAGGCCTGAGCGCCAACCGCCGTGCGGGAGCTGTTCTCTGATGCGCATGAGCGCGTCGCCGGCGAGCCAGGCTTCTTCGACGGTGCGGCGGGCGTATTGCTGGAAGGCTTGCAGGTGTTCTTCGGCTTCCTGCCAGAGCGCGATCAGTTGCTCGGCCATCTGTTCATTCCATGAGTCGCAGCTGGCCAGCGTCGCGGTAGGCGTTGTGTTTGCGGTTTGCGGCGCGGTTCTTGCTGTCGTTGCGGTTGTGGCAGATGCGGCAGAGCGCGGCCAGGTTTTCTTCGGTGTTGTTGGTCGGGTCGTGGTCGAGATGGGCGGTGGAGAGGTACTCGACCTTGCCGGTTTCCGGGTGCGGCTGGCCGTGTTGCGCGCCGCAGCGTTCGCAGCTGCCGCCGGCGCGCTTGAAGCGGATGCGGTCGGTGATTTCGGACCAGTTTTCGGGGTAGAGTTTGCGGAGCTCGGGGCGGATGGGCATTGCTGCTCCTTCGAGTGTTCTTTGCGCCGCTTCGATCGGTTCCGGAAGGCCCTCTTCCTACCACTTGTTGCGGGCTACCCACGCGCAGAGACGTGGGCGCGGGCCCGCGGCGTGGTTTTCGTTTGTCTGAGTTTTGGGGTGTGCTAAAATGCGATGGATGCATGAGCCATCCCCTCGTGCATTGCCCGGGGCGGGGGTATCCTCCCCAAACCGGGCACACTTTTTTCCTCTCAGTCGTAGTTTACCATCCGCTGTAAACAGCCGCAAAGAGGGCTTTTTCGCAGGGCAAACGCATCTAAATCGTTAAGCCAGTTTTGGCGGTATTCCGAACAAAAGAACGTGACAATAAGTGGAAGTCGCTTCCAGCCTGGTGAATGACGACACAAACTCGCCGCAACAGAGTAGGTCAAGTATCGAAACCTGTCAGATTCTTAGGCTGAATGCCCTCATTCGTACAGTTTTTTATACCTGACCCCGACCCGGAAGTGGTTTCGGCAGCATTTCGATGCACTGACCCAATTTAGATGCAATCGCCCTGGGCTTTTTCGGCTATCAGCTGGTCCACGATAGCACTGAGAAAAGGCAAGCGTCGCTTCGTCTCGGCAACTGCGCCGGGGTCGTTTTTCAACGGGCCGATGTTCACGTGACACGATAGCCGCCGCAGCATCATGTAGAGGCCCGTCGACACCAGATCATCGTTATCGAACGAATCCGCTAGGAAGCGAATTTCACCTTTCACGTTTTCGCTGAATTCCTGCAGGTCCTCGGCATTCAGTAGATGTCGGGCCAATGTGGATGGATCGCCCCGTTTCCAATTCCACAGATCATCGCAGCTGATCACGTAGTTCGGGTTGGTCTGCTGTTTCGCCGGAGTTGCGCGCCCTTCCCCTTGTCCACCAGGGCAGCCTGTACGCTTTCAGGATAGTTGCGCCGCAACCGCATCAGTCGACGCTGTCCCCACAGGCAAGCATGCGGAGGCGTTGATAGACGGGGATGCGCGTCCCGATGATGCAGGCTTGTCTGTGACATATTTCAGAGCGGAAAAAGATTCGACGGCTCATTGCTTCATCCTCAGAGTCTTGCAGCGAGGTTACGCAAGAACCTGGCGCGATGGTTTGAGACCCACAACACCTCTGTCTCATCAGCGGGCGGACTTCCTCTTTGCGCTCCCTTATCAACTGCCGATCTTACGCTGCCTGGCTCGGGGAGATTGGCGCAAAGTATACCTGACCCTTCAGGGACCGGTTTACGAGCTGGGTCCAAAGCCGGAGCGGTTCACCGGGGAGGCGAAGGGAGCAAACGGGAAGCAAGGTGTGGGGCAAGAAAACGGGCGGGAGATAGGGTTTTTGTGTTTGACGGGGAGATTGAGCTGTTATACGCTAATTCAGACCGCGCCATCCAATTCCCAGATGGCAGAATCGGGCCGTGCGATAGCCGCTCCTCGGCTCATTCTGCGTCCCTACGAGAACACAACATGAATCCCAGATCACGACTCCTCGCGCTGTCCGCGTTCACTGTTCTGGCCCTGTTTGCCGTATTCCTAGCCGGCCATATTTAGGTCACTTCCTGGAACGTAAAAGGACGAAGAGCCAACTTCCGAAAAGAAGAAGCCACAAGGGCACCAGAAACCAGATAGCCAATTTGATACCCCTGCAGTCGACCTCGCCTTGACACGCGGGCAGGTTGATGAGAGCGCCGCTCTCCAAGTAGAAAGTGTAGACCGAGAGCCAAGCCAGAGCTGCGAGCACCAACACTATAACGAGCCGGAACCCTCTCCGCACTTCCTCCTACCTCTTTCCAGGCTGGCAAGTTCTGTTCGCAATGCTGACACCTGGTCAGCCGACCCTGAGTCCAGATAGAACAGAAAGGGCACTGCGCGTTTTCGAGTAGTCTCCCCTTCTACAGAACCGCCAACCATGGATCGCCCGCAGCAGCGACAGACGACCGCCTTTGCCGAGACAGATTCGGCACAAAACGGGCATTGCTGCCTCAATCCATCCTGCAATTGCGTTTCGCCGGATCCCGTTTCAAGTCACGGATTCTTACAATAGCGGCAGACCGGATCTATGGGCGTTGTGACCGTGCGCCCCGCCAGGTAGAGATTCCGGGTTCCATGAGTTCCATCAGGTTACTCGGCTGTGGCTGCCCTCCTCTGATCAGGCTCTTTCCTAGTCGTGCTGTTCCGAGTTCTGCTGGCAGTTCCTGGTTTGGCAGTGGTGGCGCATAGCTTAGCGCGGGTTGGGCGGAGATACAAGTATTTCTTGAAGGTTACCAACGGCATTTTTTGGGGTTCGTATCGCCGGAAGGGAGGGCGCTGAAGCAGGCGGGGGTCATCGCTCAGGTGCGGTGGTGGCCAAAGGCGGCTTGGTCGTGGCGGCGGACGATGGGGAGGATGTCGGGGGTGCAGGCCGAAGCTCTTGGCGGCGGCTGGGAGAGTTCCGTTGGGACCATAGGGGGGGGCGCAAAATGGCGTAGTAGGCGCGAAAGGGAAGGAAATGGACGAGATAGCGGCATTGTGGCAGGAAACTTAGGAACACATCCGGGCGTTTTGTCGCTTTCGACTAGGTGTCGCCGGCCCTGACGGGACAGGAAGACACGGCAAAAACAGTCCGGCAAGTCTGATGTCAGCTGATGATCCGTGGGATAGGAGGAGATCCAGGATGGCGGGCGAGTTTCCGGCAACTGGGGTTTGGTCACGAAAGGAAAAGGTTTCAATCAGCGGGGGTTAAACCTTTCAATCAGCCGATGACAAAGGTTGCAATCAGCCGATGACAAAGGTTGCAATCAGCCGATGGCTGAGCGTATTCTATATCCCCGTTTCGTTGCACAGCGGTTGACCGAGGCGCTGGAAGACTCGCCGGTCGTTCTGATCCATGGGCCCAGGCAGTGCGGGAAGAGTACCCTTGCTCTTATGGTCTGCGCGCCGGGGCAGCTGCCCCGGGGGGATGGCGGGCAGACCCTTTCATCCGGCAGACCGAGCGAGTTCACCTATTTCACTTTCGACGATGCGGTCGTGCGCGCGGGGGCCGAGGCCGACCCGATGGGGTTCGTCGCCGACCTGCCCGAAGGGGTTATCCTGGATGAAGTACAGAGGGTTCCTGCGCTCTTTGCCGCTTTGAAGATCGAGGTGGACCGCAGACGTTTGCCGGGCCGTTTTCTGCTGACGGGTTCGAGCAACGTACTGCAGACGCCGGCTTTGTCCGACTCGCTGGCGGGGCGCATGGAGACCGTCAGGCGGCACCCGCTGGCGCAGCGGGAGATGGAAGGCGGAGCGAACGCAGCCGGCTCTCCGGACCGGTCTCCCGGGTTTCTGAACGCGCTGTTTGGTCGGGGGTTCGGGAGTCGACGCACGGAGCGTCTGGGAAGAGAACTCATTGAGCGGATCGTGTCGGGAGGATACCCGGCAGCTCTGGCGCGGCCGGCCGCAGGCGCGCCAACTGGTATCGGAACTATCTCGACGCCCAGGCACAGCGGGATGTGCCGGAGATCGCCCGCATCCGTTCGCTCGACGCGCTGCCGCGGTTGTTGACGCTGGCGGCGGCGCGCACGGCCGCTCTGTTCAATCTCTCCGAACTGGCCGCCCCGTTCCAGATCAGCCGGCCAACGATTCGGGACTATGTGACCCTGCTCGAGCGGGTGTTCCTGCTGGAGCAGCTGCCGCCCTGGCACAGCCATCGCCTCAAGCGGCTCGTCAAAACGCCAAAGCTCCACCTTGGCGACACCGGACTAGCCTGTGCCCTGCTGGGCATAGACGCAGCCGGCCTGGCCGCAAACCGGACGCTGATGGGGCAACTGCTTGAGACTTTTGTCTACCAGGAGCTGAGACGGCAGGAGAGCTGGCGGGCTGATGCCACTTCGTTTTTTCACTTTCGCGACAGGGGCGGGGCCGAGGTGGACATCGTTATCGAGCGGGGCACGCAGGCCCTGGCGGGCGTGGAGATCAAGGCCGGGGCGACGGTGACTACAGCGGATTTCCGAGCTTTGCGCAAACTGAGGGATGCTGCAGGCGGCCGGTTCGTTGGGGGGGTGGTCCTCTACGACGGCGAGACGAGCGTGCGCTTCGACGATGGGCTCTACGCGGTGCCTCTGCGTCTGCTCTGGGAGATGCCACAAAATACAGCTACGGCAGAGATAGCCGCAAAGAGGACAGTTTGTCGTTTTTGAGAGCGTGCCGACGACCCTAACGAAGGGAAAATCACGGCAAGAGTGCCCGGCCTATCTGTGATTGAATCGGGGGTCAGCCCGAGCTGTGCGCGGGGGGCGTGGACTGGGAGATATGGCCTTGCACGACCTGCAAAAGAATGCCGGTCTGCGTACTTAGTCGATCGATCTCTGCGCTCAGCCGATCGATGTTTCGCTGAGTCGTCTCGATGTTTTGCTGTGTCGCCTGTGTGGACGCGATCAACGCCTGTTCAAAACGGTCGAGGCGGTTGTCGGCGTGGATCTGCCGCTCCGCCAACTGCTCCAGCATCCGCTCGACGCGGTCAAGGCGGTTTTCGACCTGTTCGACGCGGTTGGGGCTTTTCGTCTGTCTCGTCATAAGTACCCTCCAACTTTACGTACGGTGTACGCCTATCTTAGCGGGCGATACCAATTATGTCACATCAAAGATGTGGTGTGGAATTGGGACGGCTTGTTTGTCTGGACATCCGGAGGCTATGCAGCTTCGTGTTGTGACAAATAGCCTTTGAGCAGAGCGGCTAGCGGAATCTCCAGCCCTTCGCGGCTGGACTTTGGCACCGCCGTCCAGATTTCATCTACGATCTCGAACGCGCCTCCTTTGACACCCATTGCGATCAGTGGACCCCCATCCGCCGGTAAACCCGGGGTAGACGGGGTGGTCAAGACCATTAGCCCCTTCAGAAACACCTCCAATGCCTGCAGGCGGTCGCTGGCGAGCTGTAAGCCATCGTAGGAGCGTCTCAGTCGGTCACCTCTCTGATCATCTACTTCAACGGCATAAGATACAGCTACGGCAGAGATAGCCGCAAAGAGGACAGTTTGTCGCTCTTGACAGCGTGCCGGCGACCCACGCCCTTGAAGCAGGCCTGGTCGTTGTCAAGACGGAGGCATAGCGATGTACAGGATCAGGCCGATCAGAAGCGAGGAGGAGTACAAAGCGGCGTGCGCCCGCATTCGCGAGCTGATGGGCTCGGAAGCGGGGACGCCAGCGGGCGACGAGCTCGACGTGCTGGCCGACCTCGTCTCGGTATACGAGGACAAGCATTACCCGATTGGGCTGCCCGATCCTATCTCTGCCATCGAGTTCCGAATGGACCAGGCTAACCTGAGTCTGAGGGATCTCATCCCTTTTATCGGCAGTAGCGACAAGGTCGCGGAGGTCCTTTCCGGAAAGCGTGATCTCACCATGTCGATGGCGCGCGCCTTGCATGAGCATCTTGGCATCCCCGCCGACGCGCTTCTGCAGAGATCCGGAGCGGAGATCCTGCGCCGCTTGCGGCTCGGCGAAGACAGCGCCTGGGAGTTTAAACAGGTCGAGTTCAGCGGCGACCGGCCGACAAGCCCGCGCCGAGATGACTGGGCCAACGAGGTAGTCGCCTTCGCCAACGCAAACGGCGGCGCGCTGCTCTGCGGCGTCAGCGACGACGGCGACGTGCAGATCATGTCGCGCCGGCAGATCACCAACCTGGACGCGCTTCTGGTCGAAGTTTGCACAGACTCGATCAAGCCGCCGGTACGAATCCGCACCGATCATCGTGAGCTGGCTGGCGGCAAATCGGTCCTACTGGTCGAAGTCCCCCAGGGCGACTCACTGCACGAGGGGCCGGGCGGCGCCTATATCCGCGTCGGCGCGTCCAAGCGCCTCATGACGAGCGACGAGCGTATGCGCCTGGCGCAGCGGCGGGTCCAGGCGCGCTTCCGCTGGTTCGACGAGCAGCCCGTGCCAGGTACGGGATTCCGGACACTCGATGAAGATCTCTGGAAGTCTTTTCTCAGTTCGGCCGGCGCGGCCGAACCTGAAGCGGCCCTGGAGAAGATGGGTTTCATTGCGCATGATGAACATGGTGTAAAGAGGGCCACGGTCGCCGGCCTGCTTCTATGCAACCGGACTCCCCTGGAGCGGCTTCCCAACGCCTGCATCACCGCAACCTGCTACCGGGGCAAGGACCGAACGACCGGTCAGATCGATGCCCAGACAATAACCGGACCGCTCAACCGACAGATCGCGGAGGCGGTCGCTTTCGCATTGCGCAACATGCGCGTCGCGGCGCACAAGGCGCCGGCGCGGGAAGAGCTGCCCCAATATAGTGAAGAGGCTCTGTTTGAGACGATCACCAACGCCGTGGTCCACCGCGACTATTCGATCGATGGGGCGCGGATCCGGCTGTCGATGTTCGGGGACAGGGTGGAGATACAGTCTCCTGGAGCGCTTGCGAACAATCTGACAGTTGACGATTTGGCATACCGGCAGTCGACGCGCAACGAGGTTCTGGCAACGGCGCTCGGCCGAATGTCCGCCGGAGAGATCAGAGGCGCGGGCGGACGGCTGTACGTGATGGAGAGGCGCGGGGACGGCATACCCATCATCCAGCGCGAAACGCGTGCGCTCAGCGGCAAGCCGCCACATTTCGAGCTTGTCGGCGGATCGGAGCTCCTTGTCATTTTGCCGGCCGCGCCACAGGAACTGGCCTCAGTCCGCGTCGTCATTACCGTCCGCCATGCCGGCCAGCCCGTCGCCGATGCGGGGCTACTGGCGTTGTTTCCCAACAAGACGTGGAAACAGGCGGTCACGGATGCGTCAGGGCAGGCGGTCATTGGGCTGCATACCGGGCATCTGCCGATATCGGTCTTCGCGGCTGCCGAAGGCTTCGCCGCGCAGGTGGAATCGGAGTGGATTCCGGCCCAAGGGCCACTTACTCTGGAGTTGCACCGACTGCCCGGCGGCGGTTCAGTCATCTTCAACGAAGCGACCGGCCACGTTCCAGGGGTGACGGGGCGATTGAATCCGGTACGGGATACGCATGACAGGACCTACCTGTACGCTTCCAACATCGCCATCAATCAGGGCCGGCAGCAGCCCGTTCATTTCCTCTTGGGCGAGGAGCTGCGCCTGACCGACGCCAACGGTCGGGAGATGTTCGTGCGCATTGTCGACATCGTCGGGCACTCCGCGCTGGTGGAGTACCGACCAGTCGCCGAGGCAGGGGGCTGAGCTTAATTGTCGAGACGCATTTGGGGAATTTAGAGGAGAGTCCGATCGGCCAACACGTCGACCTCGAGGAAGCGCTGCGGCTGTCTACGATTCCGTTCCTGGCGGAGGCGCGGGACTGGGCGCGGTTGCCGGAGAGTTTTCAGCGTGAGACTTAGAGAGGCCACTTCATTTTGATTTCAGCAGAGCAATGAGGGGCGGGAGCAGCGGGCCGGAGCCCAGCTGCTCGACGTGGGGACCGAGGTGAACTTGACGCGGCGGGGACGGGAAGAGATTTGTACCAGAAGCGTTCTCGTTCACTCGTTGAATTGCCACTTGAGGAAAAAAATGTCACCAATTGCAACGCGCCTCCGATCAGGCTAGGAGGCTTTAGTCGATATGGAGATTCCAAGTTGAAGTTATGTAACCTGGAGACGAGGAATCCTGTCAGGCAGTTTTCGGCAGACTGCCGGGCGTGATAACAGGTTCTTGGCGGAAATGGATTCGCGGGCAGCATGGCACGGCGGACCATTCCCAGGTCCTGTTCGGCCTTTTCGAACCAGGCCTGCTCAGGAGTCCGCCCGCTCATACAGGATTTCGTGCAGTTCGAGGGCCGTGTTGACAAAGGAATAGGGATTGCTGCGCTCCATGCGCGTTACACAAGAGCCGACGGCCGCAATCAGATTGGGCCTCTCCCTATGTCATGGAGAGGCCTTGAAGTCCAGGAGTTCCAGTTTGCTGTCACTACCAAACAACAGGTCCGCTTCACCCACAGACATGTTCCGATCCTTCCCCAGCGAAATGTCGACTTCCGTTTGGATGACGCGTCCCGTCCCGGACCGATTCTGCATAAAAACGTCGTTGAGGCAGAATCCCTGCCCAATGTCCCGGCATTGTGTGCTTCCCGGTCCTCTCGAGACACACTATTTGCAGGAGCAGGCAGCCCCCAGCAACGCAGAGCCAACGCCCCGTTGCGAGTTGTACCCATAGTAGTCGCAATACCGCTTAGAAGGCCTCTCAGCGTCCCGGCCACCGCCCCCGCGTAACTGTCAAGGCAGCGGAGACAGGCCGCCTTGCGCAAGCGGACTGCCGCCAGCTGGTCGCGCCAGCATATTTTCCGCGCGCCAAGGTCGTCGACACACTGTCAGATGGGTCAGGACGGCGCATCTGCGGGAACTTCCGGCGCGGCTGGATGAACCGCCGGACCCTCCGACACATTCAGAACGTTGCGGCTGACAACGTGTCCTGCGACCGAGTGGGAGATCATTTCAGCGCGGACGCGGACGTCCCGACGCGCGCCAGCTCCTCTCCTGACCGGCTTCGCAGCGCCTCAAGAACCTACACCGGTCAGTGGTGCTTCAGTTACGCCGACCTGCACATGATTTACGGCAGTCTCCTCCATTGAGAAGCAGCTTTGACCACTGTCAAGAAACCTAGTCTTCGCTGTGTGTTAGCGCAGAACAGCCGACCTGTCTGTGTCATGCGCTCCTTCCGCGACGATTGAAACATATTCCATAGGGTACGAAGTTGTGTCAGCTTTGTGGGGGCGAAGTCACGTGACCCTTTTCGTGACTACAGACACTGTACGGAATGAATTCCCGATCTATAAACTTGCCGGACGGGTTGAAGGCGGATGGATTGCCCGATGGTTCATCTTGTCTATCACAGGTTAAGACAGGATCAAGACAAGCGAGCAGAGACGCGGGGGGAGATCGCGTGGCCAAAGAGTTCAAGAGGATGACGCGTATCGAGCTGGAATCTGAACTGTCCGCCGAGCGCGCCGCGATGCGGCGGAGCTATGCGGTGATCGTCATAATGGCCGTACTGGCCGTGTTGGGATTCATGATGGCTGTGCTGGGGGCGGTTGGCAGTTTCGCGCCGGTCGCCGGTTGAACTCGCTGCAGCCCCCGGCAACGCAGGAGCAACGCCCCGCATTACGGGTACGAGTTGTACCTATAGCAGTCGTAATACCGCTTAGAAGGCCTCTCAGCGTCGCGGCCACCGCCCCCACGTAACTGTCAAGGCAGCGGAGACAGGCCGTCTTGCGCTAGCGGACTGCTGCCAGCTGGTCGCGCCAGCATATATTCCGCGCGCCAAGGTCGTCGACACACTGTCAAACGGGCCAGGACGGCGCATTTGCGGGAACTTTCCGTGCGGCCGGATGGACCGCCGGACCCTCCGATATCTTCAGAACGTTGCGGCCGACGACGTGTCCTGCGAGCGATCGGGACATCATCTCAGCGCGGGCGCTGATGTCCTGACGCGCGCCATCTCCTCTCCTGACCGGTTTCGCAGCGCCTCAAGAGCCCACATCGTTCATTGGCGTTTCAGTCAAGCCGAAGCGCACATGATTTGCGGGTGTCTCCTCCGTTGAGGAGCGGCTATGCCCGCTGTCACAAACCCCGGTCTTCGGGGTGTATCCAGGATTATTGCGTCTCAGCCGAGTCCGACTTGTGACAAGGGGCGCCCCTACGAGTGCCTGCGCGCGAACAGTTCTCGCAAAGATCTCGGATGCACCCGGTCTTCGCTGCGCGTCGGCGCAAAGCAGCCGACCTGCCTGTTTCATGCGGTCCTGCCGCGATCGTTGAAACATATTCGATACGGGACGAAGTCGGGCCGCTTTGCGGGGGCGAAGTCACGTGCCCCTTTTCGTGACTAGGGGCACTGTACGGAGTGAATGTCCAATCAATAAACTTATAGGCCCACTGGACGGGCTGAATGCGGACGGAATGTCCGAAGGTCCATCTTGTCTATCACGGGTCAACCACATACGCAGAGTCTGCAGGAAGGGAAGAGATGATATTTTCATCCAAGGGCGCTGAGCTGAACAAGCGGCACCGGGGTATGGCCGTCCTGTCAACGATCTTCCTGCTTCTTTTCCTGATTTTTCTGATCTTCGTGGGGGCTCCGCTGAAAGAGTTCGTCCTGAACACCGCGCCCGCACTTGCAGCCACCGAGCCTGTGTCAGCTGTATCAGGGGACGATGACACGCCCACAGCCACAGCCACGGCCTCGCCTGTCCCGCCCACGGCGACGGCCACCTTGACCAGTGAAGAGATCGTCAGTGCCATAAACGAGATCATTGATAACGAATTCCGTCGACAGGCCACACCAGTTCCGCCCACAGCTACGCCTGTTCCGCCTACAGCCACGGCGACGTCGGCCAACGCGCAGCGCGAGCAGCCTACAGCTACACCGGTTCCACCTACAGCCACGACGGCGGCGTCCAACGCGCAGCCCGAGCAGCCTACAGCTACACCAGTTCCGCCCACAGCCACAGCTACATCCCCACCGACGCCCACAGCTACGCCGTCCGAGGCGGGCCGTCCGCCCTCTGCGCCGCGCAACCTGCGGTTGACGCCGGGTGACGGGAAGATAGAGGTGTCGTGGGAGGAGCCGGAAGACCTGGGGAAACCGGAGCTGGACGGCTACTCCGTGGGGTTCCGGAAAGCAGGCGCGGACGGGTGGGGGTATGTAGAACGCACCAGCACCAGCGCAAGCCTGGAGGGGCTGGAGAACGGGGTGGAATACGAGGTGTGGGTGATCGCGTCCAACATCCACGGCAGGGCGATTGCCGGGCCGATGCGGGCCACGCCCGCCGGCCCAGACAGCGGCGGCGGTCAGGGCGATAGTCAAGGCGACGAGCAGGAAGGCGAAGAGGAGGCGGAACCGCCCGACACGCCCGCACTTACACCCACAGCTACGTCTGTACCACCTACAGCCACGGCGACGGCGTCCAACGCGCAGCCCGAGCAGCCTACAGCTACGCCTGTCCCGCCCACGGCCACGGCGACGACGTCCAACTCGCAGCCCGAGCAGTCTACAGCTACACCAGTTCCGCCAACAGCCACGGCGACGACGTCCAACTTGCAGCCTGAGCAGTCTACCGCCACACCAGTTCCGCCCACAGCTACGCCGTCCGAGCCGGGCCATCCGCCGTCTGCGCCGCGCAAGCTGTTGCTGACGCCGGGCGACGGGAAGATAGAGGTGTCGTGGGAGGAGCCGGAGGAGCTGGGGAAGCCGGAGATAGACGGCTACTCGGTGGAGTTCCGGGAAGCGGGCGCGAGCGGGTGGGGGCATGTAAAGCACGACGGAACCAGCGCAAACATCGAGGGGCTGAGGAACGGGGTGGAATACGAGGTGCGGGTGATCGCGTCCAACAGCCACGGCAGGGCGATTGCAGGGCCGACGCGGGCCACGCCTGGCGGCGCAGACGGCGGCGGCGGTCAAGGCGACGAGCAGGAGGGCGAAGAAGAGTCGGAAACGCCTGACAAGCCCGCACTTACACCCACAGCGACGTCTGTACCGCCTACAGCCATAGCCACAGCCACAGTTACGCCGTCCGAGGCGGGCCGTCTGCCCTCTGCGCCGCGCAACCTGCAGTGGACGCAGCGCGCCGGGAGGATATACGTATCGTGGAGCGCGCCCGCAGACGAGGGAGACCCGCCCTTCAACATCTACGAGACACACTACCGCTCCAAGAGGGAGTCGGGCTGGAGCTCGACGACGCTACTCTTGGGGTCGCGCAGACCGGCTGCCCTCTGGCTGTGGCCGCCAACAGGCGTTCTCGAGTACGAGATAAAGGTGCGGGCCACCAACGGGGCGGGCAAAGGCCCCTTCGCCGGGCCGTTGAACATCATCGTACCGGTTCCGTCCACGCCCACAGCTACATCCACACCGGTTCCGCCTACAGCTACGCCCACAGCTACATCCACACAGACGCCCGCAGCTACGCCGTCCGGGCCGGACCGTCCGCCGTCTGCGCCGCGCAACCTGCGGGTGACGCCGGGCGACGGGAGGATAGATGTGTCGTGGGACGAGCCGGAAGACCTGGGGAAGCCGGCGATAGACTACTACTTCGTGAGGTTCCGGAAAGCAGGCGCGAACAGATGGAGGTATGCAGGAAGCACCAGCACCAGCGCAACCCTCGATGGGCTGGAGAACGGGGTGGAATACGAGGTGTGGGCGATCGCGTCCAACGACCACGGTGACGCGCTTGCCGGGCCCAAGCGGGCCACGCCAAACCTGCCCACGGCTACGCCTGTCCCGCCCACAGCCACAGCCACATCCACACCGGCGCCCACAGCTACGCCGTCCGGGCCGGACCGTCCGCCGTCTGCGCCGCGCAACCTGCGGGTGACGCCGGGCGACGGGAAGATAGAGGTGTCGTGGGAGGAGCCGGAAGACCTGGGGAAGCCGGAGCTGGACAGCTACTCCGTGGGGTTCCGGAAAGTAGGCGCGAACGAGTGGACGTATCTAGAACGCACCGACACCAGCGCAACCCTCGATGGGCTGGAGAACGGGGTGGAATACGAGGTGTGGGTGATCGTGTTCAACATCCACGGCAGGGCGATTGCCGGGCCGATGCGGGCCACACCTGCACCGCCCCCAGCTACGCCGGTTCCGCCCACGGCTACGGCTACACCTACTGATCATCCCGACATAATTGTCGAAGAGGCGCCCACGGCTACAGCTACAGATCATCCCGGCCCAATTGGCATTGGGATGCCCACAGCTACGCCTGTTCCGCCCACGGCTACAGCTACACCTGCAGATCATCTCGTCCAAATTGTCGAAGAGACAGCCACAGCCACACCGGCGCCCACAGCTACGCCGCCCGGGCCGGACCGTCCGCCCTCTGCGCCGCGCAACCTGCGGTTGACGCCGGGCGACGGGAAGATAGAGGTGTCGTGGGACGAGCCGGAAGACCTGGGGAAGCCGGAGCTGGCCGGCTACGACGTGGGATTCCGGAAAGCAGGCGCGAACGGGTGGTGGTCTGTAAGAAGCACCGGCACCAGCGCAACCCTCGAGTGGCTGGAGAACGGGGTGGCATACGATGTGTGGGTGATCGCGTCCAACGGCGTCGGCAGGGCGATTGCCGGGCCGATGCAGGCCACGCCAGGCCGAGCCACAGCTACGCCTGTTCCGCCCACGGCTACAGCTACACCTGCAGATCATTTCGACGTAATTGTCGAAGAGATACCCACGGCTACACCTACAGATCATCCCGGCCCAATTGGCATTGGGATACCCACGGCTACACCTGTCGACACGGCTACGCCTGTTCCGCCCACAGCCACAGCTACAGCCACACCGGCGCCCACAGCTACGCCGTCCGAGCCGGGCCGTTTGCCCTCTGCGCCGCGCAACCTGCGGTTGACGCCGGGCGACGGGAAGATAGAGGTGTCGTGGGAGGAGCCGGAAGACCTGGGGGATCCGGCGATAGACTACTACTACGTGGGGTACCGGAAAGTAGGCGCGAACAGCTGGATTAGTATAGGAGGCACCAGCACCAGTATAACCCTCGAGTGGCTGGAGAACGGGGTGGAATACGAGGTGGAGGTGAGCGTGGCCAACAGCCAAGGTGACGTGACTGCCGGGCCGATGCGGGCCACGCCAAACCCGCCCACGGCAACGCCTGTGCCGCCCACAGCCACAGCCACAGCTACAGCCACAGCCACAGCTACAGCCACACCGGCGCCCACAGCTACGCCGTCGGAGCCGGGCCGTCTGCCCTCTGCGCCGCGCAACCTGCGGTTGACGCCGGGCGACAAGCAGATAGAGGTGTCGTGGGACGAGCCGGAAGACCTGGGGGATCCGGCGATAGATTACTACTACGTGGGGTATCGGAAAGTAGGCGCGAACCGCTGGATTAATATAGGAGGCACCAGCACCAGCGCAACCCTCGAGGGGCTGGAGAACGGGGTGGAATACGAGGTGCAGGTGATCGTGTCCAACAGCCAAGGTGACGTGACTGCCGGGCCGATGCGGGCCACACCAAACCCGCCCACGGCTACGCCAGTACCGCCCACGGCCACAGCTACATCCACACCGGCGCCCACAGCTACGCCGTCCGAGCCGGGCCATCCGCCCTCTGCGCCGCGCAACCTGCGGTTGACGCCGGGCGACGGGAGGATAGAGGTGTCGTGGGACGAGCCGGAAGAGCTGGGGACGCCGGCGATAGGCTACTATTACGTGGGGTTGCGGAGAGCAGACGCGAACGGGTGGGGGTTAGTAAGACGCACCGGCACCAGCGCCATCTTCGAGGGGCTGGAGAACGGGGTGGAATACGAGGTGGAGGTGGTCGCGTCCAACATTCACGGCAGGGCGGTTGCCGGGCCGATGCGGGCCACACCTTTACCGCCCACAGCTACGCCTGTACCGCCCGCAGCCACAGCTACACCTGTCGACACGGCTACGCCTGTTCCGCCCACAGCTACATCCACACCGACGGCCACAGCTACGCCCGAGCCGGACCGCCTGCCCTCTGCGCCGCGCAACCTGCGGTTGACGCCGTGCGACGGGGGGATAGAGGTGTCGTGGGACGAGCCGGAAGACCTGGGGAAGCCGGAGCTGGAGGGCTACGCCGTGGGGTACAAGAAAGGAGACCAGCTGAAGTATGTCTATGTAGGTGTAGAAAGCACCAGCGCAACCCTCGAGGGGCTGGAGAACGGGGTGGAATACACGGTGTGGGTGGCCGCGATCGACAGCGACAATAAACATTTGTCTACCGGGTCCCAGGAGGTTGCCACGCCTGCTAGCGGCGTAACCTGCGGTTGACGCCGTGCGACGGGAGGATAGAGGTGTCGTGGGACGAGCCGGAAGAGCTGGGGGAGCCGGCGATAACCTGCTACTACGCGGGGGTCCGGGAAGCAGGCGAGAACGGTTGGGTGTATGAGCGGGCTGCGGCGGGGGCGCGCGCGGCGTCGAGCACGCCTTGCAGCGCCGAGTTGAAGCCGGGGTCCCCTGTGACGCGGAGGCCGGCCTCGCCGAGGCGGGCGTGCAGAGCTTCGTTTTCTCGTGCCAGCTCGTGCGGCCGCTTCATCCCGGCACACGGCCCGGTGTTGGGAGCCCCCGGCGCTGCGGCGATAAACGGCGGCAGAGGTTGGGGCGGGCCGCTGCCGTTACGGCGCATGCGGCGAAAGGTTACAAAAGGTCATACAAATTGGCGCCAAAAGTAACGAACAAGTTACGCCCATCTGATAAACTAAAGATTTCAGTTTGATGCCAGGAGTTTTTCATACGCTGGGTCGAGCTCAAACCGGGGCCAGAGGCGATAGACAGGGGCTGATATGTCATGTTCACCGGTCCAGCGGGAAGCGCTTCTTGCCGCACGGGTGGAAAGAGGCCTTCCTTGGAAAATGATCCGCAGAGTAGCGTAAGGCCCTGCGCGTAAAAGGCAGTCGAGTCCAGCAGAACACCGACAGCTCCTCCGAACTGCCACGGTCAGATAGCGGTTTTGGCTGCGGGCCCCGCCGTTGACAGCGGAGCCGTTGACCGAATTCACGCCGGCGCACACCGGAACGCCTGCTTCACCGCTTTGCGGAAAGGAAAGAAAGAATGACAGACCTTACAGTTTCCCGGCGCTCATTTTTCAAGACCGCAACTGTCGCGTCGTTAGGGATAGCCCTGGCGGCCTGCCGGCCAATACCGCCCATCGACGACGTTGAACCCGCCATGGGCCAGGTAACCGCGGCCCAGGTGACAGACCCCGAAAGCCTTGAGGCCTTCGTCCTCGCAGCCAAGGCGCATATCGAGGCGATCATAGACATGAACGAAAGCGCCAAACTCAGGGAGGGGCTGAAAACGGAGGGCGACTGGAAATCCGGCTTTACCTTCCTCATCATCCTCGCCAAAAACGGCGACGTCTTCGTTCACGGGAACGACCGTGACGCGGAAAGCAAGAACCTGCTTGACGTCGAGGATGAACGCGGAACCAAAGTCGTCGCGGAACTCATGGCGGCCGCTGCCCAAGGCGGTGGTTTCGTCGAATACTACGACGACGGGCCGAAGACCGCATACGCCGTCGAATTCAGCTCCGGGGTCACGGGAAGACAGTTCGTGCTGGTCGGCGGCTACTCGCAGGACGTGTCCCATGTCCCGATCACGATCGCCGATCTCCCCAAGCCGGCGGTCACCGCCTCCGAAGTCGTGGACCGCGAGACACTCATCACCTTCGTCGAAGAGGCGGCCAGGATCTACCAGGAGGCCCTCATGTCCGAAGGCTATAGCGCCCTCACCGGGGTCAAAAGCGCCTTCCGGGTCGAAGGAGGGGACTGGAAGGCAGGCTCCATCTATCTGTATGTCGTGAGCGGCGGGGGCGTCACCATCTTTCACGGCTCCGAGCCCTTTCGCGAAGGCAATCCCACCGACATGACCAGGACCGACTCCAAAGGCGTGCGGTTCGCCGAGGAGCTGATCGGAGGCGCACGCCGCGAGGGCCGGAAGTTTTTGCGGTATCACTACGACGACCCCGCCATCGAAGGTGACGAGGACACCGGTTCGCCCAAGCTCGGCTACGCCGTCAGCCTGCAGTTGGGCGACTCCGAAGAGAAGATGGTCATCGGCTCCGGCATCTATATCGCCGTAGACGAAGAGTAACCCTGTGCGCACGGGACCTAGCGCCCCCCGGTCGGCGCCGGCATAGAGCAGCACTACGATTTCGGTCACAGTGACACCGGCTCAATCCTTAGCCGATGCCGTGTTCGCTCCCTTCGCCGGCTGAGATCGCCTTTGTATAACGGGCGACTGTGCCGGTTGTAGCTATCGCGGGGCCTCTATCCAGCATAAGACCGTACTAAGGTATGTAATTCCCCTATCTAAAGCCCATGACCAGCCCGATCCCCGTGGTCAAGAACCTTGTCTACTACCCCAAACCGACATGGCCCCGCCCCCCCGATTCGATAACCGAACTCGTCCTGGCCAGCCCCCTGTGCGCGCAAGCGTCCAATCCGGGAGTCCTGGTCTCACTCAGCATGAACCACCTCATTCCACGTGGAACGGGGGGCGGCCAGGCTTGTCCAAAAAGGAAACCGTCGTTGAGCGGAAAATTCTGCCCCGGGGACACATGGCAATGCGCCTTGAAAACCCTCACCGCACTTGTAGAAAACGCCGCCTGCGAAGTCATGCTCGCCGCTGGCCAGGCCCTGCGCGAGCGCAGAGCGACGGGCCTTGAACCGGACCGCGGGACCGTCAGCTGAATCCAGCCCCCACCCGGCCAGCCCCCTGTGCGCCGCCAGGCGTCAAAACCCGGGCCGCACCGGCAATTGCATCACCCTCCTGAAGATACAAGCCCGCGGAACGGGGGGCGGCCGGACCCGAAAGGAGCGCCCGCATGACCGACTACCAGCTGAACGAAGCCCTCAGAGCCATCGGCAAAGAGCTGTTTGTCCGCTACTACGAAAAATTCGCCTCCGCAAGATCGATTTGATGACCGCCCCGGCCAGCCCCCTGTGCGCGTAAGCGTTAACCTGGGTCCGCGCGGGTAATCGCGTCTGTTTACTCAATACCTGAGGAACGGGGGGCGGCCGGGCTTGAGGAGAGCGCCGGATGGAAATATACGAAGGCCTCACATTCATTACCGGCGAAACATGCCGCCTGACCGGCCTCTACCGTGCCCGCTGCCACCCTGCCGTGCTGCTCGAGCTGGACGAAGGCGCCGTTTTCCCGCCATGCACAGGCGGCGGACACAAGCACACCGCCATGTGGGAATACGTCTGCTCACCGTGAGGAAAGCATATAGGCAACAAAAACAGCCATGAAGACGGTGAAATGGGCAGCGCAGGCCGCCTTGCTGGCGCCCACGGTAACACCCGCGCCGCAGCTCACCCAGCCCGACCCCGCCGCCGCCGCCTTCCCAGTGTGTGCGCGCGCTTAAGCCGTATGCTGAATCTGGCCACCGGCCAGCGGGCCCGGCGAGATGTCCGTCCTGGTTCGATGGAGGAGGAAGAAGAGGGGAGGGAGGGAAGGGTGAACCTCTCCCTCAGAGGGAAAAGGGAGAGATTCACCAGGCCTTCGGTTTCCTACCAGCTGATGTGGGTCACTACGTTGTCGTTGCTTACCGAGAAGACGTAGGGCTTATTGGTGTCGTACTCGGTGTCGGGATAGTAGGTGTTCACTTGCAGCCGGTTCCACCCGTCAGTCTTGTACTCGACTGTAACCGACTTGCCGGTCATCGGGTTGGTGCCGCTGAACAGCTGCACAGCGGGGGAGCCGGCGGACGGGCGCGTGATGATGGGGCCTGCGGCCGAGCTGCCGTCCGCGCCGATGTGGTAGTACTGGAAGCTGTTGGTGCCTTCCAGGGGGCAGAGCTGGGCCGGGGTCGCGGCGTGGGTGACGATGCAGTCGGCTTCCTGGTGGTGGCCGTCGCCGCCGTTGCCGTCTGAGTGGCCGCCGCCGTCGTCATGGGTGTGGCGGTTGTTATACTGTTCGGGAGTGTAATCCGAGCAAGCGACGTGGACGTGTGTGCCGTCGTCAAAAACACACCAGTCCCCGGCGAAGACGGTCGCCGGGCTTACGAGGCCGGCGATGAGGACTGCGAGGACGGCGAAAAGACGGACCTTCGTCATGACAGTGTCTCCTTTGTTTCCCCGGCTGCACGGTTGAACTGGTTTCCGGGTCTGCATTGGTGACGCTGCGCACGCAGGGAATGTTGCGCCTTGCCATGAAAATGACGCGCAAAAACCCGAATTGACACAATAGTGACACCCCTGTGACGGAAAATGTCGACTGCAGCCGGCTGCCGCAAGCGCTTGCCCGCTTTGCCGGCGGCGCAAGCCGTTCTCCATAGAGGCGCCCCCGCAGCGCTTCAATCTCCCGTGTCACTTCGTTCACGTTTTCCGTCTCTCCCTCCACCTGACCGCAATGTAAAGTGCAGCGGCCGGATGCGGACGTTGCTGTACACACCTGCCTGGGTCAGACAAAGCCACATCCCAACCCTCATGGCTGAATTGACATGATACTGCCACAAAGACAGCGCCAAATGACATCTAAATGACACTTCAGTGTGGTATTCTGGTTCTGCTCTTGTAGAAGACAGCGGTTCTGTCATTTGTCCCGCTGGCGCCACCCAGCCTGCGGCCTGCGACGGTGTGGATGCGTTGGCCGCTGACTGCCCAAAGGGGGCCAACGACGAGTTCGCCGAACGCATCGACGCCAAGCTCCAGGAGTCCGGCAAATGAACGCCAAAACCAAACTCTCAATCGCCGTCGTCGTCAGCGTCATCGGCTTCCTTCTCTTCGTCGCCCTCGGCATGGCCACCACCTTCGAGCCGCCCGCGAAACCCGCAGCCCGGGCATGCGCTCCTGCCCCGTCATGATGGACGCCCGCCCGCTCAAGCAAACGGCCGCAGTGCTTTGCGCCGGCCAGCCCCCTGTGCACTCGATCGAGCGTGTACCCGGGGTTATCCATGACTCGCGTCATCGTTCCCCCCAGTGGAACGGAGGGCGGCCGGGCTAATAGCAGGTATCCATTCAAAGAGGAGATTGAGATGACAGGAAAAGAGAGGAAAGTGCAGATGACTCAGGAAGAGGCGTCTCGCATGCAAAGTGCCGAGGCGAAAAGGAATGACGGCAAAGTGGCAAAGGGAAGCCCTGCCGCACTTGCCCAAAGTGAGGCATATAAGAATGCCACTAAGGGAAGGAAGAGGCGGAGGACAAGAGAAAGGTGGGTTCCCTGGGTTCCCGATGTTGGACCGCTTAGTTCTGAAGAATATTGAGTTTTCGAAGCCTTTGCAGCAAGCCGCGGCCTATTCCCCCGCCGCGGCACCGCACACAAGGGCAAACACATGACGCAACAACACCCCGCTCCGATCAGGGGCGACGTCAAACAGGTCTGCTTCCCCCTGCTCGACGCGCACGTCGCCAAGCTCGAAGATGCGGCCCGCAAGCACGGCCCGCCCCGCGCGCTGTTCGTCCAGTGGCTTGTGAGCGAGTATCTGCGCTCGGTTGAGGATGGGGCGGCGCTGCTGGGTGGGCAGAACACACAAGGAGAAACAAATGGCAGACCGTAAAGATGAATCGGATTCGGACGAAAGCACCATGGCCATGCAAGTTCAGCTTGAAACAGTTCTGATTGAGACATTGCAGCCTTTGGCGAACGCGCAACGAGAACTGGAAGAAGTCCACGAAATGCTTCCTAGCGCGATATACAGCGCCGTTCATTTTTCAATTCAACTCACTAAATGGAGCCTCGAACGTCTTGTAGAGAACGAGTCAACTTTGCGGGATGAATTGCGCCAGTGCATCGATGATGTGGCAGAAGAGTATGCCGAATTTCATGCGGAAGAATTTAAAAAGCGCGCAGATGCAGTATTTGATCGCCAATCTAGGCAGATTGACACTCTGTCCGCTAAATTCGAAAAAGATTTCAGGGAACTCGCAGAGGACGTAGACGAAAACCTGCGTCGACATGGAAGATAGGCAACGGCAGGGAATCGCGCATGCCCCCCAACTGGCACAACCGCACCTGTTGGCCACCACACACAAGGAGAATTGAAATGGGTGTCGATTTAGAAGATCTTACAGTATTGCGCGTGGATTATATTTGGCTTTCCGCCGAAATATATGCGGAAAAACTTTGTTCATCAATCTTGGCAACCAACTATGTCGGAGGACATCTATTCTACGATGTAGTTGAACATCTAAGGGCAGAGTGCAATGATGAGCCGCCCGATTCCGCCTACCCGCCAGGCGCAACGGATGAAGATCAATACATCTTCAACGATCGATTCGGTGAATATATGAGAGAGCGAGTGGAGGAACTAGAGCAGATGGAAGCGGAGTATATTGGCAATTCGAAGCCAGAATTAGACGAGCTTGTCACGATAGACATTAGGGCGCTACAAAAAATGGTTGATGACACCAAAGGGAAGAGGAGAATAGGATTTATCCCCGAATGACCGCCCCCAACTGACACAACCGCGCCATGTGGACGGGCGACAACCTCGACGTCATGCGCGGCATGAACTCCGAGAGCGTCGACCTCATCTACCTGGACCCGCCCTTCGACACAAAGGCATCATTATCTGAAAGGAGAACGACATGCTGCAACTACTGCAACCTACGTTCAGCCTCCCTTTCATCCTCGGCGGCATCATCGCCTACTTTGCGGGTCGCTACTCCATTAGACTTCTGAACCAAGAGGAGGCGCCCTCGTTCAAAACCAGGCTGCCACTTATCATATTCGTCACGATCTCCCTTATCCCATTTTGGATGCCTCTCGTCCTAGCCACCCCTCTCGCAATCCCCGCAATCGGCTACAACTTCGGATTCACAACCGTCTTCGCCGTAATGTCATGCATTCTCATATACTCTCGTCTCTCACCAAAGTGGAGAAGTAACAGGTGACCACCAAGACCCGCCTGTCCATCATCGTAGTCACCGAGGGGGGCGGCCGGCTTTTGCGCGCGGAGCAAAACGATGACCCGCTTTGAAATGCTGCTCGTGCTCGCATCGGTCGCCCTCGCCTTCCTGATTATCGGTCTGGTCGAGCGACGGCGCAGCAGGGGCAGGCGGGGGCAACAATGAAAGAAAAAAGGCGCGAGAAATGATCTATGCTCTGCGTTCCCCAGAGACGAGGTTGAATGAAAGGCAAGAGATTGCGAACCAGATACGGGAAGCTATAAGAATTGATGATTTAGAAGCTCTCAGGGGGGATTCGAGGCTTATTTACGTATGGGATAACTATTCCCCTCGTGGTTTTTGCATTTATTGCAACACGGCAGTCTCGACCTTGAATATCGACAACTATCCTAATATACAAACACGGAGGAAATTTCGGCACAATCACCATAGTGGGGGCGTGCCACGGGCAACATGCGAACAAATAGCTCATGTCCTAGGCATAGTTCCAATTTATGACCTAGAAGCATACGAGCCGCCGGAAAAATAGCCCCCATGACCGCCCCAAACTGGGCCAACCGCACCATGTGGACAAGCGACAACCTCGACATGATGCAAGGCATGAATTCGGAGACCGTCGACCTCATCTACCTGGACCCGCCCTTCAACGCCAACCGCGCCGGCCAGCCCCCTGTACGCAAAGACGCGTGTCCCCGGGGACCATAAGGCCAGGGCGCCGCGCGTCCTTTCCAGGGAGACGCGCCCCCCTGCCTTCCCGTGGAACGGGGGGCGGCCGGTCAAAACCTATGCACCCATGTCTCGTAACTCTGCTACATCCAACAGAAATGGCTGGTAGTTACCGCTCACAGGCAAATTGACATAATTCTGACACAACCATGGTGCCAAATGACATCTGAATGACGCCTAAGTGTGCTATTCTTGGAGAAGATAGCGGCCCTGTTGATCGCGCATTTTGACGATTGGGTGGAGGTCGCCGCAGCCCTGCGTGACCTGGAGACCGGCTGACGAGGACGACCTGATCCAATGAACGCCGGCTCCTGACCGTGCGCGCCAAAGCCCGTTGAATGCGGACGTCCGACCGGAACCGGGGGGACTGCCTGCAGATTCCTTAGTAGTCGGGGTGGAAGGCCCTGCCTGGCGTTACGTCAGCCGGCGGAGCATGTCCAACACAAAGGAGATTTTCATGTCCAAACGGTACACTGTTCTCGGTTTGATCCTGGTTGCGGTCATGGCGCTCGCCGCCTGCGTTGCCGCTCCCCCGCCTGCGGAAGCGCCCATGGCCGACGAACCGATGGAGGAGGCGCCCGCTGATATGAGCGGCAAGGTTGTCATTCCCGCCGGCGGGATGATTCGCATCGGCGGCTCCTTTGCCCTGACAGGGCCAATTCCGGACCCGGGCAAGGACATTCAGTACGGCGCCGAAATCGCAATCGACGATCTCAACGCAATGGGCGGCTTTGATGGCTTCATGTTCGAG
>DAOUHX010000161.1:0-2641 GCA_034428395.1 Caldilineaceae bacterium
CTGCCCGTCGCTGCGGCTGCCGGGGCCGAGCGGCGTGTTTATGATCAGGTGGATCTTGCCGTCGCGCATGGCGTCGAGGGTCGTGTAAGAAACATCGGACGTGAGCGGATCTTTGGCCCGCTCCTCGGCAGTGGCCTTGCTGAGGACGTCCACCGGCAGCCCCACGCGCTGGATAAGCGCGGCAGTGCCCGGCGTGGCGTAGAGGGAGAAGCCCAGGCGATCGAAATCGCGCGCCAACTTGAGCGCCGCGCCTTTGTCGTAGTCGTTGACGGTGATCAGCACGCCGCCGTCGACCGGCAGGCGGTACTCCGCGCCCAGTTGACTCTTGGCGAAGGCGTGGCCGAAGTTCTGGGCATGGCCCATCACCTCGCCGGTGGAGCGCATCTCCGGGCCCAGCAAAGTGTCCGCGCCGCTGAACTTCTTCCACGGCAGCACCGCCTCCTTAACGAAAAAGCCCTTCACCTCCGGCTCGTCGATAAGCCCCACCTCGGCCAGTGACTTTCCGGCCATCACCCGCGCCGCCAGCTTGGCCAGTGGCACGCCGGTCGCCTTGCTGACAAAGGGTACCGTACGGCTGGCACGCGGGTTCACCTCCAGCACGTAGACGATGTCGTCCTTGATGGCATACTGCACGTTCATCAGACCGCGCACGCCCAGCGCCAGGCCCAGCTTCTCGGTGTATTCGCGAATGATGCTCAGATGGTAGCCGCTGATCTTGTAGGGCGGCAGCACGCAGGCGCTGTCGCCGCTGTGGACGCCGGCCTCTTCGATGTGCTGCAATATGCCGCCGATGACGACCTGCTCACCGTCGGCGAGCGCGTCAACGTCGACCTCGTAGGCGTCTTCGAGGAACTGGTCGACCAGGATCGCGACCTCCTGGCCACTGGTTGTCATCTCGGTGTCCACGTTGACGGCATAGGCCATGTAGTGGCGCAGGCTCTCCTCGTCGTCGACAATCGCCATCGCCCGCCCGCCCAGCACATAGGAGGGACGCACGACCAGCGGATAGCCGATGCGGCCGGCAATCGCGAGCGCCTGCTCGGCGCTTTGCGCGATGCCGTTCGCCGGTGCGGGGATCTCCAGCTCGGCCAGCAGCGCGCTGAAACGCTCCCTGTCCTCGGCCAGCTCGATCGCTTCCGGCTGCGTGCCGAGAATGGGCACGCCCGCGGCCTGCAGACCGGCCGCCAAGTTCAGCGGCGTCTGCCCGCCATACTGGACCAGGACCTTGACGCCGGGCGTATCCGCGGCCTCGCGCTGGTAGATGTGCAGCACGTCTTCGAGCGTGAGCGGCTCGAAATAGAGCCGGTCGCTGGTGTCATAATCTGTGCTGACCGTCTCCGGGTTGCAGTTGATCATCACCGTCTCGTAGCCCATCTCCTGCAGGGCAAAACTGGCGTGGCAACAGCAGTAGTCGAACTCGATCCCCTGGCCGATGCGGTTGGGCCCGCCGCCGAGGATGATCACCTTGTCACGGGCGGTGGGCGGGGCCTCACCTTCACTCTCGTAGCTGCTGTAGAGATAGGGCGTGAAGGCCGCGAACTCGGCTGCGCAGGTGTCGACCTGGTGATAGGTGGGCAGCACGCCAAGACGGTGGCGCAGCGCGCGGACGCCGGACTCTGTGGTCGGCGGGGGTCCATTCTCTGCTTCATTCAGAATGCGGGCGAGCTGCGCGTCGCTGAACCCCATGCGCTTGGCCTGGCGCAGCGTCCACGCATCCAGCTGCTGTGCATACTCGAGGTCGACCTGGAAGCGGGCGATCTCCTGCATCTGCACCACAAACCAGGGGTCGTAGATCTCGGCGCACGCGCGGAGGGCAGAATGCGAAGAAGCTTCCTCTCCTGCCTCCACACTCTTTCTCCGCCCTTCCCGTTCGGCCTGCAGCAGTCGCTCGAAGACGGCGAAGAGTCGGTCGCGGTTGGGCGCGTGCAGCAGATCGGCGGTCGACGTGCCGGGGGGATAACCCCTGAGCTGTCCGTCGGTGTCGCGTGCCAGCGGGCCGAGGCCGTCGCGCCCGATCTCGAGACTGCGCACGCCCTTCTGCAGCGCCTCCTTGAAGGTGCGGCCGATCGCCATCACCTCGCCGACCGATTTCATCTGCGGCCCCAGCTCGCGGTCGACGCCGGGGAACTTCTCGAAGGCCCAGCGCGGGATCTTCACCACGACATAGTCGATCGAAGGTTCGAACGCGGCCACCGTCTCCTGCGTGATGTCATTGTTCAACTCGTCCAGCGTATAGCCGACCGCCAGCTTGGCGGCCAGCTTGGCGATGGGAAAACCGGTCGCCTTGGAGGCCAGCGCGCTCGAGCGGGAGACGCGCGGGTTCATCTCGATCACGACGACACGGCCCGAATCCGGGTCAACCGCGAACTGGACATTGCTGCCGCCCGTCTCGACGCCCACGGCGCGCATCACCAGCCGCGCCTGGTCGCGCAGCCGCTGGTACTCCTTGTCGGTGAGCGTCTGCGCCGGCGCGACGGTGATGCTGTCGCCGGTATGAACGCCCATCGGGTCTAGGTTCTCGATCGAGCAGACGACGACGAAGTTGTCGGCGCGGTCGCGCATCACCTCCAGCTCATACTCCTTCCAGCCGATCAGCGACTCCTCGACGAGGACGGTATGCACCGGGCTTTCGCGCAATCCC
>DAOUHX010000162.1:0-5804 GCA_034428395.1 Caldilineaceae bacterium
CGCCGATGCCTTCGAACTGCGGCGCCATCGGTTTGTCGGGATCGAACATTTCAAGCGGGAAGCGATCGTCCAGCGCTTCGACAAAGCCGTTGTACCAGTAGTAGTGATATTCGGGATCGTAAGGAAGGAAGAGGACTCGCATTGTTTGAACCTTTCTTTGATCAGTAGGAATTGGAATACGGATCGCGGCGGCCGTCCGGAACAGGTTCCCGGCTGCTCGTCGCAGGATGCTGACAGCATGTCGACAAGGCGGGCCTTACTGCCATGCGGCCGGAAGCTGTAGTTCGGCTACCTTCTTGCCGTGTTGAATGATATCGACCAGGGCGGCGGTCATCCTGACGGGATCGGGATTCTGCCAGACATTCCGCCCCAGGGCAACCCCCGCCGCGCCGCAGGCGATGGCGTCTTCAACCATTTCAAGCGCAGCGCGTATTGTCTCCTTTTTCGGGCCGCCCGCGATCACGACCGGCCTGGGACACGCGTTCACCAGCGCTTGGAATGAGTCCTGGTCGCCTGTGTAGGAGACCTTGACGATATCCGCCCCCAGCTCTGCCCCCGCCCGGGCAGCCAGCAGCTCAACTTCGGTTCCCATTTTCGCCAGCACTTCGTCGGTCGGGTACATCATCGCCAGGAGGGGCATGCTCCAGCGCGCGCACTGGTCGGCTACGATGCGGGCATTGTTGAGCATATGCCGTTCATGCGGTGAACCGACCAGGACCTGTACGGAAACGGCGTCGGCCCCACTGCGGATGGCGTTCTCGACACTGCTGATTAACGTAAGCTCGCTGGCAGCGGTGATGCTGTTGATGAGGTTGCAGATCGCGCCGCAACGATTCATGTATGCGCTGTAGATGCTGGGCGCCAGACCCGTATTGAAAATGACCGCGCTCGCTCCTCCGGCGACGACCTTGCGCACAGTTTCCGAGGGGTCTTCGATGCCGGCGACAGGCCCAAGTATGATGCCATGATCCAGCGGGACGATCACAGTCTTGCCGGTTTCCGGGCTGACGATGCGGTTGTAACGAATCTGTTTGCCTACGTCGATCATCTGCGCCGTCATGCTTCCCCCTTCAGTCTTTTCGATTGTTTTTCGGCGCCTGTTGGGGTCGGCTGGCGCCCTCAGGCTGACCCCGCAAGATTCCATTCTGCTTCAGTCCGGCCAGTACGAATGGTCGCTGCGCGCCGTCCGCATACGAAGCCAGCGTCAACACCGTCTGACCAGCGTCCCAGGCGTGCCAGCGAGAGCCGCTGCCGGTTGAAACGTAGATGCGGTCTGCAGCGCCGAGGAGCATCAATGGGACAGAGTCCCCTTGCGGCAGAAATGTAAGCGCGTTAATCGACTTTCCCGCGCAAGGTGTTTCCATATATTGCCATGTGTGTCCGCCATCCAGCGACTTCAACAGCAGCCCGGCCTCAGTTCCGGCCGCGATCAGGCCGCCAACCTGATAGTCTGGTGAAAACGCGATGCTGAGAACAGCATCGTCCTCATCGGGGACAGCCGCCTCGCGCCAGGCCAGTCCTCCGTTGGGGCTGAAAAAGATGCCGGTCGGCGTGCCTGCAAGGACCGTCTGGTCCTGGGCAAAGAGCGGTGAAATCGCGGTCGTGAAGACCCGCATGTCCAGCAGGCCGAAATGCCGCGCCTGCCAGCTGCTGCCGCGATCGAGCGAATGGAGGATGCCAAAGTCAAGTGTACCGGCGAACAGTGTTCCGTCCTCGGCGAAGTTGGGCGAAGCAACCATGGAGACCGAGTCAATGCCGTCCTGCGGCAGCCGCGCCAGCCTCCACTCGCTGAGATCGTGGGAGTAGGCGATACCGCCGGTCGTGCCCAACAAAGCCCTTGGCCCGGCGCTGGAGAAGGGTGCAAGACAGACAGCCAGCATCGGCAGCGCGCCGATGGGACCGGGCGCGCGTTGCCAGCTGCGGCAACTGTCGCGCGAGTAAAAGAGGCCTGAATCCGCCGCCGCCAGGGCCAGTGATTCCGACGAACCGTGTGCCGCCGCGGCCGCGAAGGCAAACGAACTCACCGACAAGCCACTGCTTTCGCCTTCTCCCGGTTGGTCAGTTCCAAGATCCGCACCGGTCCGGTTCAGGTGGCAACCTGCGGTGCGTTCCCAGGCAAGCGCGGTCTTTTCCTGGACCATACATCTTTCTCCAAGCCGGGAGGATGCACAAGGACTTCGGTTGTCAGGAGCAAAGAAGCGGCGTGCGCGGCGTTCATGATGGCGGCCTCCAGCACGGCAACCGGATCGACGATGCCCGCCTGCCGCATATCGACGATGGCGGCCGCACGGGCGTCGAATCCACTGCCCTCGGGCGCCGTCAGGACCTTGCCGAGAATAGGCGCAGGCTCAAGTCCGGCATTGGCGGCGATGACGCGCAGGGGTTCTTCGAGGGCATCTGCCATCACCGCGGTGCCCAAGGTCTCGTCAGCCCGCTGGCAAGCGCCCCGCAAACGATGGGCACAACGCGCCAATCCACTGCCGCCGCCCGGCACAACGCCATCGCGCATTGCGGCATGCAACGCCCTGACCGTCCGCTTGGCCATCCCTAAACGGTTCTCTTTTTCGGCATCTGTGGCCGCGCCCACATGGAGCGTCGCCGCGCCTCCGAGAAGTTTGGCCAAACGCTTGCGCAAAAGGTTGGCGTCTTCTTCCGTCTCGGCGGCGCGCAGTCTATTGCGCAGCGTGCGTATATGTCGGCGCAATACATGGGGGTCGCCGCTGCCCGCGACGACGCCGAAGTCGCTTCGCGTCGCCCAGGCACGGCGCGCGTGCCCCAAATCGGCAGCGGTCACGGCAGTGGGGCTTTCCCCTGCAGCCTTCAAAAAAGGGCGCGCGCCGGTTAGATGCGCCAGGTCTTCGTGCAAATAGGGCAATTCGCTGTAAATTGCCCCGGCAGAAACAGCAAGGCAGGGCAGCACGCCGGACTGGTGGTTGGACAGGAGCGCGGCCAGCGCCGCTCCGCTGACCTGCTCGACCAGCATGAACAGACTCTTTCTGCCGGCTGCCAGTGTCGCTTCCATTAGCGGCAGGATCTCATCTGCCTCTCTAAGGTCCAGGTCACTGATAAAGATGGCGGGATCGTCGTGGATCGCCTCCCGCTTGGCGATGTCGGTGATCATGGTTGCCGATATCCAGGAACCCGTCCAATAGGAGCCGTCAAAGTACTCCCGCTCCAGACCGCGGCGCCGGGATTCCAGCACGTTCACATAGCCATCGCCTCCAGTGATGTAGAGGATCTCTCCCAGCAGGTCGGCCATCTTCTCATCGTGGCAGATAGCCAGCGCGCAACGTGCGATCTCCTCCTGCCCGTTCAATGGCAGCGTCTGCGCGCGCAGCACGGACGCGGCCGTCCGTGCCGCCCGTTCGAGTTGGGGCCTCAGATGCGCGGCATGGAAACCGGCGGCCAGCAGGCGCCGGCTCGCGCGCACAATGGCTTGAAAGATGACGGCGGCTGTAGCCGCGCCGTCACCAACCGTTTCGTGCATCTGCCACAGGCTCTCCCGCAACAGCATTGCACCCATATTCTCATCCCGGTCGCCTAGAGAAACCATCCGCCGCGCGATCGTGCCGCCGTCATCCAAAATTTCCACCGGTGAGAGGTCGCGAACGGCTTCCACGACGACCGTTCGAGCATTCGGACCGAGAGTCGGGCGGATGCTTTCAGCCAGTCTGTCGGCGCCGGCAATGAGCTTCTGCCGCGAGCCCGGCAATAGGACAATGCGCTGAGAGTGAGAAGCGGTGGGCATAGCATTCAACTCTGCAAGCTGTCCAGCACGGCGCGCCCCAATGTCGCCGTTCCGTCTCGAATGCCGGGGCCGCCGCCCATCGACCGCGCTCTACTGAATCGTGATGCCCAGGCTGTCCGCCGTTTCCAGCATCTCCTGCCAGATGCTCTCTTCGACCGGAATGCCCTCCGCGCCGCGCTGCTGGGCGGTACGGTACTCCGGCTCGCCGGGGTAGAGGACCTCTTCGACGCCGGGCTTTGGCCGCGCCGATTTGACCCACGCGATCTGCTCCTGCACGGTCTGGATGAACTCTTCGTAGGGCAGCAACGCGGCAATGTTGATGGCCTGGAAGAAGACGCCGTTGCCCTTGTCCTCCTTCTCCTTACCGGTGCAGCCCGCGCCCGACAGCGCGCCCGCCAGCAGCTCTGCCACCAGGCTCAGCGCGAACCCCTTGTGGCCGACGATCCCGCCCAGTGGCAGCAGTGCCCCCTCCGGCGGACCGTAGAATGCGGCCGGATCGGTCGTGGGGTTGCCCTCCGAA
Source organism: Caldilineaceae bacterium (assembly GCA_034428395.1). Taxonomy (GTDB): domain Bacteria; phylum Chloroflexota; class Anaerolineae; order Caldilineales; family Caldilineaceae; genus Bin5. The sequence continues at coordinate 4,269 of DAOUHX010000162.1, forward strand.
TCGATGATGACTCCGTCAGGCAGCTGTTTCCCTGCGTAGCGCGTCACCCGTATCTTGCCTTCGGGAAATACCGACGTCGTGATGTCCACCATGACCGGCCAGTCTCCGCCGCTCGGCATGGCGAATGCGATCGGATTGGGGGAGAGGCGCCTCTCCGCGCCGCCCCAGGGGGCCACCGAGCCCGTGCGACCGTAGGAGTTCACGAAGGCCATGCCGACCATCTCCGCCTCCGCTGCCATAGTGGGGTATTCGCCCACCCGCCCTACGTGCTGGCTGCCGCGCACGACCACCGTTCCGACGGCAGTTTGCCGCGCTTTGTCGATGGCGAGCTGCATCGCTTTGCGCGCGATTACGTGGCCCCAGCCCTGTTCGGCCTGGATCACGGCCGCGGCCGCGGTCTCGCGTTCGATCTCGATCGGCGTGCCCGGCCTGATCTCGCCGCTTCGAATCTCGCCGACGTACTGCGGTACGCGCATGATGCCATGCGAGTCGTGACCGAGCAGATTGGCGCGCACGAGTATTTCGCAAACGGTTTCCGACTCTGCATGGGGCGAGCCGGCCGCATCCAGAATGCGGACCCCGATCTCCTTCAGTTGGTCGGCACTAAAATACTTCATGTCGATTGCTCCAGACGTAGGTGCTGGCGAATCCGGCCAGCCAAGGCCGGGTCTTTGATTTCGCAGGTCATCAGGCTAGTTCCCTCAAACTACTGTCGTCGAGAGATTCCAGCGGCGTGAAGTCCCGATTGTTCTGATACCAGGGGCGCACAGTGCCGGTGCAGGCGTTGCCGGCCGCGTTGTAGATCAAATACATGATCGCCCGCCGCCACGGGGAGACATTGTTTGCCGAGCCATGCAGCACGTTGCAGTGAATGAAGGCGACCGACCCGGCCGGCCCGATCAGCGCTTCGATCCCGTTTTCTGCCGCGAGCCGTTCAAAGGTCTCGTTATCGACATGATGCAACTCGTAGCCCCGCCCTTCCGCATCCTTGTGAGGGCTGGCATCGAGAAGTCCGTAGCGCTGCGTGCCCGGTATGATCAGCAGCGGCGACGTCACCGGAGTGCAGTCGTCGATGAACACCGACGCCATTATGCAGCGCGGCTCCGGCATGCCGTCAACCGAATGCCACGGCGGGTAGTCCTGGTGCCAGTCCCACGACGCGCCGCCGCCGAAGCCATATTTGGGATTCATGCGGCTCTGGTGGAGATAGACATCCTCCCGCAGCAGCTGGCGCACCGGGTTCAACAGGCGCGGCAGGAGCGTCAGACGGCGGAACGGCTCAGAAAAGAAGTGCGCGCCAAATGCCAGCCGTACGGCTGAAGGATCCTCCTTCTCGGAAACTATCTCCGGCCCGTCGCGACTGAGGATCTCGGGCAGGGCCCCCTGCAAGACGGCTGCCTCATCGGCGTCGAGCAAGCCGGGAAAAAACAGGTACCCCTCTTCGTCATACTGTGCGATCTGGGATTCGCTCAGTTCCATTGGACGGCCTCCGTTTCTGGCGGCGCAATCTGGTTGGCTTCAGGACTCAAGGCAAAT
>DAOUHX010000163.1:0-6276 GCA_034428395.1 Caldilineaceae bacterium
GCATCAACCGGGAACCAGTGGCTGTACCATTTCGTTTCATCAGTGCTTACCATTCCAAAGAAAGGAAAGCAGAATGGACGCAATTGCCAGCCGTATCATCAAAGCCCGCCAGTACGCAGCCGAACGAGACGAACGTCTGTGGGTGAACAGCCTGCAGGTGAAGATTCACGGCGAGCACTCAGATCACCGCGTCTCCTACGATCAGGGGGACTGGGATTGTGATTGCGAAGAGTTTCAGCGCAGAAGCATCTGTGCCCACGTAATGGCGATGGAAGAGATTCTCGGTCAGGCAGTTCAGCCTGCGATGCTCCCGATTCCCGGGTAGTCCAGGCGTTGACGTTCCAGTTAGTCTAAGCTATGCGTGCCAGGCCTTTTGGCCTGGCACTTTCTTTGGCCGACCTTGAGCGGGGCAGGCCATGCACCTGCGAAACCGCATTGGGAGAGTTGGCAGGGCTGTTGTATGCCCACCGGTTTCAGTGCTTCTGAAACATGTGGAATAATTGAAGGATGGCCGAGGCGTTTCCGCATGTCCGCGGTCGTTGATTCCGATTGTCAGGCTGGAGGGAATGCGACAAGAGGGATGGATGAGACGCACAGCGCAACTGCTGATTGGAATCCTGGTCAGCCTTTTCTTTCTCTATTTGGTAATTCCCGGTCTCCATCTGTCGGACGTCTGGCGAACGATGGGGCAGGCCAATTATTGGTGGATCGTTCCCGGCGTGGCCGTCTACATGGTGGGGTTGTGGGCGCGTACCTGGCGCTGGCATTATATGCTGCGTCATCTGAAGAAGGTCGATCTTTTCAAGCTTTTTCCAGTTGTCTGCATCGGTTATTTCGGCAACAACATTTACCCATTTCGCGCCGGAGAGGTGATACGCGCCTACGTCCTGTGGCAACGGGAGGAGATCTCCATCAGTTCCAGTCTGGCTACCGTGGTTGTCGAACGCATCTTCGACGGACTGGCGCTGCTGCTTTTCGTCTTTTTGGCGCTACGGTTTGCGCCGATTCCGTCAGCCTTACGTCAGTTTGTCTTCTTCGCCACCATTCTGCTCTTGATCATGACCGCCGGTTTCATCTGGATCACAGTCCGTCCGCGACGGTTCGAGATCCTCTATGGCTGGCTTGCGGCGCATCTGTTGCCGGCTAAGATTCGCGCCCGGACCGATGAACTATACAAGCGGTTTATGGAGGGGCTGGGCAGCCTGCGCAGCGGCCGTGATATGCTCATGATCTTTGCTACAAGCATCGTTGTCTGGCTGCTGGAGACGGTCAAATTCTGGTTTGTGATGCAGGCCTTTTCGTTCAGCGTCAGTTTTTTGGGGTTGATGCTGACGAATGGCATCGTCAACCTGGTGACGATGCTGCCTTCTGCGCCCGGTTACATCGGCACATTCGACACGCCTGCAATCGAAACGCTCGTCTCCTTAGGGGTCGATGCCCAGATGGCGGCCGGCTATACGCTTACTCTGCATGCAGCGCTGTGGGCACCGGTGACTGTGTTGGGCGCGTACTACTTCTGGCGCGAGCAACTACGCTGGAACGATTTCACAAAGGCGCAGGAACAGGCGAACCAGGCAGTGCAGAGCGAAGCAGTCGCGGCAAAGTGACAGTCCGCCCGCCGATCGTTATCATCACATAACTTACTGCAACGGGAGCCGGAGCTGATGGAAGCTGAAAGCAAAGTAGGCACGCCGAACGGCGGCAGCGTGAACAAGAGATGTCTCGACAACGGCATGCAACTCATACTCAAAGAGAGCCACATGGCGCCGGTCGCAAGTTTCTGGATTTTCTATCGGGTTGGCAGCCGCAACGAAATGCCCGGCACAACCGGCATCAGCCATTGGGTCGAGCACATGCTGTTCAAGGGGACCGAAAAGTACCCGCAGGGCGCTTTCGACAAGGCGGTGGCGCGCGCCGGCGGGGCGTTCAACGGCATGACCTGGCAGGACTGGACAACCTATTTCGAAACTTTTCCCGCCGAACGCATCGAACTGGCGCTGGACGTTGAGAGCGACCGCATGGCGAATGCGATCTTTGATGCCGACGAGACCGAATCGGAACGCACGGTAATCATCAGTGAGCGGGAGGGCAGCGAGAACAGCTACCGCTGGCTGCTGAGTACGGAGATGCAGGCTGCGGCATTTCAGACCCACCCTTACAGGCATCCGGTCATCGGCTGGAAGCATGATTTGCTGACGATGGGCCGCGATGACCTCTACGAGCATTACCGCACATTTTACGCGCCGAACAACGCGGTGGCCGTGGCGGTCGGCGATTTCGACGGCGAACGGATGGAGGCGCGCATCGACCAATACTTTGGCTCCCTTGCGGCCGGGCCGACCGTGCCGGAGATGCGCATGCAGGAACCGGAGCAGCGGGCAGAACGGCGCATCGTACTGCGGGGCGCGGACCAGACATCCTATTTCGGCCTGGCATTCCATGCTCCGGCCGCCCAACACGCCGACTTTTTTGCGCTGACCGTGCTGGACAGTATTCTGAGCGGCGCCAAAGGAATGGGGCTGTTCGGCGGCAGCTCGTCGAATCGTAGCAACCGGCTCTACCGCGCGCTGGTTGATAAGGAGTTGGCGGTTGGCGTCTCCTCTTCCTTCATGCCGACGATCGATCCCTATCTGTTCGGCTTCCATGCCACACTTGCGCAGGGGATCACGCACGAGCAGGTGGAGGACGCGATCTGGGCTGAGATTCAACGTGTGCAGGAGGAACCGGTCGCGGCGGAAGAGCTGGATAAGGCGATCAAACAGACGAAGGCCCAGTTTGCCTACAGCAGCGAGAGCGTTACGAATCAGGCCTACTGGCTGGGTTTCAGTGAAATGATCGCGGACAGCGACTGGTTCGACGCCTGGCTTGTCAACCTGGAAGCTGTCACCGCAGAAGACGTGCAGCGCGTTTCTCGGACGTGGTTCAGCCGCGCCGGTCAGACTGTCGGCTGGTATCTGCCCGAGTAGTGGTCGTTGACCTCTACCGAACAAGGACCGATGTTCCTTTCCCGCCTCCAGTTGGAACATTTTCGAAACTACGGAACATTGGACCTCTCTTTCGACGCGCCGGTTACGCTTGTGCAGGGGCGCAACGGCCAGGGCAAGACCAATCTGCTTGAGGCCGTCTATTATCTGGCGACGAGCAAGTCGCGTCATGCCCGGACGGAGCGGGAGGTCGTAAACAGGGCCGCTGCGGATGAGCCGATCCCTTTCGGACGCATTCGCGGCGAAGTGATGCGGGCGGAACAGGCAACGAGGCTGGAGATACTGTTCACGCGGCGGACCGATGGGTTGAACTACACGAAACAAGCGCGCGTAAACGGCGCGCCGCGGCGCAGCATGGACCTGATCGGGCATTTGCGTGCGGTGCTCTTTCTGCCGGAGGACCTCACGCTCATATCAGGCAGCCCCAGCGAACGCCGGCGTTACATCGACGTCGCGCTGTGTCAGATCGACCGCGGCTACTGCCAAGCTCTTTCCCGCTACCAGAAGGTCGTCACGCAGCGCAACAGCCTACTCAGGCAGCTTCAGGAACAAGGGCAGGCCGACGGTCGGTCGGTGGCGGCGCAGCTCAGTTTCTGGGATGAACAGCTAGTCGAGCACGGGACGCAGGTGCTCTGCCGCCGCCACGGTTATCTGGCCGACCTGGCGCCCATCGCCCGCGGGGTGCATGCAGAGCTGACGCAGCAGCAGGAGACGCTGGATCTGCTCTACCTGCCCAGCTTCAATACGGGCCTTTACGCGGACAGCGACTATCTGCGGCTGCGGGATGGCGAGGAGGTACGGGCTGAAGATCTGGCGCGAACGGAGCCTGACGCGGCGATGATCGGCGATCGGTTCCGCGAACGGTTGGAAGACCGCCGCAAGGTGGAGCTGAACAGCGGAAACTCGCTTTACGGCCCGCACCGTGACGAGCTGATTTTTCTGGTCAACGGCTGGAATCTGCGGACGTACGGCAGCCGCGGGCAGCAGCGTACCGGTGCACTGGCGCTGAAGCTGGCAGAGCTGCGCGCAATGGCCGCGGCAACCGGCGAAAGGCCGGTCCTGCTGCTGGACGACGTGATGAGCGAGCTGGACGCGCAGCGGCGGGCCGCCTTGCTGGGCGCGCTGTCGGAAGTGCGCCAGGGCATCGTGACAACGACCGACTGGACACATTTTTCGCCGGAATTCCGCGGGGACGCGCAGCAGATTCAGATCGAAGCGGGTAACGCGACACCGGTAAGTAGTGACAGGGTAAAGGCCGGCGACGGACTATGCCTGTCGTCTTGAGCATTGATCGCATGACCGAACGACTCTATTACGAGGACGCGTACCGCACAGGATTTACCGCGCAAGTAGTCGAACGACGTAATCTCCAGGACCGGCCTGCCATCCGACTGAACAGAACAGCGTTCTATCCCACATCCGGCGGTCAGCCGCATGATATTGGACATTTGAATGAAGCGGCGGTGATCGACGTGCAGGCGGATACGAAAGGCGCTGTGCTGCATGTGCTCGCCAGCCCGCTGCCGGAAGAGACGACGAGCGTTGTCGGAAAGGTCGATTGGCCTCGCCGCTACGATCACATGCAGCAACATTCAGGGCAGCACCTGCTGTCGCAGGTATTTTACCGCCGGCTGGGGCTGGAGACGGTGAGCGTACATTTCGGGGAGGCGCTGAACACAGTCGACCTGGAAGGCGACCGGTTAACCGAGGAGGAGCTTGCCGCGACTGAGACGGAGGTGAACGAGCTTGTCTGGCAGGACCGGCCTGTTCGCGCATATTGGGTGACGGAGACGGAGCTGGGGACAGTGCCGTTGCGGCGTGCGCCGCAGGTGGGTGGAAGGGTCCGCATTGTGGAGATCGAAAAGTTCGACTGGTCGGCATGCGGAGGGACACACGTACGGCGGACGGGCGAAATCGGACTGATCTCGCTGCTGCGGAGCGAGAGGCACCGGGGCAGAAGCCGCGTGCATTTTGTATGCGGACGGCGTGCGCTGGTGGATGCGGCGGAACGTCGCGAGCTGCTGGCGGAGACGGCCGTGCTGTTGGACAGCAGTGTGCAGGATGTGCCCGCGCTGGTAGCGAAGCAGCAGGAGTCGTTGCGCGCTGCGGAAAAGGAGTCCGACGCGCTGCAGGAGGCCCTGGCCCGTTACGAGGCGCGCGAACTGCTGGAGGTAGCTGAAAGCGCCGGCGGGTTGCGTCTGGCGGCGAAGGTCTTGGACGACGCGCGACCGGCCGACTTGCAACGGCTGGCGCGGGCGCTCGTCGCCGTGGAGGGCGTGGTGGCGCTGCTGGGCTGTGCCCAGGGAGAGAAAGGCACGGTCATTCTGGCGCGTTCAGGCGATCTGACGTTGCACGCGGGCGATCTGCTACGGGATACGCTGAAGCAGTACGACGGCGGTGGGGGCGGGCGACCGGAATTCGCCCAGGGGGGCACGGCGGCGGACAGGCTGGCGGATGTTCTGAACGCAGTTAAGGAAGCGGTGCGGCGCGGCGCTTGCAGCTGAAGAGGGTCAGGTATGAATCTCTTCCATGCAGGTTGCGTACCGCATAGTAGGGCAGGCGACGCCCAGATCTGATTGGGATCACATCAGGGACAGTGCAAAAAGATCGCCCGGCACTATCGGTGAACCCGATCTGCACTGCGATTACGTCAAAAGATCAGGAAAGTTTTCGAATGGACAACCGCAAGACCGTGCCCATCCTACCCCTAGAGGCCTACACCGACCAGGAATGGTTCGATTGTGAGCAGGAGCGCATCTTTTCGCGCACCTGGGCCTTTGCCGGTCTGGCCGAGGACATCACCGAGCCGGGACAGTACGTATCGGTCCAGGCCGGGCTGAACAACATCTTCATCGTGATGGGCGAGGACCGGAAGTTACGCGCCTTTCACAACATCTGCCGTCACCGCGGTACCCAACTGCTGCGGGCCGTTGGCAAGACAAGGAAGGTCATCACCTGCCCCTACCACGACTGGACCTACGACCTTGAGGGCTGCCTGCGCTCGGTGCCCGACAGAAGAAGCCAGTTCCCCGACCTGGACATGACGACCCTCGGCCTGAAGAGAGCTTCCGTCGCACGCTGGCGCGGCATGTTGTGGGTGCATCCCGACGAAGACGCAGTCCCAATTTCAGACTGGTTCGGCGGGGTGGAGGCCCGCCTGGGCCCGCACGATATCGACGCACTGGTTGAGTATCACAAGGGACGCACGGAATACACGATCGCGGCAAACTGGAAGATCGTCGTGGAAAACTACATTGACGGCTACCACCTTTCCCATCTGCACTCTGGCACG
>DAOUHX010000164.1:0-1991 GCA_034428395.1 Caldilineaceae bacterium
GGCAGACCACCGTCTTCAGCGAGGGCGACGCCTGGACCGTCTCCTCAGTCCTCGCCCATCTCGTCGAAAGCGAACAGGGAATGAGCATCCACGTTCACAAGATCCGCAAAGGCGAACCCACCATACCGGACAACTTCGACCTGGAACGCTGGAACGCCGGCCTAACCCGGCGGACGGGCGATGTCGCGCCTGATGAATTGATGAGCCGCGCCATCGCGACCCGCGCCAAAACGCTGGAGGTGATGGACTGCCTCAACGACCACGAGTGGGAGCTGACCGGCCGCCACCCCTCGCGCGGCGAGATAACCGTCGCCCAGTACTACGAGACCATCCACGCCCACGAGACAATGCATTTGCAGGACCTGCGCGCGGCGCTGGGCGTGTAAAGGAGAGCATGACGCCATTCCCACCCGAACAGACCAGTTTGGAACGACAGCCGTCAAGAATAAGACTCAGAAAGCGGGTGGCGATTTGCTGGTCCATAGACTTACCGAATGCGGGCTCTACGCTTCATAGTCTGTGAAGGACTTTGATAAGCTGTGTGCTGTTGACATGAGTCGCTATAATGATACAAGGATTCAAGGATAGGAAGACTCGAAGGTTCTTCGCTGGACGGCGAGTTCGAGAGTTTCAGGGCTTCGCAGATCAAGCTGTCCGCCGCTTGACGGTATTGGACAATGCACAGTCTCTTCAGGATTTGGCGCAATTGCCCAGCAACAGATTGGAGTCGCTCTCAGGGAATCGCTCTGGCGAGTTCAGCATTCGGATTAATCGCCAGTGGAGGCTCTGCTTCCGCTGGGGACAGGACGGGCCCTACGACGTAGAGATCGTAGACTATCACACATAGGAAAACTGGAGATGAATGTAAGCAACGGTATGCGACCGGTGCATCCCGGCGAAATACTGAGTGAAGAACTTGACGAGCTTGGCATGACGGCCGACGCGCTGGCTGATGCGCTTGATATTTCCACAGATACAATCCTGACAGTTCTGAAGGGAGAAGGCAGGCTAACTGCCGACATGGCGTTGCGGCTGTCGCGTTATCTCGGAACGACTCCACAACTTTGGTTGAACTTGCAAAAGACCTACGAGTTGCGAAGCGCCGAGATTAAGAACGGAAGAGAGATCGAAGAACGAGTACTTCCCAGAGAGATCGCCTAGGCCACCGCCACGACTTCACCACCGATCATTGCGCGAGGCGATGCTAGCGCCTGCCAGCAAGACTCCGGGCCGCCGCTGCCTCAAACAGCGAAACGGGCCACCGCAGCCTCGTCGATCTCGACACCCAGGCCCGCCTCCTGCGGCGCGGCAAAACGCCCCTCCTGCGGCGCCGGATAGGAGTGGGCGATGCTTCCCTTCCACGCGAGCGCGTCGTGGCTGTGTTCCATGATCTGAAAGTTGGGAATCGCCAGCGAGTAATGGACCGTCGCTGCCACCGACAATATGCCGCCGCCGCCCACGTGCGGCGCGATCGGCAGGTTGAAGCTGTCGCACAGCGCCGCGATACGCTTGCCCTCCGAGAGTCCCGTGCGCGCCACGTCCGGCATCGCCACGTCGAACCCACGCTCCGCAATCCACTCCCGCCACTCCCACACCGTCCGCAGCCACTCGCCCGTCGCCACCTGCAGCGACAGCGCGCGCGCGACCTCCGCCTGGCCGCGGCTATCCTCCGGCTGGCAGGGCGCCTCCAACCAGCGCACGCCCAATGCCTCCAGCCCCTTGCCCAGTTCGATCGCGCCCGACACGTCGCGTGTCCCGTGCACATCCACCAACAGCTCGATCTCCGGCCCCACGGCAAGGCGCACCGCTTCCACGATCGCAAGCAGCGGCGCATTGGGCATCCGCAGGTGCAGCTTGAGCGTACGATAGCCGGCTGTGAGCAGCGATTCAGCCTGGGCTACCGCCTCGGCAGGCTCCGCGCCCCCCATGCCCGCGTAAACCGGCACGTCCGGCCGGAACTTCCCGCCCAGCAGCTTGTAGGCCGGTTTACC
>DAOUHX010000165.1:0-4193 GCA_034428395.1 Caldilineaceae bacterium
CGTGTCGGTGTCGAACGAGAGCGCGTAGATGTCGCCCTTGTAGACGGTCTCATCCCAGGCGAAATCGTAGTAGAGCTCCTTGGTCACGCCTGCGGCCTCGGCGAACTCGTTGATGTTGGTGAAGAAGCCCTCATGGGCGAACTGCGGCACGGTGAAGCGGTCGGCATAGTGAAGCGCCGGAGGCGTCCCGCCGGCAACCGCGGTCAGCAGCTTTTCATCGGCCTGGCTGCCTGCGGTGCGGGCGATGTAGACGAACTCAACCTCGACGTTCATCGTATTCTTTTCGTTGTAGATGTCGATGATCTCTTTGATCGACTCCTGGGCCAGGTCGGTCATGCGCGACCAGGCTTCCAGCTTCTTCTTCTCCATCATCGCGTCGCCATCACCGCCGGACGCGGCGGGCGCGGCGGCAGGGGCCGGGCAAGCCGCCAGCACTGCGGCACTCGTTGCCAGGCCGGTTACCTGCAGGAATCGGCGGCGTGACATCATGCTCTGTTTCTGCGTGTCCATTCAGTCAATCCTCCATGTGGTAATGTAAGGGTGTTGGTACTTGCACGCCGACGACAGAGCCGACGTGACGGCCCAACCATGCAGCCGCACAGCCAGGAGCTTCGCCCTGCGGCAACCTGCCGGACCGGATTTCCATTGGATTTGTCGGAGCGCCTCGTATGTTGCCTTGGGAATGGACCACAAGTGTAGTGCAAGCGATGGCTGTGCTGTTGGCCATCCGGCAAACGCGAAGGCGCGCAAACGCAGGGATTGTATATGCGCGGAATGCTTTTGTCAAAATTTGATGTATGCCTGATTTCCCGAGGGTCCCGAGGCTCTGCGCGTCGACTTCCCGAGCGGGCGCTCAGATAGGAAGCGTCATGTGAATCTGCGCCTTCGTGGGGCCTACAGTCTGACTCACTTCGCCCAAACTTCCACGGCCTCCTGCGGCGCATCCAGCTTGCGCAGCTCCTCGATCAGAGCGTCGTGAAGTTCGCCGGCAACTTCGGCATGGTCGTCGATCACATCCGTTTCCGCCAGCGGATCGTTGGACAGGTCGAACAGCTGTCTCACGCCATCTGGGCCGACGGGCACGTAGCACCAGCGCTCGCTGTAGACTGCAGGCATGTTCTGTTCAGCCGGCAGCACGCCTCGCTCCAACCGCGTGTATTTGGCAGTCACTACACAATCGCGATGGCCCTCGCTGCCATCGTTCCGCAGCAGCGGCGCAAAGGAGCGTCCGTGCATCGGCTCCGGTGGATCGGCCGCGACGCCGGCGAGGTCGAGCAGCGTCGGCGCGATGTCGGCCGGTTGCAGCAGGGCATCGACCGTCCGCCCCCCTTCAAGGCCGGGCGCTGCCACCAGGAATGGAATGTGGGCGATTTCAGGATAGAGTGGACAGTAGCGGTCATCCTGCTTGCTGATATTCGACTTGCCCGTCCGGTTGTGCTCCCCCAGGGCCATCCCATGATCGGACATGAACACAACGATCGAGTTTTCCCACAGCGCCAGGTCGTCGATCTTGGTCAGAATGCGCCCCACCCAGCGGTCGACCAGTTCGGCCTCGGCGCAGTAGTGCGCCCGCAGGTTGCGCAGCTCAGCCTCGCTGTAGTCGCTCGCCTTGCCGTAGTTAGGATGCAGCATCGGCGGCCCGTCATAGTGCGGATCATAGCGGCGCACCATATACTCCGGCGGGTCCCACGGCTCGTGTGGATCGAAAAAGTCGACCCACAGAAAGAATGGGTTGTGGCGGTAGTTCTCCTCCAGCCATTCGACCGCCAGTTCCGCAGTGCGCGGCGCGAAGCGGTCGATCTCCCGGTACCAACGGCGGTTCGTCCACGTATGCAGATCGATCAGATTCCGGCCCAGGAAATGATTGTCGTTGTTGCGCGTCTTGTCGTCCGCCATCGCCGGCTCGATCGGGTGGTTCATGCCAAGGAAAAAGGTGTTGCCCTCCTGGCCGGGCAATGTGTGCGCACCGTTGAATCCCTCGAAAAAGGCGGCGCGCACGAGGTGCGGGCAATCGCCGAGCAGCTGGCTGATGTACCCTGCCTCGCCCAGCATCTGCGGCAGGTGATTCTGACTGCTCAGCCGCCTGTCCTGCCAGGGATACCAGGGCCAGCCAACGCGGCCGGTCGTGAAGTCGGTGCGATGCGGGATCGTTGGAAAGCTGCCTGTATACAGCCGCGACAGGCTCACGCAGCGTTCGGAGAAACGGTCCAGATTGGGCGTTCGCACCGGCATCGCCGCCGCGCGGTCGAACAGATTGTCGTAGCGAAAAGTGTCGGAGATGATTACGATAATGTTCATTGGCTCTTGCTCTCTTGCTGAGAATCCGGTGTTACACTGCCAGAATATCCGGCCCGTCTACGGTTGCCGCGTCGGCCAGCGCCCCGGATGCGGCCAGCTCGCCCATCGTGGCGAACGACGCGCCCGGCTGCCGCCCGACATGCTCGGACACGGCGTCGATCAGACGAAATGTATGTTCATAGTCGTCGGCAATTCCATGCGTGTGCATCAACAACACAACGACGGGACTCTGCCCGCTGATGCGGTCCAGGTCTTGCCTCGCCAGCTCGATAAACTCGTCACTGCGCGCCCCGGAGCCGCGCGAGTTGTACTCGTTGAGAATCGGGACCTCGATCACCCCCTCGTACCAGCGAAACGGCCGGCAGGGAATATCATCCACCCAGTCCTGGGTGAGCGCCCCGCCATTGTGCGGCAGATGTCCGTAGCCGCTGCCGCTAATAAACATGCAGGTATGGAAGCCGATGCCGACCGCGCGCAAGGCGGAGTACATCGCCTTGGAGACCGCGCCGCACGGCGCGCGAAAGACGGTCGGCTCTACGCCCAGATCAAGTGCGAAGATTTCCATCCCCTCTTCGATGCGATCGCGCAGCTTGTCGACCGTGTAACGCGGCGTCAGTTCCTCGCGCCGTTCGTCGAAGTCCGACTGCAGCGTCGGCAGAATCGAGGTGGCCGGCCAGGCCGGCGGTCCGAACTCGTAACAGTCGCCGTGGGTCAGGCCGTGGAGCTGCAGGTCATGCCCGGCGTCGCGGGCTGCGATCAACGCCTCCTTCCACTCTGTGCTCATCGGCTTGCCGCGGCCCTTGGGTACCGTGAACCAGGTCGAGGGCAGGCCGCGTGAGCTGAAGAAAGCAGTCGCCCGCCGCAGCGATTCCACCATCGCGCTGCCGCCGATGCCGGCGTCGTCTATGCTACACACATAGGTTGTCATCGCAGTTTTCCTCCCAAATAAAACGTCAGCTGCCTTATGCCAGCGCCTCCAGCACCCGATTCAGTCCCTCAATCGTCTCTTCCACGTCCTCGCTGGCCAGGAGAGGGCTGACGTTCATATGCACGGCGCGGCTCAGCAGGTCCAGGCTGCGCGGGCACATGTCGGCCCGGTATTCGATCTCCCGTTTGGCCCAGCGCCAGGGCCCGCCGGCGTCTGTCCATGAACGCTGCTCGATAATAGGCACCCAGTGCGCATATACATGATAGTCAATCCCTTCAGGCCGGTAGAGCGTTCCCGCGCCTATATTCTCCGCCCGCAGGGCTTCCGAAACCGACGTTGCCTTCGCCGCGCTGTCCATGAAGAAGACCATAGCGATCCCCGTGTCGCCGACAGGGTCTGCCATTTCACGAAAACTGACGCCCTTGCGGCCGGTCACTTCCTCGATGCCCGCCTTCAGCATCCGCTTGCGCTGGCGCATGCCGTCGATCAGCCCGTCCAGCCTTCCAAGCTGCACCAGCGCGACCGCGGCCAGCAGCTCGGGCATCCGGTAGTTGACACCGCACAGAAGCTCGTCCTCATCGTACTCCGCCCGCAGCGGAGCGATCACGTCGTGGTACATGTTGGTGCGCTTCCACACCTCCTCGCTGTCGGTGACCACCATGCCGCCCTCGCCGGAGGTGATAATCTTGTTGAATTGGAGACTGAAGCAGCCGGCGTCTCCGATTGTGCCCAGCGCCCGCCCCTTATAGCTGCCGCCGTTCGCCTGCGCGACGTCCTCGATCACCTTGAGGCCGTGTTCGCTCGCCAAGGCCATCAGTTCCTCCATACGGCAGGGCGCGCCGCGCATGTGCACCGGCATGATCGCCCTGGTGTACGGCGTGATCTTGGCGGCAACGTCGGCCGGGTCCAGCAGCAGCGTCTCGTCGATCTCCGCGATCACGGGGATGCCTCCGGCCGCAACCACCGC
>DAOUHX010000166.1:0-5406 GCA_034428395.1 Caldilineaceae bacterium
CGAAAACGTGCCAGCCAGGGTAAACGTCGAGACGGGCGAGCGCTTTTTCGCACCCGAAACTGTAGAGTGCCTGCAGCAAGTCGTCTGGGGCAAATGCCGCCCCGTGCGCACCGTCCAGACCCCTGTGTACGAGTACGCTTCCTTGACTTGAGGGACCGGGACCCAGCGCTGGGAGGATTAGAAATTTCAGCCTTTTGGAGTGAGAGACGATGTCACAAACGACCGTTGATCAGAGTGAAGAAGCAGATTCTGACGCCAGCCAGCAAACGTCCCAGGCTGAATTACCCGCCTGCGAGGACGAAACGCAGGCAGGGCTTTTTGGGGATCTCACGACACTCGAACAGTTGGCGCGCGCACAAAACGTGCAGCCCATGACCGACGTGGAATCCCTATTTGGCGCCTGGCCCGGTGACGAGGACGACGGCTTCGAGGCGGCGGTCGACGAACTGCGGCATCCTGCGCGCTTCCGCCCCTCGCCCGGTTCAGAGTGAAAGAGCAGCCATGACCATCTCGCAATCAGAACTCAGCAAAGACGACGTCCGCCTCTACCATAAGCAGGGCTGGCTCGGCCCGTTCACCCTCATCCCCGAGGAGGAGATGGCCGCGGTCCGCGCCACCATCGACCGCGAGATCCTCGAACCCGGCCGCGCCCAGGGCCTCGCCGAACGCGACTACTTCCACAACCGCCACCTCGACAACCGCTGTATCTACGAGCTGCTCAGCCACCCCAACCTCGTCGAACCCGCCGCCGCCATCCTCGGCCCGCACCTCGTCCTCTGGCGCACCAACTTCCAGATCAAATGGCCCCGCAGCCAGCAGCACGACTGGGACACCGAGGTGCGCTGGCACCAGGACTGCGCCTACTTCCAACCCTCGCCCAACGTCATCCTCTCCGCCTGGATCGCGGTCGACGACACGACGCGCGCCAACGGCTGCATGCAGGTTCTGCCCGGCAGCCACAAACGCCTCTACCCCCACGAGACCGACCCCGACGCCGAGGTCTTCGCCAAGGGCGTCGACCCCGCCAGCTTCGACGTAAACGAGGCGGTCGACATCGAGCTGAGGCCGGGCCAGTTCATCTTCTTCAACGAGAGTACCCTCCACGCCTCGCCGCCCAACCGCTCCGAGACGCGCCGCTTCGGCATCACCCCGCGCATCACCGTCCCCTTCGTCGACGTCGGCCGGCGCGAGGAGATCGACGTTCTCATGCTCAAGGGTGAAGACTACATGGGGTACTACAACGTGGTCGCGCCGCCCGGCGAGCGCTGAACGGGGGCAGCGAGCGATGTTCAGAGATTGCACGGACCACCGGCCGCCGGCCGCCAGACGTCGTTCAGATCGCCAGCGACGGCGCACGCAGCGGCGGAACAAGCTGCGTCTCGTCCAGCTCCACCGCCTCCTTTCGGTATACCTGCACGCGGTAGGAGCCGGTGTCCGGCACGTACATCAGGCCGTCCTCGCTCACAACCACCGACTGCGGCCTGCGGAACAGCTTCTGCTCCTCCAGCTTCGCCATATCGCGCTGCCGGTTGGGAAACGCATTGGTCAGCATGAAGTTGATCGCCACCGTCGAGAGCGTGGCGTCGCCGGCAAACTGCTGCACGTAGCGCCCCTCCTGGTTGAAGAGTTGAACGCGATTGTTGCCGCGGTCGACGACGTAGATGTCGCCGTGGAGGTCGACGTCGACGCCGCTGGGGCGGTTGAACTGGCCGTCGCCACAGCCGGGCGAGCCAAAGGCCATCAGGAAGGCACCGTCGGCACTGAACTTCTGCACGCGGTCGTTGCGCCAGTCGGCCACGTAGACATCGCCCAGTTCATCCACGGCGATGCCCCATGGCATGTTGAACTCGCCCTCGCCGCAGCCGTAGCCGCCCCACTGGCCGAGGAACTTGCCCTGGCGGGTGAATTTCTGCACGCGGTGGTTGAGCGAATCGACGACGTAGAGATTGCCCTCCGCGTCGAAGTCCATGCCGGCCGGCCGCCGCAACTGCCCGGCGCCGCTGCCCTCTTCTCCCCAGCTGTCCACGAGCTCGCCTTCACTGTCGATGATGGTGATGCGGTGCAGGGCCTCGTCCGAAAGGTACAGATTTTCCTCGTCGTCGGCCAGGATGGTGACCGGCCAGGTCATCTGCCCCGGCTCGCTGCCGTAGCTGCCGATTTCGCCCAGGTCACTGTCCTCTGTGCTGTACTTGCGGATCAGCACGGTGCCCTCGTTGCGGCAGAGGATGTAGAGGCAATCCTCCTTTCCGATGGCGAGGTCGACGGGAAAGTTGGTCAGCCGCCTCATGCCGAGCGTCCTGTAAAAGGGGAATCCTGCCCGCAAAAGCCCGTATGGTCTGCCCACTGTTCGCCTCCCTGGTATTTTCTTGGTTTTCAGTTTTCGTGACTGCAATCTGCGCAGGGGTTGACTGAAAACCTAAGGACCAGCAACTCAAGACCGGAAACTGAAAACCAGAGAACCGGCCATTCAGGACCGCAAACTGAAAGCTAAGAACTGTAGGGATGTATCTGTTCGAAATGGCCGCCGACGATGGCGGTGGGATCGATGCCCATCCACTGCTCCAATACGGTGCCGTAGATGCCGCGGAAGTCGATGGTGTGCTCCAGGTCCTCGCCGTGGACCCAGCGGGCCGGGTCGAGCGAGGGGTACTCGGAGTAGAGCCCGCCCTTGACGCGGTCGCCGATGATGAAGGCGCCGCCGCCGGAGCCGTGGTCGGTGCCGCTGGCATTGTCGCGTATGCGCCGCCCGAACTCGGTGAAGACGAGCATGGTGACCTCGGAGGAGGCGTTGTGGGCGCGCAGGTCGTGGAAGAAGGAGGAGATGGCGCCGCTCAGGTCTTGCAGCAGCTTGGGATGGTCGGGCACCTCGTTGGCATGGTTGTCGTAGCCGCCGTGCTGGGTGTAGAAGACGCGTGTGCCCAGGCCGGTCAGATGGACGCGGGCGACGTCGCGCAGGCTGCGGGCAATGGCGTTGTCGGCGTACTCGACGGTCGACGTGTAGCCGGTCCTGGCCTTTTTCAGCTCATCCGAGCCGCGGATGACGTCAAAGGCGGTCTGGGAGAGGTAGTCCATGACGATGCCGGCGCCGACTCGCGGCTTGTACATGCCCTTGAAGATTTCGAGCGCTTGCGAACGCTGCTGCGTATCTTCGATGCCGCTGAGCAGGCCGTTGGTGTCGAGGTTTTCGAAGGAGGTGACGGGGACGCCGGGCACGGCCATGGCCCTGGGAAGCCCCTTGCCGACGCTGACGCCGGTCAGCACATTGTGGCCGCGCGGGTCCAGCTCCCGGATCATGCGCCCGACCCAGCCTTCGGTGCCGATCTCGATCGGTTCGCAGGTGTGCCAGATGTCCATGGCGCGGAAATGGGAGCGGTTCGAGTTGGGATAACCGATGCCCTGGACGACCGCGACGTCGCCCTGCTCATACATCTCCTGTAAGGCGGCGCTGTGCGGGTTCCAGGCCAGGGTATCGTGGATGGGCAGGACTTCATCCTCCTTGAGGCCGATCACGGGCCTGGAGTCGTAGTAGACGCCGGCGGTATAGGGGACGACGGTGTTCATGAAGTCGTTGCCGCCGCTGAGCTGCACAACTACGAGGACAGGTTCTTTCTGGCTGTCAGCCATTGTTGTCCTTCCTTTCTCAACTGGCGGCCGCCGGCGAATCGGCGGCAGGCGCTCTCAGGCGAACTGATACTCGGGCGCGGCGACGATCAGCTGAAGCAAAAGTACGATTCGTTCCGTGTTCTCGTCGGTCTCTCCGTTGGCGCTGCCGTTCGAGCCGAAGACAAGGTCTCCGCCGCTGCGGGCAAAGCGCACCAGGTTGGCGCGGGTGCTCTCCTCCACGGTCAACGGGCCGGCTAGCTCCAGGCAACTGTCGACGAACTGCTCGGGGCTGAGGCTGTCGCCCTCGGCCTGCAGCCGTTGGATAACCGATTGGATGCCCGGCTTGCAGGCGTCGCCGACCTCGTTGACGGCGAAGTTGATCCGTTCGGTCAGGATGCCGCCGTCGATCCATTCCTGCCCGGTGTGCCAACCCTCGACGGTGGGCGGGTTGAACAGCTCCTGGCCCATCAGTTCGGCGGCATCGGCATACTTGGCCATGCCCGGTACCGGTGTGCGACAGGTTCCGACGAGCTTGAGAACACCGGTGATCAGTTCGGTCGGGCTTTTGACCTTTTTGAAGCGGGCCTCCTTGAAGAAGCCGCTCTTGAAGAGCGTGCGCAGGATGTGGCGCATCTCTCCTTTCGATTCCATATAGGCGTTCGACAGGAGTTCAATCGCTTCCGGGTCCTGGGGCGGCGTCACATTCCAGGAGGAGACCTGCGGCTCGTCGGCCACGAAGAAGTTGTAGAGATGGCGGGAGATGAAACGGGCCGTGGCCGGCTGCTCGACGATGATGTCGATGATGTCGCCGCCGTTGAAGTTGCCGGTGCGGCCGAGGAAGGCCTTCTCGCCGCCATCGTGGTGATCTTGGCGGAAGAGGAACTTGGGGGAATAGAAGCCGTGGGGGTAGAGAGGCGCCGGCTGTTCGAAGGTCCAGCCGGTGAAGGCGCGTGCGCAGTTCTTGACGTCCTCCTCGGAGTAGTTGCCCACGCCCATCGAGAAGAGCTCGAGCAGCTCTCGTCCATAGTTCTCGTTGGGTTCGCCTTTGCGGTTCTCGTTGTTGTCCAGCCAGTAAATCATGGCCGGGTTCATGGAGAGTTCGAGCAGTATCTGGCGCATGCTGCTCATGCCGACGCGGCGGAACAAAGTGATCTGGTCGTTCATCGCCAGGGCATGCTGACCCTTGGCATACCCGGTCGCAAAGACATGATGCCAGAAGAGCGCCATCTTCTCTTCCAGCGGGCGTTTGCTGTTGATCATGCGGTAGATCCAGATGCCCACGTAGGATTGCGGTCCCCCGACGAAGTAGCGCTGCAAGATGTCCTCGTCGGTGGGTGGGCAGCGCTCCAGATCGACTAGATCATCGACGACTTGATCGTAACCCTGTTCGGCGTAGGCTTCCAACTCCTCTCTGCCTGCGCCAAAGCCGGCCCGGCGCAGCAAATGGGCCATCAGGTCCAGATTCTCATGAGCCATATCGTCCTCCTTGCGGCAGTGGTTAAGGGTCAGAGGTCGGTGGCTGGTAGTCAGTGGTCAGTGGCCGGTGGTCGGTGGTCGGTTGCCAGTGGGGGTTCTGACAACGGTGTCAACAGTCTCGCAGATAGCTTTCCATTTCGGTGACGAACCAGAGGGACAAGGCGCCGCCGCGCTCGTCAAGACCGAAAATGGCCGGCCGGTCCAGGTAGCCGCGCAGATTCTCCTGCACACCGGTGCCGGTGCAGACGTCGACCAGCCCGCCGCGGTCGTCGATACGCGCCGCAACGCCCTGCCAGGCCCGCGTCAGCGTCTCCCGGAAGTCCGCAT
>DAOUHX010000167.1:0-2829 GCA_034428395.1 Caldilineaceae bacterium
AGTCCCTGAGCGCATCCCGGAAACAGCAAAAGCTATGGGAACGATTGCGGTCCAGGTCAATGAGCGGACCTATGGTTTGCGCCGCCTCTATTTTGCGTAGACCGTTTCTGAAGTAGCCGGCCCGTCGCAAGATCCTTTCGAAATGCTCCCAGGTTCCTCCCTCAATCACGTCGGGACTTCGATATCGTGGTTGCTCTGGAACGGTCGACCTGACCTTTGGGTAGGCGCGCTGCACCGCCTGCCAATCGCCGAAATACCAGGCCTCCAGTTCTTCAACAACGATGCGATTTATGACAGTAAACTGGCCGTCTCTCGGCTGGGTGCGGGTGGCCAAGCCGGCGGCTACTGCCATCTGTTCGAGTCGCGCTTTGAGTCTCAAGCACTCTTCGCCGTCATGGTCCACGAGGACGACGATCCTATGGTCGGCGGGTATCCAATGGGCATACCCTTTCAGGCGAGAGGGCAGGCGTTCCAGGAGTTGGTCTTTATTCTGAAAGGGGTGAATGGTGAACTGCGCATAGCCCAGTAACTTCGGTAGAACCGCCTGCAGAAATGCCTCCATTGACGGCTCTTCGACGATAAAATCGATTGCTGATACAGTCACACGTGGATCCCTCAGTATGTGGGTGCGCCCCAGTTCACCAGCGGGTCACCCATGCCGAACTGTCCCTCCAGCCAGAGATGTCCCAACGAAGCGCCGGCCTCCATGAACGCAGATATTCGCTGAATATCGGAGCAGCGGGTCGCCTGTGTATACCCTTCATCGTCGCGATGAAGCACGCGTACCTCCTCTTGTCGCACCCCATTGAGAAAGTCCGGAGAGTGCGTGGTGATCAACAGTTGTGCGCGTTCGCTGGCCGTCCGAAACGCCTCGCAGAGACCAGGCAAAAGACGCGGATGGAGGTAGTTTTCCGGCTCCTCGATTCCGATAAGGCGCGGCGGGTGGGGGTCGTTGAGGAGGACGAGATAGGCCAGCATTTTCAGGGTTCCGTCGGAGGCGAAACAGGAGAGGATCGGCTGTTCGAAGGGCGCGTCTTTAATGAGCAGTAGCAGGCGGCCATCCGGCATCGATTCCTCCTCTACCCGCTCCAGCCTGGGCACGCGTGCACGTAGCTGAGCGAAAATCTCCTCCAGCCGCTGCGGGTGCTGTTCCTTCAGATATTGAATTACATTGGCCAGAGTGTCGCCCGTGCGCGAGAGTCTTTCCTGGGGCCCGGCCTCCGGTTGTATGCGCGTGTCGTCGATGGAAAGGTACGAGACATGCCAATTGGTGATGAACTCGCGCAGCGCAGCCACCCTGGGATGATCCGCGAACTGCCCCAATGTGTTTACCGCCAGCAGGTCCGGCGTACGCAAAGGGATATCGATCCGGCTGTCCTGCTCGTCCGGCATCTCGCCACTGACCGCCTGTCCCTCACCATTCTGATAGTTCAGGAACCGGAACTGTTTGCCATGCGAACCGCACCGCCACTGCAACCATTCCTCCGCAACGATGGGGCCGCGGTCGCCTTCATCTATGGCTAGGTGGTAGGTGATCAGCGGCTGCTCCGGACGTTCCCGATATTTCAGTTCAAAAACGATGGGTCCTGCGGCTCCCCGGGTTCGTAGCTCCCTCGCCCGCCCTCTACGGTCCCACGCCGCGTGCAACCCCTGCTCGAATGACTCCGACAGAAAGCTGAATACATCGAACAATGTGGTCTTGCCGCTGCCATTGGGTCCGAGCAGGACCGTCAGTGGCGTGATCTCCCGCAACTCCACGCGCCTGAGCGCCCGATAGTTTTCAACGCGCAGCCGCTCGACTCGAGGCGTTGTTTGTGAGAGGACCTCGGTCAATTCGGTCTCCTTGCCAGTCGATCTCGTTGCCCGCCGCCCTGCCCCGACATGGCCTCAACCACCACTCTTCACCTACCACTGGAAACGAAAAGCTGGAAACTCAAAACTCCTCAGCCGACGGGCAGAGGTCTGCCAGCGCGCAGTTGGCGCAGTCCGGTTTGCGTGCGTTGCAGACGCGCCGTCCGTGGAAGATCAGCAGATGGGCGATGTCGATCCAGTCCTCGACGGGGATGAGCGCCATCAGCTCCTTCTCGATCTTTTCCGGGGTCTTCTGCTGCGTGAGGCCCAGGCGCTGCGAAAGCCGCTTGACGTGGGTATCGACGACGATGCCGTCGGCCAGGCCGAAACAGACGCCGCGCACGACGTTGGCGGTCTTGCGCGCCACGCCCGGCAGGCTGGTCAGCTCATCCATCTCCTGCGGCACCTCGCCGCCGAAATTCTGGCAGATCAGCGCGCTAGCGCCCTGGAGGCTTTTGGCCTTGTTGCGAAAGAAACCGGTCGTGCGGATCAGCTCCTCCAGCTCGGCGCGGTCGGCCGCGGCCATCGCCTCCGGCGTCGGGAAACGCGCGAACAGGGCCGGCGTCACCTGGTTGACGCGCTCGTCGGTGCATTGGGCCGAGAGGATCGTCGCCACCAGTAGCTGAAATGGGTTCTCGTGGTCGAGCGCGCAGTGGGCGTCGGGATGGGCGGCCCGCAGGCGGCGGATCAGCTCCGACATCAGGACAGCTCCGGCGCGGGCGGGCGGACCCTGACGAGATCGTCCGAGTCGTCGATTCGCTGCCAGGGGTAGTTTATCCAGTCGTCGGTCAGCTCGGCGTAGTAGTCTGGCTTCTCGTTTTCGAAGAGGCTCTGGCGCTGCTTCCAGTGGAGGACCGCGGTTTCGGGTATGCCGCCGCTGCCCTGCACCCGGCTCTTGACCGTGACGATGGTGCGGCCCCGGTCCCAGATATTGTCGACGATCAGGATCTTTTTGCCCTTCAGGAGCGCATCCGTGGG
>DAOUHX010000168.1:0-2979 GCA_034428395.1 Caldilineaceae bacterium
CGTCGAGATCGAGAACGTGGTGGCGATCAAGATCGCGCCCTTCGACCGCTACAAGACGCTCGACGTGGTGCGCGCGCTGGCCGAGTCATGCCGGAGCGGAGAGATCGCGCTCTACACGGGCAACGACGACAACATCGTCGCCGACCTGGTTACAGGGTTCAGCTTTGGTGGGCAAGAGAGGGAAGCGCCGCCTCTGCGCATCGTCGGCGGGCTGCTCGGCCAGTGGGCGGTGTGGACGCGAGAAGCTTCCTCGATGCTGCGCGCCATCCGCGAACAGGCGGCCGCCGGCACGCTCGACTACCGGCACTGGCTCTCCTACAACGCCCAGATGACCGACGCCAACGCGGCGGTGTTCGATAGCGCCAACAGCTTCCACGGCTGCATCTCCGGCGTCCACGAGGTGCTGCGGCGCCAGGGCCTCCTGGATGGCATCTGGTGCTTCAACCCGCGCGAAAGCCTCTCACCCGGCCAGCGCGAGGAGCTCGACCGCGTCAGCCGCGCCTACCCCCACCTGACCGACGACGAATTCGTGGCCGCGCACAGGGACGAATGGCTGCGCTGACCGGGCCGGCGCAAGGCCCCGGCACCACAACCCGGAAGCAAAACAGTGCAAAAAATCCTAGTCTGAAAATCGCTCCATGCTGAAGATCGGAATCGCAAACCTCAGCGCTTCCCACCCCGGCCGCTGAACGCCTTCCCCGCAAAAGCAGAGATAGCTAACCGCGCCCCAAGCTTGCTGACAGCCAATTCAAGGCTGCGCACACCATCGCGCAAGGCCGCGGCCGCGCCTGCGGTCTCTCTCAGCGTCACGTATAGCAGGCACCCGACCGCCGGTCCTGCAGCGTGGGAGGACGCGGCGGCGGCAACTTGCCGGGACAGCGGGGAGGACTCCTGACCCGCCGACCGTGACCGCGCGCGGCAGACCACGCCGGCCGCGTTTTGGGTCGTTCGACCCGCTCTGTCCCGTTTGCATGTCATTCGGACCGTGCTAAGATGGCCGAATCCGCACATGGATGCAGAACAGGAGACCGGGGATACAGATGGAACGGATACAGGAACGGTGGACGGCGCTCAAAGCGGCGGTCGACGGCGAGTGGATCGCCCAAATGGCGCAGGCGCTGGTGGAGATCCCCAGCGTCACCTTGCAGGAGGCCGAGGTCTGCCGCTTCTACGCGGCGCAACTGGACGAACTCGGTTTCGCGGTTGACCGGCGCGAGGTGAGCGCAGGCCGTTACAACCTCTACGCCCGTCTGCCAGGCAGCGGAAACGGCCCCAGCCTGATGCTCAACGGCCACCTGGACACCATCCCGGTCGGCGACTGCGTTCCCTGCCGCCGCGAGGGGGACCGTCTCTACGGGCGCGGGTCGACCGACATGAAGGGGGCAATGGCGGCCGTGCTCGGCACCCTGCGGGCGCTGAAAGCATCTGGCATCACCCTGAACGGCGACCTGTGGCTGTCGGCGATCGTCGGCCACGAGCAGCCGGAGGCCGGAAAGGACGGCCCCCTGGCCCTGGTCGAGGACTACAAGAGCGGGCGCATCGGGGGAGACAGGATCCTGATCGCCGAGGGCTGGAATGAGCTGTGGGTGATGAGCATGGGCACGATGGTCTTCACAATCGAGCTGACATCCCCGCGCGGGGGGACGCATACCACCTACGTGCCTTTCGAGGAGAACCCGATCCGTTTCGTCGGCGATCTGATTCGCCGCATCACCGCCTACCAGGGGGAGCTGGACGCGGGCGCGTCGCACCCCCTGGCAGGAACAGAGCGCATCGATCTGGGCATGGTTGAGGCGGGCGACTATTTCAACCGCACGCCGGTGCAGTGCCGCCTGACCGGCACGGTGCGCTGGGGGCCGCGCGCCTGCGCGGAGGAGGTCCTGGCCGAGTTACGCCAACTTGCCGCGCCGATCGCCGAGGCCGGTCAGCTGGAGCTGGAGGTCAGCATGTTCCACGAACGCGAACCATTCGAAACGCCAGGAGATGATCCCGCGGTGCAGGCAGTCGCGCAGGCCCACCGCTTCGTGCACGGGGACGAGGCCTCTCTGGCCGGAAAACGGATCGTCGGCGACGCCAACCTGTTCGTCAACCTGGGCGGCGTGCCCTCCTTCTACTACGGCCCCTCCAACGAAACGGCCCACTCGGACGGCGAGTGGGTGTCGCTTGCGCGGTTGGAACAGGCCGCGCAGGTCTATGCGCTCGCGGCGGCCGCCTACTGCGGACTGAACGGTGCCGGGGAGTGAAGGCAGTTGCCGGTCGCCAGTAGCCGGTCGCTGGCCGCGTTTCGCTGCAGTTCAGCTTTCGAAGGGGCGATGCCGGCCGGCGATCATCTCTTCGACGTAGCGCCGTGTGGCATTCACGGCCGCGTCCACCAACTTCTGGCCCTGCTGCGCGCTCGCGCCCAGCGGCGATCTGTCTTCCTGGTCCTGCATCGCGTCCAGGCGCACGTTGTGCGGACAGACCGCCAGCGCCATGGCAGTCTCGTACTCCTGCGCATGGCCCGGCACACCGGTCTTGCACAGCTTCTCGGCTTCCGGCCGGCTCAAGTCCCAGTAGGAGTGGAACTGCACATTGGCCTGGGGGGCCTGCGCCCTGAAATAGAGGTGCCACTGGCCGATGATGCCATTGACCGGCGCCTCGTTGCCGCCGTGCCCGTTCAGAACCAGGACATTGTTGATGCCGTGGCGCACCAGGCTTTCGACCGCGTCGAAGATGACGCTGAGCCACGGGCCCGGTTTGGCCGAGACCGTGCCCTGGTGCATCATGTGATGCTCGGAGATGCCGGCCCGAATCGGCAGCGTGACGATTACCCGCGGATATAGCTGGCGCGCCACCTGTTCAGCGACATGCGTAGCCATGCGGATATCGTGCTCCATCGCCAGGTGTTCAAGATGCTGCTCGATGCTGCCGGTGGGAATGATCGCCGTCTGAAACTTGCCACCGGCCAGCGCTTCGCGAAATTCGCGCCGCGTGAGATCG
>DAOUHX010000169.1:0-2211 GCA_034428395.1 Caldilineaceae bacterium
CCTGGCGACAACGTGACGATGGAGGTCGAGTTGATTGCACCTGTGGCGTTGGAGACCGGCGGTCGATTCGCCATCCGCGAGGGTGGCCGCACCGTCGCTGCCGGCGCCATCACCGAAATCATCGAATAGCCGTTTTGGGCCGTGCCCCCGCCGCCGCGGATGGCCGGACCGGACAATTCGAAAGTGTCCGAACGGGGACCCGAACCCTTCGGACATTGTAGGCGAGTAGCTCAATTGGCAGAGCGGCGGTCTCCAAAACCGCAGGTTGCGGGTTCAAGTCCTGCCTCGCCTGTCAGAAAGTGACCACCAGCACCCGCTCGGTGGTCATTCGCGCTCAAATGGCGAAGATGAGCGGGTAGACGCTGCGAAGCTGCGGGCCTGTTTCCGTGTTCGCGCAATAATCGGAGTCAATCGTGAGCCGGTCAACATCTGTTCCAAGATCCGACAACGCCATCGTGCGTTATTTCAAGGAGACCCGCGCAGAAATTGGCAAAGTGACCTGGCCGACTCGGGAAGAGGGCACCCGTTTGACTATCGTTGTGCTGATCGTTACCACAATCGCCGCGCTTGTGCTCTTTGCCGTGGACTCACTTTTTAGCTATCTGGTAACGCTGTTTCTGCAGGTATTTTGACGGCATCGCTGCGCCGCCGCGTTTCGTTGCAGAGGAATGCCGGCCCCCTGAATGCGGCGCGCAAGGAGGAATCTGTGGGCGAAACAATCAATGCAGGCGTCGATCCCGAGTTGCTGGAGGATGAGCCGGTTGCCGAGCTGCTCGACGATGAACAGTCGACAGCGGACGAAGGAGAAGAGACCGGCCCGAAGTCCGAGTGGTTCGTCGTGCACAGCTATTCGGGTATGGAGAACAAGGTAAAGAAAAACCTGGAGCACCGGGCCGAGTCAATGAACATGACCGACCGGATCCTGCAGATCGTGGTGCCGACCGAGACCGAGATCGAGATCAAAGAGGGCATCCGCCGCGAGGTTGAGCGCCGCGTCTTCCCCGGCTATATTCTCATCGAAATGATCATGGATGAAGACAGCTGGTACGTGGTCCGCAATACGCCAGGCGTTACCAGTTTCGTCGGCATGGGAAACAAGCCCAGCCCCTTGAGCCAGGCTGAAGTCAACCAGATCATGAGCCGCATCGAATCGGACGAGCCGCGCGTCAAAGTCAGCTTCGATGTGGGCGAGCGCGTTCGCATTATCGAAGGCCCCTTTGCCGAGTTCACCGGCGTGGTCGATTCGCTTGAGCCGGAAAAAGGCAAAGCCCGCGTGATGGTAAGTTTCTTCAATCGCGAAACGCCGGTCGAAGTGGACTTCCTCCAATTGGAACGGGATACGTAATAAGGAGAAGCAGGCGAGATGGCGAAGAAAGTCAAGGCGATAGTAAAGTTGCAGATCCCTGCCGGCAAGGCCAATCCTGCCCCGCCGGTAGGCACCGCGCTCGGCCCGCACGGTGTCAATATCATGGGTTTCTGCAAAGAGTACAACGCCCGTACCCAGAGTCAGATGGGTCAGATCGTTCCCGTCGAAATCACGATCTTCCAGGACCAATCGTTCACCTTTATCACCAAAACACCGCCCGCGGCCGACCTGATCAAGAGGGCAGCCGGTATCGAGAAAGGCAGCGGTATACCCAATACGGAAAAGGTGGGGACGATCACCAATCAGCAGGTGCGCGAGATCGCCGAGATTAAGTTGAAGGACCTGGGCAGTGTCCCCATTGACAGCGCCATGCAGATGGTGCGGGGCACCGCCCGCAGCATGGGAGTTACAGTCGTTGACTGAGCGGGAACTGCCCGATTTGCAGCCCGCAAAAATCATTGAATCATCGTTGGGAGGGGCGCCCCCGTGGACCCCGTTTGCACCACGAGGAGAGAAAAATGCCAAGGCATAGCAATCGTTACAACGCCGCACGCAGCAAGGTCGACCGCAACAAGCAGTATTTGCCTGCCGACGCCGTCGACCTGATGCGGGAGGGCGCAACCGCGAAGTTCGATGAGACGGTGGAAGTGCATCTGAGCACAGGCGTCGACCCCCGCCACGCTGACCAGCAAGTGCGCGGCGTCGTAACCCTGCCACACGGCACCGGCCGCGTCGTGCGCATCCTCGTCTTCGCCGGCGCCGATGGCATCAGCCAGGCCGAAGAGGCCGGCGCCGACTACGTCGGGGGCGAGGATCTGGCCAAGCGCATTCAGGATGGTTGGCTC
>DAOUHX010000170.1:0-3609 GCA_034428395.1 Caldilineaceae bacterium
CCGTCGAGGTCGAACTCGTCGACCAGGCTGTCGAGGCCGACGGCGACGCGGTAGGCCCAATCGAGCGCCTCGGGGGAGGGCCGCGTCGCCAGCGGGTCCGAGGGGGAATCTTCGGCGAGGTCGAAGATGGCCAGGGCCTCCTCCTCCTTGGCTTTGAGCGCGGCCGGGGCGACGCGCTTGACCATCTGTGCCAGGTCGCACATTTCGAGGATTTCGATATGTGTGCCGAGCTGGCCCTGGTGCTGGGTGAAGTCGCTGTACATGTCGAGCATGCCGGGGTAGGTGTGGCCGAGAAAGCCCATGCGGCTGCGGCGCAGCGTGCGCAGAACGCCGGCGGCCTCGGTCCACTCTTGGATCTCTTTCCACGCGCGGCGGGCCGGTTCCTCGCAGCCCTCTTCCTCGGCCAGCATGCCGGAGACGACATGGAAGTCGATGTCGCAGCGGTGGAAGACGGAACTGAGCTCGGGAACACAGCAGGCGCAGCAATTGGCAAGCCACTCTTTGGTGTCGGTGTTGGCATAGTCGAGCGCGGCGGAAGGCTGGAGATTGAGGACGAGTACAGGAACTTTGGGAATCTGGACGGCAGGGAGGACCATCGAGCTGGTGGCGTAGGTGCCGACGTAGCAGTAGACCATGTCGACCTGCTCGCGCTGGAAGAGGTCGCCGGCGGCAACGCCTTTCGGCGCCGAATCGATCAGGCCGGCACTGACGACATCGGCCCACTGGCCGACGCGGCTCTCCACGCTGGCCTGGTAGCCTTCGAGCTGTTCCTTCAGGCCGGCAAATTGCGGCCAATACTCGCCGAGGCCGATACCGAAAATACCAATTCTGGGACGAACCTCATTCCGCTGGTTGCTCATCTTCAGTTCCTGTTCGTTTTGCACCTACCTCTAGCCGCTGGTGTGCTCAGAGTCTGCCTTGCGCATGAGGTTTTCAACCGCGCCGACGGCGGCGCGCATCGCGGCCTCTCCGCCCTCTGATTCGCCATCGCCTTCGAGGTCGATGTCATAGCCCATGTCGGACATCAACTGCTTGGCCAGCCTGACGGACTGGCTGGCGTCCGGCCCGTAGCCGTCGGCGCCGACGCTCATGGCATACTCCCTGGTGATCGGCGCGCCGCCGACCATGACCTTGACCTTGTCGCGCAGGCCGGCTGCCTCCAGCGCCTCGATGTTGGTCTTGAAAAAGGGCATGGTGGTGGTGAGGAATGCGGAGAAGCCGACCAGCTGCGGCTGGTGCTCGTTGACGGCGTCGATCATCCTCTCCGGGCTGACGTTTACGCCCATGTCGATCACATCGAAGCCGGCGCCTTCGAGCATGATGATGCACAGGTTTTTGCCGATATCGTGAACGTCGCCCTTGACGGTTAGCATCAGGACCTTGCCGGTGGGTTCGACACCGGTATCGCCCAGAATCGGCTGGAGGATCGCCATGGCGCGCTGCATCGCTTTGGCGGAGATCATCATCTCGGGCACAAAGTATTCGCCGACCTCGAACAGACGACCGACCTCCTGGAGGGCGGGAATCAGCGCATCGAAGAGAATGTCGAGCGGCTCCATCCCGAGGGCGATGCCCTCCTGCGTGAGTTTCTCGGTGATGGGCGCCCGGCCTGAGAGTGTGTTTTCGTACAATTCTTTCTTGATCTCTTCTTCGCGGCTCATGTGGTGTGCCTCCGGATGCGACAGCAGTCTTTGCGCCCGTTCGACTCGCGCTCAGATGGCGAGGGACGGCGCATTCAGCAGATTATTCAGCGAAACAGCTTTCCATATCGTGCAAAAAGTCGGCTACGCCCACCAGCCGGTACGGTTCGGGTCCCGCATGGGCATTCCGACGCAGCGTGTCCTGTACGACCGCGGGCAGGCGATTGAAACTCTCCTGGACGATTTCCTCGGCCGGCTGGGCGGCGCTTATCTCGACAGTCGGCGCGGGAGACCTGTAGTAGTAGACCGATTTGAGGCGTCTCTCGAGAATCCGGCGTGCGTAGGTGGGCAGCGGTTCCGCGCGGTGCGCATCCTCCGCCGCAAAGTCTTGCGGCCAGAACAGGCGGTTGATCTGGAGATCGAAGATTTTGCGCAGCATGGCGGTCGGCGTGCCCGGCGCGGTGAACCAGTTCGAGTTTGGCCAGACGTCGAGCCATCCCCATGCGCTGCCGACGCCGGCATCGTCCAGCGCCAGTTCCAGGTGTCCGGCGCCGGTTGCGACGCCGCTTCGGTCGGCGCCGATGATGGCGAAATGCTGCGGATAGACGAAAAAGTCGCCCCCGCGTGCCCGCTGCGCGTCAAAGAAGGCGGTGGTCAGGGCCAGCAGGGCGTACCCAGTGTGCAGGATGCCATCTTCGAGGCGCGGCGAGACAACCGCGACGCGGTCCTGCTCGTGGTATTCAGCGCAGAAAGCGTTGAAGCCGACGTGAGTGTGCTTGTTCGCGTCGATACGCCGGTACTGAAAGTGTGTAGAGCGGAGCGCGCTGCTCGTGTGCATCTTGTCCCCCGGTGGTTAGCGGTCTGCGCAGTTGAATTCCTGCTGCATGGCCGAGCGGATCCGCTCGATGTAACGGATTCCCTGGTTGTCGGGGCAGAGAATGTCGGTCAATCCGATATGCTCCAGATGTTTTTTAGCCAGCGCGCCGACCAGGTAGACGCCGGGCCGCGCGCAGGACTCGAAGGTATCGTCATTGAAGGCCAGGTTGCCGTTGAGCAGCCGTGCGCACAGCTCCTGGTTCGGCTGGTGGCCGATGAGCATGTAGCAGAGATCGTAGCGCCACGATTTACGGCCGCAGGGCGTCTGCACGACCGCGGTGTTGTTCTCCAGCGAGAGGACCTGGCTTTCGGTCCATATCTCTGTGTTGACGAGGCGCGCATCCGGCTGACCCCAGATCGTCTTCTGGTCGGTCAGCATCCGATCGACTTCGTCGCTCGACTTGCGTACGGCCCACAGAATCGTGTTGCGCTGGCATAAGGCGATGATACCGTCTGCGGAGGAGAAGCCACCGCCGATAAAGAGGATCTTCTTGCCCTTGATGTGTTCCCATTCGTGGAAATAGTGATGCACGGCCGCGTCCAGTTCGCCGGGAATGCCGGCCAGATTGGGGTTGTCGAAGGAGCCGGTCGCGAGCACGACCCGATTCGCGGCCAATCTGACGGTGCGGTCCTCCGGATCGCGCACTGTCAGGGCAAAATCATCTCTTGATCCTTCGATGTCGACAAGCTCGTGATGGGTCTTAATGGGGAGATCGAACTTGACGGCGAAGTCGCTGTAACTCTGGATCAGTTCCTCGATCAGGGGGTGATGCGTCTCTCCCTTCTGCGCCAGGATCGCGTCGTCCGGGTCCAGGACCATGTAGGAGAGGCGCGAGTGCATCACCATCCTCTTCATATAGTGTCGCAGATTGTGGCAGATTTCCCTGCGTTCGATGCCCAGGACGCGGAGTCCCAAGTCGGCAAGCACTTTCAAGACGGCCAGTCCCCATCCGCCGCAGCCGACCACGATCACATCATAGCGGGGCGTGTCAATAGGCCTTTTGCGTTCAACGAGTTGCTCAGCGGACATCCGGAAGATTCATGTCTTGATTGCGCCGGAGGTCAGGCCTTCGACGAAGAGGCGGCTGGTGAA
>DAOUHX010000171.1:0-3584 GCA_034428395.1 Caldilineaceae bacterium
GCCGCCTGCGTCGTTGTTGAAGCTGGCTTGCGAGTAGTCCTCAGTCAGCAACGAGCCGCCGAATTGGTAGACCAGCTGAAACCACCATCGAAACGGAAGGCCGCCCGAGCCGGGAATGACCAGGCCAACGACATCGTACTGATCGCCGTCGCGCTGAGTAACGGCCTGCACCCAATCGATGAATTCGTCGCGATCCGAGGGGAAGTTCTCCACATCCAGGCCGGCCGCTTCGGCCTGATCGGTGTTGAAAAAGATCGTGTAGTTGCTGACCTCCTGCGGAATGCTGTAGCGGCTGCCGTCGATGGTAAAGGCTTCGAGGGGGCTGGGGTAGAAATCACCCCAGTCCAGTCCTGCCTCGGTCATGACATCGTCCAGGGGCACCAACATCTGCTTGCCCACCATGAGGTTCGTCTGCGGCGCGCTGGCGCGCAGAATGTCGATGGGATTGCCGGCGCCGTACGCGGCCATGTTCTTGGTGAACAGAGTGTCGCCGGGATAGATCTCAAACGTGATCTGTACGCCGGCCTCCTTGCCCGGCCCATCATTGTAACGGTCCACGAGCGCCTGCTGGATTTCACCGTCCGGCCCCGTCAGGTCGTTCCAGTAGATCAGATCGTGCATCTCCTGTTCGGGAGCAGCCGGCGCTTCGTCCGGCGCCCCGGTCGATGACGGTGCTGCGGCAGGCGCACATGCGGCCAGGCCTGCCACAACGGTAGTCCCCGCGGACACGCGCAGGAATCCCCGCCGGCTGATAACCTTCCCTCTGCCGGCTCTCCTCAACGCAGCTGCACGCTCAGTCTTCATCTCTCCATCCTCCTTTTCAGATAGAATAGAAACTGCCGTGAATGCACGTCACGCCGTCGTCTTGACCGTAATACGTGGTAAAAATAGTTCCATCTGCCAGTTGAACGGACGTCGGGTAGCCAAGATCGGAGTTCGGAAAATCATCGCGGATGACCAGCTCGTCATCGATGTCCCAACTTTGACCATCGTCTCCGCTGAGACAAGCGCGGATGCCGAATGGTGGCCGGCGGCGGCCATAGGCGCACAGCACACGCCCGTCTTGCAACGTCAACATGTGCGCAGGATAGCCCCACATCGGTGTTCGGACGGGCTGTGTCCAGGTATAGCCGGCATCATACGAATCACACTGATAGAGGTGGTAGTCTCCCTCTTCATGTGTCCTGAGCATGGCGATGATCTTGCCGCTGGGCAGCGCTAGATAGGCCGGCTCCCAGAATCCGACATGCTCGTCCCGGGCTACAAGGGAGACGTCCCCCCACTTCCTACCACCGTCACGCGACCTGACGACAAATGCTTGCGGGGGATCGTAGTGCTCCTCGGATTGGGGCAGCAAGAGCGTGCCGTCGCCCAGTTCAACAATCGCTCGCGGGGAGAATCCGGTGGAGAAAGGAGAGACATCCACCAGGACCGGCTCCTGCCAGGTGTAACCGCCGTCGACAGAACGAATGACGTAGCTCCCGATGCGGCGAAAAGCCCAAGGGAATGGCTCCCGGCGCTGATATTGGGCATATTTGCCCACTCTTTCCGCCGCGTCAGCCGTTACGAAATCATCTCGCACTGTGTGGGCGAGCAAGTCTCCGTTGGATAACTCAGTGACCGCGATGCAGTCGATCCCAAAGAAATCATACCCGGGCAACCCCTGGGGAAACCGGCTCCATGTTCGTCCCTGATCGGTAGACCTCACGAGGAGATTGTGAAATGTGGGGTCCCGATGGGTGACCTGATGCCGGCTCATGGCTTGCGAAAAGGCAATGATCCAGTCGCCGTCTTTGAGAATCGTGACGTCGGGCCATGAGGAATATGCATAGGGATTCTTGTGAACGACCACACGATCCAGCTCACGGAATGTCATAATCGCGCCTCCCCTGCCGCTCAAACATTTGCTTTGTACGTTGCCGTCCCATCAGATGCTGGTCAGCTCTCGCAGGCGTCCTCGGCGGCGGCGCTTCGCGAGCCGCGTTTGGTGCCATCACTCCGCCATGTCCTCAATGGGAATCGACCAGGCACCCAACTCTCGCCCGCAGGAAACACACTGCTCTTCATAAGCCACAATGTCCGCGCCGCAATACGGGCACCATTGCAGGTAGCCGCGACCGGTGCGCGGGGCCGCCGATATATGTATGCCGGCTGCGGCCAGTATGCGATGCGCCCATTCCATCGTCACCACGGCATCGTCTATCGTCGAAATCGGCTCGGCCTCCCCCTTTACGCAGTCGATGAAATGTCGATCTTCCAGGCGCACGCTGTCGCCAATCTCAAAGCTCTCTTCCGTCTCCCCGCGGCGGACCGTCACGCTGCTTCTGGACCACCAGGCAGCCACGCCGTGCCCGTAAACGCTCAGCCGTTCAGCCGAGGTCTGCGTCCCGTAGCCCGACGCCAGCGTGGCCAGCGCGCCGTTGGCGAACTCGATCGAGGCAGCGATGCACTCATGCTTTTCCGGGTCGCTGTAGGTGGCAACCGCCGCCGCGGATCGCGGCTCTCCACAGATGTAGATCAAAGTGTCCAGCGCGTGAATGCTGCCGTTGATCAACGGACGGTACTCGTCGACAGGACGAATGAACTCGGCGACGCACATTTGCGGCGGATGCTCGGAAAATGCCTCTTTAATTGCGTCTACACTGAAGCGCCGGTTGAAGCCAAGCGCGAGCATTTTGCCGGAAATTCCGGCTTCTTTTGCCATACGCTTGGACTCTTCCACATTGTGCGAGGGCGGCTTCTCGCAGAAAACGTCCAGGCCTCGACGCAGACATTCGATGCTCTGCACGGCGTGCAGCCACTCCGGCGTGATGACGAATACACAGTCCAGGCGTTCGTCATCCAGCATCTGTGCGAGCTCGGTATAGACGCTCGGTACGTTGTATTGCCCGGCGGTCGCATGGAGCCGCTCTTCGCTGACGTCGCACAGCGCCACCAGGTCAACGTCCTCGAATCGGGCCAGGTTGGGCAGATGACTCTGTGCCATG
The DNA here is from genome assembly GCA_034428395.1 of Caldilineaceae bacterium. GTDB lineage: Bacteria > Chloroflexota > Anaerolineae > Caldilineales > Caldilineaceae > Bin5. The sequence goes on from DAOUHX010000171.1 coordinate 2,988, forward strand.
TGCCCCACACCGACTACCGCAGCTCGTACCCGCATCAGGACTCCTCCCGACCAACGATCACTTTCCTCTGTTCCTTGGCGGAATCCAGCACTGCCAGGATAAGTTGCACCGTCTTCCGTGAATCCAGCCCGCTCGACACGCTCTCACCGTCCTCTTCAATGCAGCCGATCAATTCGCGCAGGCCCAACTCCCAGGGGTCGTTGCGAACCGTCTTCAGCAGCTCCCCATCGCGATAGCCGGCCAGCCCTCCGTCCTTCGCCCGCCAGACGCGCAGGGTAGGCTCCCAGCAGTCATTCTGGAGCAGGTCGACCGAACCGGCCGGATCGGGGCCCAGGACGGCGTCAACCCGGCCGCGACTGCACTCGAGGATGACCTGAAATGTCGCATAGTCCCGCCGGCCACCGAACGAAACGCGGGCCGCCACGCCTCCCTCGAATTGAATTGCGCCCGCCAGCCCCGGTTGCTCCGGCGTTCCGTCGGGATAGCAGAACACCCATTGCGGTTCTCCGGCACAGAAGCGGAGAAAGTCGATGCAGTGGTCTTCGTGGAGCAGCCCGCGCATGTCTCCGGCCATTCCATAGCCGACAAAATGGATCT
>DAOUHX010000172.1:0-3743 GCA_034428395.1 Caldilineaceae bacterium
ACCAATCGCCCGCTCCACCACCGCGTACGCATCCTCCCCCGTCCCCGGCAGCACCTCAATGTCCACAATCACCGTGTTCCCCATCCTTCTCCTCCTCTCCTTTCTCCCCCGAATACACCAGCGCCTGCCCTCCCCACAATCCCCTCACACAGCCCAAAACACACAACTGAAAACAAAAAACTGAAAACTAGAAACAAAAAAACCGCCCTTCCAGGCGGCTGACGTTCGATTCTTCCTCAAAAATATGCGCATCACACCAATTCCTACGCCAGCATTACCTGGATCAGGTCCGTCGGTCATCTCCACCGTGCGTCCCGCGACGCCCAAGGAGATATCTCAGCCCGGTTTATCCGAGCTCCCGATTGCGATTCGATTGTTCATGTGCGGACATGCGCCCAACGTCACCGTCAACCGCAGTATACCCGGCCCCGCCTTACAGGTCAAGTAGCAAAACGCAGCGGGCTTAGTCCAGAGTTGGGCCACATATTCCTATACTTTGGGAAGCAATGAACGCATGGCCGGTACCTGCAGTTTCTATCCACTATCCACTGTCCACTATCCACTATCCACTGCCGACATGAATTCCCTGCTAGACGATTCCCACCCCAGAAACGGGTTGCACTCGACGCAGCTTCAACCCAGACCCGGAACTACTACCCTGGCATAGAGGCTGCCCCCGTCATTCGAATGAACTCGCGCCGCTCCGTAAGTCCCCCTAACCCGCCCCTCCCACCATCCTCCGAAAACGAATTTTCCCATTTCCAGTGCAAATGACTTCAAACCCTGCTACCCTGTTAAAGAAGATACAGAACTGGCGACTGACCACTGCCAACTGGCCACTGGGTACTGACCACTGGCAACTGACCACTGGCAACTGCCAACTGGCCACCGGCCACCGCCGTTCCGCCGCATGCCTGCGGCCAAGACACAAGGAGAACACGAAAGTGGCGAAAACACCCTGCAGAGGCGTCAGAAAAGACGGCACTCCCTGCCGCGGCAACGGCCTCAAGCAGCTCGACGGCTACTGCATCGCACACGCCTCACCCGAAAAGACACGCGCCTGGCGCGTGCGCGGCGGCCAAAACTCGTCCACCGCCGCCCGCGCCGACAAACGTATCCCCGAACGCCTGCGCGACGCCATAAACGAAGTCCGCGCCGGCATGACCGCGGTCAAAGAGGGCACCATGTCCCCCGCCGCCTACAACGCCATCTGCCGCGGCGCCAATACACTGGTCAAGCTGTACCAGGCCGCCGACACCGAAATGGACGAAGTCCGCGCCGAAGAAAGTGCCGCAGCCGCAGCCGAAGTCTACGGCCTCCAGGGCGACCTTGACGTCCTCAAAACCGCCGACAAACTTGCTGGCCAGCACGAACGCTACCGTCTGGACTCCCTGATCGACCAAGGTCTCGTCTCCATAGAAGGCCCGTCCGCTAATCAGACTGACGACTCTTTACTCGAAATAGGGCCTGCCCTCACTTTCGAAGGTCGCCGCCGCTTCGGCTACCCTGTCCAGAACTCCTACAATCCCTTGCTCTTGGAGGTAGTAGAAGAGAAGCTCACGTCGGAGCACCACAATGAGAAATCACTAGACAATCTGGTCACCGTTCTCGCAGGCGCTGGCATCACGCTTGAAGAGGCCAAGGACGACTTGGAACGCCTCGCCTTTCCACCCGACCCACTTACCGGCCAACCATACAGACGGGTCCCGCCCGGTATAAAAACGGGCCCCTGGCCCTATGACGACGCTGATGGTGACCCTGTCGCCGCTATCGACAAACAGCTGGACCGAATCACAGACATCGTTGCAAAGGTGGGGGAGGTCTGGGAGGAAGTCTGCGGGCCACTCCCTGAGCTGCCGCTGCCGCCTCCGGAACCAGAAACACAAGTCCAACCCGGCTGACATGGAAAATAAATAATATTTCGTATATGGATGCCCTCCTTCCGCGCCCCTCCAACCGATGGCGCCGTCTCTTCGCGCCCGCCAGCGCAGCCGCAGCCCCTTTTCTTGTCACGCGACCAGGACGCTAACGCCGGTTCCAGCGCGCCCGGAATCTCAACCACCAAGAAAAGAGGGCCATAGAGCGGAAACCAGGAATCCGCCCCCGCCAACCACTCCCTCCTGCCCCCCACCGCCCCGAGTCTCCAAAAAAAGCCCGCAAACGCTCGTAAACGCTCACAGACACTCGTAGAACTCTCGCAGGCCTCCCCCGTTCCCACCCCTTCCACGCCCGCCCTGCCTGCCCCAATTCAAAACGCCGGCCCCCTCGAGGACCGGCGTCCAACTTTCCACCATCCACCAACCGGTTACTGCCCACTGACAACCGGCAACCGGCAACTGACCACTAGCCACTAGCCACTAGCCACCGCCCACTGCAGTTCCCCCTCCCGCTCATCCCGGAACTGCTTCGTGTACAGCCCAAAGTACCTGCCTCGCAGACCGATCAGCGCCCCATGGCTCCCCTCCTCCACAATCCGCCCATCCTCGATCACGAGGATCCGGTCCGCCTTCCGAATCGTCGAGAGCCGGTGCGCAATGATGAAACTCGTCCGCCCCGCCATCACCGCGTCCATCGCCTCCTGGATCAACGCCTCAGTCAGCGTGTCCACCGAGCTCGTCGCCTCGTCCATAATGAAAATGTCCGGTTCCGCCAGAATCGCCCGTGCCAGGCTCAGCAGCTGCGTCTGCCCCATCGACAGCAGGACGCCCCCCTCCCCGACCTGGCTCTCGTACCCGTCCTCCAGCGCCTCGATAAACCCGTGCGCGCCCGCCATGCGCGCCGCCCTCTCGACCTCCTCGTCGCTCGCCTCCAGCCGCCCGTATCGAACGTTCTCCCGGATCGTCCCCGAAAACAGGTGCGGCGTCTGCAGCACCACGCCGACCCGGCTGTGAATGCCATGCAGCGTCCAATCCCGGTAATCCCTGCCGTTGACCAGAATCCGCCCGCTCGTAGGCTCGTAGAAGCGGCACACCAGGTTCACAATCGTCGACTTCCCCGCGCCCGTAGGCCCCACCAGCGCGATCTTCTCGCCCTGCTTCACCCGCAGGGCGAACCCCTCCAGCACCGGCTTCTCCTCCTCGTAGCGGAACCCGACGTCCTCAAATACGATGTCACCCCGCAAACTCTCCGGCGCCTGCGCGCCCTCGCGGTCCTCAATCTCCGGCACCGCGTCGATCAGACTGAAAATCCGCTCCCCGGAAGCGATCGCCTGCTGCATCTCCGCATAGACCCGCGCCATCTCCTGCACCGGCATCAGCATGAACGTGATGTAAAAGATGAACGCCTGCAACCCCCCGATCGTCACCGCGCCCAGCTGGAACTGCCACCCCCCATACATCACGATTGCCGACACGCCCACCGCACTGATCAGCTGCACCGCCGGCAGAAAGAGCGCCGAAAGCATCGCCGCCCGGTATCCCGCCCGGTACATCGTGCCCGTCAGCTCCCTGAACTCGGACAGGTTCGCCTCCTCGCGGCGCAGCGCCTTCACCACCCGCACGCCCGTGATGTTTTCGTTGTACGCCCCCGTGATCTTCGAGTTCGTCCTCCGCACCTCTCTGTACTCCACCAGGATCCGCTTCTTGAACTGGATCGCCACCACAACCAGCACCGGTGCCACAGCCGCCACGATCACCATCATCTGCACGTTGATCGTCGCCATGTAAGCCAGAAACACGACAATGCCGATTACGCCCCAGACCAGGTCCAGAAGGCCCCACGAGACCAGCTCGCCCACCCGCGTA
>DAOUHX010000173.1:0-5606 GCA_034428395.1 Caldilineaceae bacterium
CCTGAACCAGCGCCGCGACAGGCTGGAGCGGGTCCTGGTCGAGCGGCTCTTCTCTCACAGCACGCAGATGCGCGAACTGTTCCGAACGCAGATTGACAATGCCGGCAGCGCGCTGGGGCGGGCCAATCAGGCGGCAAGAAGGGCCGCAGACAGAATCGATCCCCGCATACCCGACGGCACGGCCAGCACAAACACCTACTATGAACTGGAAACCGGCGCGGTCGGGCGCGACTACCTGCAACACTTCTACCGCAACGCGGCGCAGGTCGTCTATCCAAGCGACTGGGAGACCCTGTTGGGGCCTGCCATCGACCGCATTTCAAGCAGCGGCCAGCCCGTATCCGCCGAAGAGCTTTTCGCCAATCTCACCAACGCAATCGCCAACGAACGGGGTTTGCTGGGCCGCGTGCTGCAGTGCGTAGACATCCGGCACATCATCGATGTACAGCATGGGGAGGAGACACAGCAGTCGCGGCCCTTGCCCAACAACCGCGTGCAGCAGTGGCTCGACCGCCTCAATCCCTACATCCGCTGGGACTCGGACCGCTTCAGCTTCCACGACGGCAATCTGGAGCACATCCGCCTGGCGGCCACGCCGTCCGCCCGCCATGACGACCCGAACCTGGCGATGGCGATGATTGGCCAGGAGGACATCAAATGGATTCCCACCGGCGACACCGGCCGCATGGACGCCGTATGGATCGTCCACGGCCTGCCGGTGACGCTGATCGACCGCCTGGACGAGTTCCGGGCGCAGTATGAGAACGAGCGTGATTTCCCCGCCCGCGAGGAGTTTCATCTCCATCCCGCATGGGTCGACCTGCCCGAAATCACGGAGGACAACTTTTAGTTTCCGGCCACACGCTTTTGCTTGCTCGTAACTCGTCAATGCATGCGCTCAACGCCCAACGAGCAGACAACTGAAAACTAGAAACCAGAAACTCAAAACTACCTATGCTACCCGGCGCAACGCGTAGCCGAGCCGCGATACTCTGTTTTGGCGGATGGGGCTTGCAGACAATGCTCCACCTGGCGCCGCGCCTGCAGGCTGCCCAGGAACAGCGCATCGCCACCGGCATCGACGGCCCCGACCTGACCCGCATCACCCGCTTTGCAGCCCTCCTTCCCTCCGACCACCTCGATCAACAGGGCGAGCTTGACCTCAGCCTCTTTACCCTGCGCGACAGCAGCCTGCCGCCCTTCTACCTGGAACGCCTGCTGCACAAGCTGGACCGCTCCAGGAATGCAGCAGCAGGCGGACAAGCCGCGCCGCAGGCCGCCAGCCAGAGGCGGGCCAGCCAACTGCTGGCCGCGGTCGGCGAAAACTTGGTCCCTCTGCAGTGGCAGGGGAACACAGGAAGGCGCGGGAACGCTCCTTCTCCCCGCAGAGGACTGCCCTGGCCTTTCCGCAGGTCGAGCAAAGACGAACAGAGCGACGATGAGCTCGGGGGCGCCGGCATGCCGCCCGCCGCGCAGACCGCGCACGACGCACCTACCCGGCGGCACGCTTTTCGCGCCGGCCTGCAGGCCGGTGACCACATCGCCCACCTGGTCGCATCCAATATCATCGACCCGATCCGCGCCGACACCCATGTGCCGGGCGATCCCTTCGTGCAGACGACCCTCTACGTAATCGCGCCGCTCTTCGAACCGCTTACTTCGGCGCTGATCTGGCCGACGATCGCGCATCAGCTCAACTATCTGGGACAGCGCCACATCGCCCAGGTTGTCGGCATTTTCGCGGCGGGCAGCTACGCCACCGACAGCAGCCGCGTCATCGAGGATGCCACCTGTTACGCGGCGATGGCGGAGTTGGAAGCGCTCACCGGGCTGCGCCCCGCCAATCTCGCCAAGTTAACGGCCTCCATGCGTCAGGATTTGGGCAAGCGGGGCACCAGTCGCGGCTCGCTTCCGGAAGAGTGGCTCGGGCATCCGCTCTTTGACCGCATCTACCTGGTGGACCGGGAAAAGAGCAATCAAGGACTGGCCCGCAACAGCTATGAACTTTCCGTTCTCGTCAGCAACGCGCTCCAGTCGCTCATCGCCGCCGACGGGGCCGCTTACATTGATGAACAGGTCGGCATCGACCTGCGCAACGCCAGCGAACGGCCGTACAGTCTGCTGGGCGCAGCCGCAGATTATCTGCCGATTGACTATGTCCTGCAGACTGCGCAGGAAAACGAAGGCAAACGGCTCCTGCGCGAGCTGGTTTTGCCCACCGACGCTGCGGGCGGGGCCGGCATATCACCGCCGCCCGCTGCTGCAAGCATGGAGCCGTTGACGCCTCTACAGGAGTTGGGCGCAACGTCGCAGCAGGTGTTGACGCAACTCACCGAGCAGATGCCACACCTGTTCAATGAGCTCAGTCCCCAGTCGGTCGAGCAGATCTCCGTCCACCCCAGCTACATATTGCCCAACGCGACGGCGCGCAAACTGCGCGGTCTGGACCCGGTAGGCTGGCAGGCCACTTTCGACAATCATCTGCAGGAGGTGCTGGCCCAATTTGAAGAAAACACCGGCGCCGGCACGCTCGACTCCGCCTGGGGCTTGGCCGCCCTGCGCGAGGACGGCCTGCCCCAAAACGCCGACGACGCTCGCTTTCTGCCGGCCATTGCTACGCGAATGCGCACCAGGCTGCTTACTCTTCTCGGTTCGCAGCCGGCAGGAATCGTACACGCGCGGCGGCAACTCCACCAGTGGCTCTACGAGCTGGGGTTGGAACGCCACGCGCTATCCAGCTTTGCAAGCGACGTCCTGCCGCCGGGTGGAGCCGGCCACGCCGACCGCCAACTGGAACTGCGAGACTGGCGCGCCCGCTATATGCGCACGCTCGGCGACCAGCCGTCGCTGTTCGGCTCGTTGACGCGGGCGTTCGGCCTGTTGAGCGGCATCGTGCTGCTGACTCTGCTCTATCTGTTCGGTTCTGGGCTGGCGGGCAACATCGACGCCATCGTCACAAGCGATGCAAACGCGGTTGCGCTCATGCGGCTGATGGACGATGCGTTTGCCGGCGCAATCATCGATTTCATCGAAAGCGAGGCCAACGCGGCCACCTTCATCGGGCTGATGCTCGGTGCGTTTCTGGGCGCGATGGTCTCCTTTCGGACGCGGTTGCGGCGTGTTCGCATAATGCGGCGGGAGCGGGTGAACCTGGCCCGTTCCGAATTGACCGCCCGGTTGCAGGAAAGCGTGCGGCGCGGGCTGGGACGCGCCCACGAACGTCTGCAACAGATGCTGCAACAGATGGACCGCGTTCTAGAGGAGACCTGCGAGCTTCTGCAGGAGTGGTCGGTCAGCGAAGCACTGCCGCCCCTGCCGCCCGAGGGGGTGACCGGCACCCACCTCTATCGCGCGCATCTCAATTCAGCGCTGTGGGAGCGGTGCCAGGCCTTTATGCGCAGCCGCCAGGACGCCGAAGGTCGCCATGGCGAAGGGCGTCTGCGCGAAATCTGGACATCCCCCCAGCGCCGTGACCAACTCGCGGCCCTGTTCACCGGCCGGCACGACAATGCGCAAAGAGGGAACGGTCAGCGGGGCCTCGCGCAGAGCCTGGCCGCCTACGTCCGTCGCAGTGCGCAGGACGCGGTCGCGGCCGGGCCGACGGAGACGCCGAAACAGGCGGCCGGCGGCGAGCGAGCCTTCCACGAGGATGAGAATCTCGCCGCGCGGCGTGAATTCGTGCGCGCGCTCGCACGCGACAACAACCTGGAGCACCTCCTCTGGCGCGACACCGACTCGTCGGAGGATTTCACCTCCTTTTCTCCCGAAGGGACGTTCACACCCGTCTCCGCCGCAACGCTGCGCTATCTGGAATCTATGTGGAGCGTCGCCAAACCCGCGGCCAATTACGATGTCTCCGACCGCCTGGCAGCCTACGGCCTGCCGGTCGAATTCGCCGCCGTCTCCGGCGACCCCGACAGCGACCTGACCGAGGGCGTGATGCAGAGCCTACGCATCCCCCGCCTGTTGACGGGCGACCCCTTCCAGATCACCTTTGTGCGCACTCTGCACGGTCTCGAGTTGAACGACTTGGGGAGTATGGCGCGCTACATGGCAGAACTGGGCCGCCTGAACCAGGCCGCCCGCCAGCAGGTTCTGCTGGCGGATGCCATCAACGCGGAGTTGTACAATCAGCAGCGCCCGTAGGGTGGACGCCCCCCCGGAACCTGGATTTCGCAACCCAAAAAGCTAGTTGCTCAGCACCGCAGTCGCGCCCGCGGAATCTTCGCCCGCCTGATCTGTAGATTCGGTCTCGGCGGTGGTCGCGACGCGTCCATCGGCTGCCAGCACCGGCACCAGCGCCGCGATCGCGCACTCCACCATGCTATCGTCCGGCTCGCGCGTGGTAATGCGCTGCAGGAGCAGACCGGGCGCAATCAGCAGGCGCATCAGAGGGTTGCCGGCGTGATTTGCACTGAACCGAATGATCTCATAGGAGATGGCCGCGACCAGAGGGACCAGCAGCAGCCGGGAGACAAAACGCAAAACCAGGGCCAGCCAGGCGTATTCGATCCCCGCGAAAGTCAGCGGCGCAAAGAGCAAAATGCTGATCACGAGCACATAGAGCAGAAAACTGGTGCCGCAGCGCACATGCTGGACGCTGTGCCTTTGCACGCTCGCTGCATTCAGCGCATCCCCGGCCTCGTACGCATTGATCGTCTTGTGTTCAGCGCCGTGATAGGCGAAGACGCGGCGAATGTCGGGCAAAAAGCTGATCGCCCACAGATAGACAACGAACAAAATGAGGCGGATGCCGCCTTCGGCTACCGCGTCAAGATAAGGGTTGTGCTCGAAAAAACCTGCAAACCAGCGGCTTGCAAAGGTTGGGAGCAGGAAAAAGACGGCCACGGCAAACGCGAGGCTGGTCGCGATCGTCGTCCACGCCACCGGGCCGGAAAACTCGACCTGCTCTTCAGCGTCGTCCTCCTGCATCGCAACGTCCGCGCTCCACATCAACGCGCGCATGCCCAGCCCGAGCGCATCCCACAACATGGCCAGCCCGCGCACGAACGGCCACTGCCCCCATTTGCGCGTGTAAATCCTGGCTGTGAGCGGCTCCTCATGCACGATGATCGTGCCCTGGGCGTTGCGCACGGCAATTGACATCGCCTTGCGTCCCCGCATCATCACGCCTTCAATGACCGCCTGCCCGCCGTAGAACTGTGTGCTCACAACGCCGCCTATCGAATGGTGCGGCAGCGCTGCCACCGCCGCTCTCGAATCCTTTTGTGGTCGCACGTGGCTGCGCCGGCCCTCCCGAAAATGCCGACAGACGTGCTCCAAACACCGGTGATTGTAGCATTCCCGTTTTCATTGGGTCAAACCATACCGGAACGCGTTCACAAGCGGCAGGCGTGTCCGAAGCGCGACCCCCATCCGTTCAAATTGACAGCGTGAAATACCCTGGAGTATCATCAATTCCAGTGTATAACCGTCCGGCGTGACGGCTCTGGGAACGGCTTCATCTTCAGTTTTCCCCCGCCAATTCAGACGATGCCTGTTTCCGGAATCTTCGACTTGCGGAGGGCCTGCATGATGCGAAAACGACTGTCAATACTCCCGTTACTGCTGATGGCGGCTATCGTCGCGGCTGCCTGCTCGCTGGC
>DAOUHX010000174.1:0-2206 GCA_034428395.1 Caldilineaceae bacterium
GTTGACGTAGGCGATGGGCAGGTTGGCGCGGGTGGGATCCATGACCATCAGGTAGGCGCCGAGGGTCCACTTTTTGGGGAGGAGCGTTACGGGCAGGCTGACGATGTCGGCGCCGGTCTTGAAGGAGGAAAAGAGGAGCCAGATGAAAGGGTAGAACATGGCGAAGCTGAAGAACGCCAGGATCAGGAAGACGACGGCGTTGGTCCATTTGCCGGAGATGAGCCAGCGGCGGAAGGGGGAGACGGTGGGGCGGAGGCGGGTGGATTCAGCGGCTTGGGCCATGACGGATCAGTGTTCCCATTCGATGCGCCAGCGGTTGAGTTGGAAGACGGTCGCGCCGAGCAGGAGCACGAAGATGATCAGCGAGACGGCGGCGCCGTAGCCCAGGTTGAGGGCGCGGAAGCCGAGTTCGTAGGTGTAGAGGGCCAGGGTGCGGGTACTGAAGCCGGGGCCGGGAATGAGGAAGAAGGCCTCGAACATCTGCACGGTTCCGATGACGCTTACGACCATCTGGTAGACGAGTACGGGGCGGATCAGCGGCAGGGTGATGCGGAAGAAGGACTGCCAGAAGCCGGCGCCGTCGAGCCGGGCGGCTTCGAACAGGCTTTCGGGCACGTCGTTGATGCCGGCGAGAAAGAGGACGATGCCGGTGCCGAGGTGGGCCCAGATGACGACAACGGTGATGGCCCAGAGCGCCTGCTGCGGGCTGGCGAGGAAGGGCTGCTCAGGAAGGCCGACGCTGTCGAGCAGGGTGTTGAAGGCGCCGCCGGTGGGGCGATAGAGCCAGCGCCAGAGGTAGATGGAGACCACCAGCGGCGTGATGACGGGAAGGTAGTAGATGGAGAGGTAGAAGTTCTGCCACTTGCCAAAGACCTGGCTCAGGGCCAGGGCGAAGAGAAGGGCGATGGTGAGGCCAAGGCTGATTTCGACGACCGAGAAGAGGACCGTCTTTTCCAGGGCCTGCCAGAAGTACTGGTCGGTGAACGCCTTTGTGAAGTTGCGCAGGCCCACGAATTTGGGATTGGTGATGAAGTCCCAGTTCTGGAAGGCGAGCCAGATGCCGGTGCCGAAGGGGATGATGAAGATGATGGTGTAGAAGATGAGGATGGCGGCGGAGTAGATGAGCGCGAAGGGGCTGGCGCGGCGGAAGCGCCGCCAGACGCTGTCACGGCGGGCGGCGGGTAGTTGCGGCAACGTTCGACCACCGGAGACGGGCTGGTCCTGCAACGTAGTCATGCGAATGTTTCCGCTGGTTGGCGGGCGCCGCGTACACGGGTACGCGGCGCCCTTTCAGACTGTTGTACTGTGAGGTCAGGCTGCCAGACGCTCTCGGGCCTGGTCTTCCTGTTCCTGCAGGTAGGCGTCCATGGCGTGCAGCGCATCATGGATGCTGATCTCCTGGCGCATGGCGCGATCGAACTCGGCTGCGGCCGGGCCCTGCTGGGCGACGTGGTCCTGGGGATAGCGGGCGTGGGGCCACATGCCCTCGGCGACGCGCTTGGAGACGAGGCCGTACTTGACATCGCCGATGCCGGGATCGTTGTAAACGCCCTTGGAGGGGACTACGCCGGAGTAGAAGTCAAGGGCCTGGAGGAGGGCGCCGTTGCTGACGATGAGCAGGGCAAAATCGACAGCGGCTTCCAGCTTGGCGGAGTCCTCCGCCAGCCGCTTGGAAAGGCCATAACCGGCGACGTGCTGCGGGTAAAGAACATACTCGGCCGCGTTGGCGAGCGGCGGCGTGACGATGTTGTCGGCCGGCACGTCGGCCACGTCGGTCATGACGCTCATGGTCCAGGCGCCATTGCCCCAGATCGAAACGAGCTGCTGGGTGCAGGCCTCGTATTCGTTGGTAAAGAGCTCGAAGTCGACGGTCTTGTGGACGTGATAGACGTCGTGCAGGATCTGGGCGGCGGCGGCTCCCACCTCGCTGTCATGGGACCAGACGCCGGTCTCCTTGTCGAAGAAGTCCCCGCCGAGCTGCCAGATCAGGGTCCAGAGAAGCTGATACTGGGAGCTGGAAATCGAGTACCCTGAGCGGGTGACCTTGCCCTCATCGTTCTTCTGGGTCATGGCGATGCCGGCATCGACCACGTCTTCGTAGGTACCGAAGTTGAGGTAATCGACGCCTGCTTCGGCGCAGTGGTCCATGTTGACGGTCATGGCGGCGCCGCGGATGCCGGCGAGCCAGGGCAGGTAGTAGACCTTG
>DAOUHX010000175.1:0-5573 GCA_034428395.1 Caldilineaceae bacterium
GGCATGGCTGCCGGCTGACATGCCGCGGCCACGACGCCCGCCGATCCGATCGCCGACGCCCACAGAAACTGCCGCCGGCTCATACGTCTCTTCGCTGCCATCGATTTCCTCCTTGGCTGAATGAACGTGGATTCCGACCTCGGCTGCCTCGCGACGGCCGCTGGCCGGGACTGCTACCGACGCAGCGCCATCAACCGCCGCCGGGCCACTCGAATGAATGCAAAGCGTGGCAGGCACAACGTAAAGCACCCTGCCCCTCCGCGAATGCACAGAGTATACTCCAGCGACTTTCTTCCGCATAACGCAATTTTTTCTTGCCGGTCCGCCTATCCCTTGATCGCGCCCATCGTCAGCCCGCCGGCCAGGAAGCGCTGCACCACCAGCGCCAGCAGCAGCACCGGCAGCGTGACAACCGTGGCCGCCGCGCACAGCGCGCCCCAGTTCACTTGGCCGTAGGTCAGGAAGCTGTAGACAGCCAGCGGCAGCGTCATCGTCTTCGAGCCGCCCAGGATCAGCACAAAGATAAAGTTGTTCCACGAGGAGATGAAACTGAGGATCGAGACCGCGGTGATGCCGGGCAGGCTCAACGGGATCATGATACGGACCATCGTTCCCAGCTGCGAGCAGCCGTCGATCAACGCCGCATCCAGCAGTTCGGTCGGCACATCCTCGAAAAAGCCGATCATGACCCACATGATCAGGGGCAACACCGTCAGAATGTGGGTGATCACGATTCCTGCGTGCGAGTCCAAAAGCCCCAGCCGCTTGTAAACGATGAAGAGGGGAACGAGAAAAGTGATCCCGGGCAGCATGCGCACGACCAACAGCGCCAGGGCCAGCCCGTCCTGCTTGTACTTGGCGATACTGTATGCGGCCGGCAGCCCCACGACGAGAGACAGCCCCACAGAGCTGACCGCGATTGTCAAGCTGTTGAACAGGTACCTCCCGAACGGATTTCGTCGAAATACCTCACCGTAGTGGTCCAACGTCGGGATGAAGAACCAGACCGGCGGATCGCTGACGATCAGGAGGTTCGGTTTGAACGAGGAGACGAACATCCAGAAAAAAATGAAGAGAAAGAAGACCAGAAATACGGACAAGATGATCCAAAACAGGAAGTTATGGACTGTCCTCGTCTTCCTCATTCCCATCGGCCTTAAAGAGAGTCTGCCCATGTGACGCACCTGGTTGTCCGGTAGCCGGATTTCCGAAGAGTCAGAGCCATGCCCGCTGCCGCAGTCTGATCAGGACTGCGCTGATGATCAGGATGATCACCATGAAGACCAGGATCACAGCCGAACCGTAGCCCAGATCGTAAAACTCGAACGCCGTCAGGTAGGAGTAGACGTGCAGCGTCTCGCTCCGCCTGCCGGGCCCGCCGGCCGTCATGATCCAGATGGCGTCGAATACCTTCAGCGTATCGATCGCGCGGAAGAGCATCGCCACCACGATCGCCGGTTTCAGCAGCGGCAGCGTAATCTGGAAGAACTCCTGGAGCCTGCTCGCCCCGTCGATGCGCGCCGCCTCGAACGGCTCCGTCGGCAGCGAGCGCAGCCCGGCCAGCAGGATCAGCATCACGAAGGGGACGCCGTGCCACGTATTGATCCAGACAAGGCTGGGCACGACCGAGTTCTCGCCCGCCACCCACAGGCTGGGCGGCAGGCCCAGTCCCTCCACGAAATAGTTCAGTATGCCGATTGAAGGCTCCATCATGATCAGCCAGATCACCGAAGTCGCCGTCGGCGTCGCCACCAGCGGCAGCAGAAAGAGCGTGCGGATGACGCCCAGCCCGCGAAATGTCCTGTTCATCACCAGCGCCATGACCATCGCCAGCACCAGCTCCAGCGCAAGGCTGGCCACCGTAAAGTAGAGCGTTATCCACAGCGCGTTCAGGAATCTTTCGTCTGCGGTGAGCACCTCAACCAGGTTTTCGACGCCCACAAATGTAAAGCGGGTCATCGTTACATTGACCCGCTGCAAGCTTAACGACAACGTGTAGAAGAATGGGTAGCCCATCAGCGCCAGGATCACGATCACCGCCGGCGCCGGCAGCACAAACGCCAGGTTGCGGTCGATCAGCGCAAACGCGCGCCGCAACAGACTCCCGGTCCGGGCATCTTCCGGCTCCGGGCCGGCCTGCTCGCTCTGCACCGGCCCCGACCTCTCTTTCTCCTCCATCGCCAGCAACCTCTTCAAGATCAAAATGGCCGGCGGCGCATCCGCCGCCGGCCATAGGTCAGTCCCTTACTCTTCCTGCTCCTCGAGCATCTCCAGCAGCTCCTGCTGGCTCTGCTCGGCCGCGGCGCGCACGTCGCCGCCCTCGATCGAGGTCACGATCACCTGCGCGATCGACTCACGCGCCCGCATCAGGTTGATGATCGACGGCGGGGCCGGCGGCGAAAAATCGCCGATCGCACGCGAATCGAGCAGGACCTGCACGAAGTCCAGGTCGTCCTGCGTCGCCTGCGTCTTGTAGTCCTCCGTATCGTACACCGAACGCCGCGGAACCGCGCCCCCGTCGAGCACATATTTCAGCATGCTCTCCTTGTTGGAAATGAACTGCAGCAGGTACCAGCTCGCTTCCTTCTTTTGCGAGAGGCCGCCGACGGTGATGCTCCAGCCACCCGCAGAGGCCCGCTGACCGTTGGGGCCGGCCGGCATGAGGAAGTAGCCGATGTCGCCGGCCACAACCGACTTGCTCGGGTCCTGGAAGTCCTTGCGGAAGACCGCGTCGTCGATGATCATCCCCGCCTTGCCCTGGCTGAAGATGTTGACCGCGCCGACGTGGTCAATGTTGGGCGAGCCGGGCGGGCCGTAGAGGCGCAGCAGCCGGCCGTAGAAATCGAAGGCGGCGATCGCCTCCTCCGAGTCCATCAGCGGGACGCCTTCATCGTCCTCCCACATGATTCCCATGCCGCCGAGAAAGCCCTTGAAGACCGAGGTCGGCACGGGTGGCTTGCCGCGCATTGTGATGCCGAAGATATCGCCGCCGCTCATTTCCTGCACCGTCTGCGCCGCGGCCTCGAGCTCGTCGAAGGTGGTCGGCGGCCCGTCGATGCCGTACTCTTCGAACAGGTCCTTGCGGTAGTAGCCGATCATGGCGCTCATCTGCATCGGCACCGAGACGAGGCTGCCGCGTGACGAGTAGCCCGCCATCAGATAGTCGCGTCCCATGTCCTCCCACAGGTCGTAACCCTCGTGGGTCATGCTGGGGTCGTCGACCCAGGGGCCGATATCGTTGAGCCAGCCGGCATCGTACCAGACGTTGCGCTCTTCGGCGCCGGCCGGCAGCTGGTAGACATCCATGTCCTCGTTGTTTGCCATCAGCTCGACGCGGATCTTCTGCACCATCTGCGCCCACGGCAGGATTTCCGTGTTCACGGTGATGCCGGTCATCTCCTCAAACTTGGGCAGAATCGACAGCACGTGGTCGCTCAGCGGCTGTGTTTCGCCGACGTAGCGCAGCTCGGTGCCCGCGTACCGCTGCCAGTCGAAGCCCTCGGGTTCCATCGCAGCATCGTCAGCGGCCGCGGGCGCGCTTGCCGGTCCCACCGGCGCGCACGCGCTCAGGTATACTCCTGCGGTGCCCGCTCCGAGCACCTTCAACAGCTGACGACGACTCATCTGTGATCGCATGGTTGGGTTTCTCCTTCCCAATGTGGTTGGAACGCGTCCGAAACTATGGTTTGACGGCCAGACCAGCGTAAATCAGGAAAACGCGCTGGAGGGCCAGTTACCGTCATACTGCTTTGAGAGATTCTCGGGAAACCTGTGGAAGTTCTGCCAGAGTATAGTTCCTCGATTCGCGCGTGTCAATGCGCGTTTTTCAGTCATCCGAGACAGCGCGGACTCGGGGTGACCTCAAGCTGAAGCCAAGCGTCATCAAGACTAGCGGGCACAGGGACCGTCCCTGCGGCGTCGGCGGGAAGAGTATCGAAAGGGTATCGGATGTCGACCAAAGTCTTCCGAAGTCGTCAAAAGTCGACGATAATTTTTTCCCCTTGTGACAGGATATTCGGCCCTTCTTCTGTGACAGGACAAAAGGGAGGTCGACTCTTGGGCGACAAGATGCGACAAGGTGCCACAAATTGGGCCAATGTACGGCAATATGACGCGTCTTTGCGTACACGGCGCGTTTTTTGTGGAAGGAGTCGGGGTTTGTGTCTGCGGCGCGAAGACTGGCGTGGGGAGCAGACAGGAAATGGCGGATGAATGGCTGCGGCCGGGCGTTGATTTCGGGTTCATGATGGCAATATAGCACATTTCCGGGGCTCTTGCTCGGCGTGGCACGCTTTACGTTTCCCGGTCCTGGTTTTCAGCGGAGCTGTCGGGCGGGCGGGACGGAAAACGGGCGGGTACAAGGGCAAAGGCTCGGGATTAGGGACAGGGCGTATTGGCAGAAGAGAGGCGGGCACAAGGCCCGCCCCTATGGTAGGGGCAGGCAGGAGGGAGGGCAGGCACAAGGCCTGCCCCTACAGGGCGACGTAGGTCGACATGGACGGACCATCCATCCCCGCGATTCCCAGCTTTGCGGGCGTGCGCGCCTCGGGCCAGAAGTCCCGCTGCAGCGCCGCGCCGGCCAGCATCACCAGCGAACGCATCATCGGTGTTTCGACGCCCAATTGTTCGGCCAGCAGGCTCCACGCCGCGAGGCCGTAGGGAATGTCCTCGGTCAGCCAGCGGGTGTCGATCGCGCCCGGCGCGCGCAGCTGCGTCAACATGCGGCTGCCGTTGATCGTGGCCCACAGGTCGCCCTTCGGCCCGAACCCGGCCGCGTGGAAGGCCGCGTCCACCGGCGTCAGGTCGAGACCGAACGCCCGCCCAATCGCCCGGCGCTCGGCGTCGACGGCGTAGATCACGTTGGCTACCGTGGGCGTGACGCCCTCTTCGTAGAAGTAGAAGTCGCCGTGCGAGTACTCGACCCTGCCCGCGTTCATCAGCACGCCCGGCGGGTGCACGACCGGGTTCATCGCCGACAGCCCGCACGCGAACACGTTCGGATACGGGGAAATCGCGGTTGCCTGGCCGCTGCGCCCGTCGCGCGTGAAGATTCCCTGCAATGTGTCGGCGACAGTCTCCGTCCCCGTTGCCGGGTAGACGCCCAGCCCCAGGCCTGAGACGACGCCCCAGATGTGGGCAGAGTCCGGCCCCATTTTGCGGCAGACGTAGGGCGCGGTGTCGGTCTCGGCGAAGAGGATGTCGCTGTTGTTGCCCGCGGCGCGTACGACCTGGGCGAATTCAAGCGCGCCGAGGGTCCCCGGTGTGATCACGATGATGTGGCCGTCGCGCAGATGCGGCGCGCACAGCTCGGCGAAGGCCCGGTGTGCATAGGCCGGCACGATCAGGAGCAGCAGATCGTTCTCCACCGCCTCCGCCGCCGAGGTCGTCACGCGCTCGATCAGTGCGGACCCGCTTTCGGCCACCCCGTCCAGCTGAATCCTCCTATCGGCCCGCACCGGCTCCAGAGTCCAGGCAAAGTCGGGGTGCTCGCACAGCGTCACCTCAAACCCGCGCAAGGCCAGGTTGGCTGCAACCGCAAAGGCCGTGTTGCCGCCGCCGAGAATCGTCAGTGA
>DAOUHX010000176.1:0-2647 GCA_034428395.1 Caldilineaceae bacterium
TCCTTCCTTACGATCCCGAATATCACTACTACTGGTACAACGGCTTTGTCGAAGCGCTGGACGATCGCTTCCCGCTTGAAATGTTCGATCCCGACAAACCGATGGCGCCGCAGTTCGAAGGCATCGGCGCGGTCGTCACCTGCTCGCAGTTCGACAATGAAATGATCGACGCGGGGCTCAAGGCCGGCGTGAAGCTGTGGCAGGTACTCTCGGTCGGCATCGACCACTGGGACGTGCCCTACATCCTCGAAAAGGGAATGCCTTTCGCCAACACACCCGGCCCCTTCAGCGCCATTGCCCTGGCCGAGCACGCACTTTCTCTGATGTTCCTGATCGCCAAGAACCATGACACGTCGCAGGCCAACATGCGCAGAGAATTCTTCAGCCTGCCGCTGAACGACGAGCTGGCGGGCAAGAAGCTGGGCATCATCGGGCTGGGCGCGAGCGGGCGGGAGCTGGCAAAGCGCGCGCACGCCCTGGGCATGGAGATCATGGCGATCGACATCGCCGATATCGCGCAGTCGGTGCGCGACGAGCATCACGTCTCCTTCTTCGGGGGTGCAAACGACATGGGGCACGTGATCGCGCAGGCCGACTATCTGTCGCTGCACACGCCGAACACGGCCGAAACGCGTCATATGATCGGAAAGGAACAGTTCGAGTTGATGAAGTCGTCCGCGGTGCTGATCAACGTGGCGCGCGGGCTGCTTGTGGATGAGGACGCGCTGGTGGAGGCGTTACAATCCGGGCAGATCCGGGGCGCGGGTCTGGACGCGTTCGCGGTCGAGCCGCTTTCCAGCTCGCATCCGCTGCTGCAGATGGACAACGTCTACTGCACGCCGCACGTTGCCGGCGTGACCAGGGAGACCGCGCAGCGCCGCGGCGAGGCGGCGGCAAACAACGTCGATCGGGTCTCCAAAGGGCTGGAGCCGTTGCATCTGATCACGTCTGTGGATTGAACGCGGCTTACGAGCGGGTTGCAATGCGGAGCGCGGGCGGAATCGTGGACTTCGATTTACTTCGATTTGGACGGGTTCGCCTTCGAGCCGCCGCACCTGGTTGACTCAGAAGGCTGATCCAGGCGCTATGGAGCCTGCCCAAGAGAGTGGAGCGGTTAACGATCCGGACTATCCACTGCCTAACTGACTTCGTGATCACTAACGGTTACTTTGGGGCCCTGGCCGAGCTCGATGCCGCCGGTGAGGGGCAGTTCGGCGCCGGTGATGAAGCTGGCGGCGTCGCTGGCCAGGAAGAGGCAGAGATTTCCGGCCTCCTCGATCGTCCCGCTGCGCCCGGACCACTGCCATGTCTCGACAAAGTCGTGGAACGCCTGGCCGTTCTCCATGCCGGCTTCAAAGTCGAGCCGGCTCTGGGTGAGGATGTTGCCGGGGAGGATGGCGTTCACGCGTACGCCGTGCTCGGCTTCGTCGATCGCGAGCGCCTTGGTGAGGCCGTGGACGCCGCCCTTTGAGGCGCAGTAGGTTGTGGCGTACCACTGGCCGACCGCGCCGACGATGCTGCCCAGGTTGATGATGCTGCCGCGCGTTTTGCGCAGATGGGGGAGCGCGTACTTGCAGGCGGCGAAGACGCTGACCAGGTTCATATCCAGCATTTGCCTGAACGCTTCGACGGAGAAGCCGTCGATCGGCTGGTGCGGAGGGTGCTGACCGGCGTTGTTGATGAGGCAGTCCAGGCGTCCGAAGCGGGACGCGGTCCGCTCGATGACGCGCTCGAGCTGTTCGGGCCGGCGCACGTCGCACGGCTCGAAGTGGCAGGTTCCCGGGCCGGCCGCGGCCAGTTCGGCGGCGAGCGCGCGGCCGGTCTCCTCGTCGATGTCGCAGATGACGACAGGTGCGCCGGCGCGCACAAAGACGCGTGCGCAGCCCGAGCCGATGCCCTTGCTGCCGCCCGTAATCAGGGTGGCCTTGTCAAATCTGTCGGCGAATGGGGCTGTGTTCTCCGCCATCTGTTTCGTCCGATGTCAAAAGAATGGTTACCTTCAGCCGCTCACTGAAGGTAGGCTGCGCCGCGCACGATCAGGCTCTCAATGTCCTCCAGGGTTGAGTCCTCGACGTCGAGGATGCCCTGTCTTTCGCCGCCCTTGAGCACCATCACCCGGTCCCCGATAGCGAGGACATCGGAGATGCGGTGGGTGATGAGGATGATCGAAATGCCCTGATCGCGCAGCCCGGCCATGAGGTCGAGCAGGGTGTTGGCCTCCTTCACTCCGAGGGCGGCGGTCGGCTCGTCCATGATCAGGATTCGGGCGTCGAAGCCGATCGCGCGCGCGACGGCCACCATCTGGCGCTGACCGCCGGACATTCTCTCAACCAGCAGCTTGGATGAGCTGATGTTGATGCGCAGCCGGTCAAGCAAGGCCTGCGATTCCTCCTCCATCCTCTTCCGGTTGAGAAAGGTGATACCGAGGATCCGCTTGGTGTATTCGCGCCCGGTGAAGACATTGGCCGCCACGTCGAGGTTGTTGAAGACGGCCAGATCCTGGTAGATCATCGCCAGCCCCAGCGCCTGGGCGTCGCGCGGATTGCGCAGCTCGGCCTTCTCGCCCTCGATGAAGATTTCGCCCGCGTCGGGGATTACGGAGCCAAAGAGCGTCTTCATCAGCGTGGATTTGCCGGCCGCGTTGTCT
>DAOUHX010000177.1:0-1862 GCA_034428395.1 Caldilineaceae bacterium
AAGACTCAGGATTTGCTCCCAGGCTTCCCGGGCTTCCGTCAGACTGAGTTCAGGCATTTCCAAACGCAG
This sequence comes from Caldilineaceae bacterium, assembly GCA_034428395.1. Lineage (GTDB taxonomy): Bacteria > Chloroflexota > Anaerolineae > Caldilineales > Caldilineaceae > Bin5. Next base: position 70 of record DAOUHX010000177.1, read on the forward strand.
TGCACGAAGTTGACGCCAATACTCTCCTATTGTGCCCCACAGGCCAGTTTGCTCCTGGCCGTTACTTGAGTTCGATTCAGGGCCATCGGACTCGGTGCCCCTCCCCACAGTATCTTCCGCGCTCCGTCCATTATCCGCGCTGGGTTTCGGATTCTTGGCGGTAGCTACTGGTCCCTGGTCCGCTGTTTCTTGCCCTTCGTTAGCCGCCCCCTCCGTTCCGTCCTGCATCTCGCCAGAGAACGAACTACCCACCCCGGCGTCTTCCAAATGCGCCAGTAAATCGCTTATCTTTTCGTTCCCAATTGCCAACACCGAATCCGGACACGGGGTCAGACGACCGCTCCCAAAGGAGGCTTGCACCGGCTGAACGAATGTATTGAGAATCAAGGCCACCGCCACAGGCACTGACAGCGCAGCCAAAGCGGGCTTGTTCTTTCTTTTGCTCGCCATTGATCTGGTTTTCCTATTGTTGAAAGATCGTCTCTACGAAAACCGCGCACGTGGATCGAGGATCGCCAGCGAAGTGCTGAAAATTGGACTCGTTCTGCTCGTCGTCAGGGTTAACTCCCAGTCTTTTCATGAGAAGCCCGACTTGGCTATCCGCAGTTTCCACTCCGGTCTACCGTTTAATTCGCACTAATCCGCCAGTAGGCGCTCAACCTTACCTAACGTGCCTGACACGAACTTCGCGCTCTGGCGGAGGCTTGAACGCCCCGTTCTCGGCCCCGTTCTGCCCCTCCACAGGCTCGGTGAATTGCTCCATTATACACCTCAGCTTGTGGTCCAGCTTTTTGGGCCAAGCTCACAGTGGAACGGGGGGCGGCCAGGTTTTATGAGGACAAGGAGTAGAAACGAAATTACGTGCGAGGAAGGTACCTAAAGGCAGTCGCGCCGCAGTGACCTTTTTTGCAAACGTAATGGCCTTGGGCCCGAAGAGGGGCGCCAACCAATCCCTTTAAGTAGCTCCGGTTCGTTCACCGAAAAGGTCAATGTCGAGGAAATATCGCCCATGGTCATCCGCGGGCTGGGGTCAAATGTTCCATTATATGGCTTAGTTCGTGGTACAGCTTTTGGGCCGAGCTCATCCTCGGGTCTGGTCGCGCTATAGGCCGCAAGAGCGGGCGCGACCAGCCATACGCCCCTACCCGCACAGCTCTCCAATCAGCCGCGTATACACCTCCACCGCTTCACGCAGCTGCGCCACCGCAATCCACTCGCCCACCGTGTGCGCCTGGGCGATGCTGCCCGGGCCCAGCACAAGCGCCTCCATGTAGTCCTGGTAGCACTCCGCCTCCGTGCCGTAGGGCACGGTGATCGCCCGCGGCGCGCCCGTCGCCCGGCAGGCCGTCTGCGCCAGCGGGCCGTCGGCGCTGGCGAAAAAGGGGCCAACGCTCCTGTGCTGCACCTCCAGGCCGTGCGCCTCAGCGCGGTCCAGCACCATCTGCACTGCCTCTTCGAAGCATGCGTCCGGCATCGCCCGGATGCTCAAGCGCGCCACCGTGCGCGCCGCGGTCACGTTGGTCGCGGTATCGCCGTCGCTGATCACCATGTTAAAACCGTTTGTCGGCGGGTCGAAAAGCGGGTTCTGGAAACGTTCCTCGCTCTTGAAGACCGGCGCCAACTCGGCCATCTCCGCCAGGAACGGCGCGATCCGGAAGTTGGCCGACGTGCCCCTGTCGGTACTGGAGTGCGCCGCGACGCCGTGCGCCGTCACGGTTATGCCGGCGCCGCCCTTGTGCGCGTAGACCGGCTGCAGCTCCGACGGCTCACACACGATGCAGTACTGCGGCCAG
>DAOUHX010000178.1:0-2145 GCA_034428395.1 Caldilineaceae bacterium
CTCTTCCCCGACCAGATCTGGGGGCTGCCGCTCAACGTGACCACGCGTATCCTTGTCTATGACAGGCAGCTCTTCGAGGACCCGGACGAGCAGGCCGCTTTCAAAGAGCAGTACGGTTATGACCTGGCCCCGCCGAAGACCACGCAGGAGTGGTTGGACATGGCGGAGTTCTTCACGCGCGACACCGACGGCGATGGTGAAATCGACCTGTGGGGCCACATTTCGCCGCAGAAGCAGGGCTTTCCCGCGGCCACGTGGGGCGGACAGATGTTGGCCTGGACCTTCGGCTGCGAGACGTACGACGAGAACTTCAACGCCTCTCTCGACGACCCTCGCTGCCTCGAATCCTGGAAGTTCGGCCTTGAGCTGAACCAGTACATGCCGGACGCGGTGCACGCGATGGAGTTCTATGACCACTTCACGTGGGCGCTCGACGGCAGGATGGCGATGGGCGAATTCCTTGATTCGTGGGTGCAAAAGCTGTGGGACCCGAACGAGACGGATGAGCCGGGCCGCTTTGGCGCAGCGCTGATGCCCTACTACCCGGAGAACGGGCGCGGCTATGTGGCCGGCCAGTCGAACCTGGCGGGCGGTCTGATCGCGATGAACGCCCATAGCAAGAACAAGGAGGCGACGTGGGAGTTCATGAAGTGGATCACGAGCAAGGAGACGGCCCGCAGATTCGCCACTGAGCACGGCATCCTCTTCTCGCGCAAGTCGATCCTCCAGGACCCGAATGTCCTGCAGGTGCATCCGGCGATGCCGGAGCTGCTGCCGGTGATGTCGGAAGCGTGGGAGGTGACGGGCAAGGCCGCGCCCAACGTTCCGGGCGCCGGGGCGATCCTGGGTGTCCTGGGCGATACCTGGTCCCAGGTAGCGGCTGGGGGCGCCGATCCCGAACAGGCCCTGTTGGATGCGAATGCCGAGATCAACCGCATCCTCGAAGAACAGGGCGTGAAGGAATAGCTGGTGCGCTTCCAAGACAAGCTCGTCCTTGTCACGGGCGGTGGCGCGGGTATAGGCCGCGCCACCGCCTTGCTCTTCGCTGAAGAAGGCGCAACCCTGATCGTCGCCGACCGCGACGCGCCGAACGGGCGCGCCGCTGTTTCGGCGATAGAAGAGGCCGGCGGCAGCGCCACTTTCATCGAGTGTGATGTCTCGAGCGCAGAGCAGGTGCGGAGCATGTGCTCTGCGGTCGCGGCCGATTTCGACGGCCTCGACGTGCTTGTCAACAACGCCGGGATGCAGATTGTCGGCAAGAGCGTCGAAGAGACGAGCGAAGACGAATGGGAGCAGATGCACGGCACGAACCTGAAGGGCGTCTTCCTCGTCAGCAAGTACGCGATTCCGCAGCTGCGCCGGCGCGGCGGGGGCTGCATCGTCAATGTGGCGTCGCTCAATGCGCAGGTCACGATGGCGGGATTCGCGGTGTACGCCGCGTCCAAGGCCGGTGTTGTGGGACTGACGCGGGGGATGGCGCTCGACCTGCTGCCGCAGGGAATTCGCGTCAACGCGGTCCTGCCCGGCGCGGTTGACACGCCGATGGCGCGCGCCTACTTTGATGAGCATGAACTGCCATTCGACGAAGTGGTACTGAAAAGGCCGACGCGCATTGGGCGATTTTCGGACAGCAAAGAAATTGCGGAGGTGATCGCCTACCTGGCGTCGGACGCCGCGCGCTTTATCGTCGGCGCGTCGGTCGTGGCCGACGGCGGTCTGCACGCGATGGCCGGCTTCAGTCCTGACTGAGCGGCGGCAGGTGCCAATCGGGGGAATTCAGGTGGAACTCTGGGGAAGACAGTTCAGCAAGCAGGAGATTCTGCAGCGGGTGGGGGACATCTCGCAGATTGGCGGCGTGCGAAGCGTCGAGTTACGCGAGGGCAGCGAGGCCGGCGTTGCCGCGATCGACTTCAGCAGCGGGTCCGGCCTCAACTTTACGGTGTTGCCGGCGCGCGGCATGGACATTGCGCGGCTGGAGTTCAAAAATATTCCGCTTGCCTGGCGCTCGTCAACGGGGGAAGTGGGGCCCTGGTACTATGAATTCTCGCCGGCCGGCTGGTCCAGGGGCTTTTTCGGCGGTCTGCTGGCGACGTGCGGCCTGGCCGCGGCGGGACATGCCAGCGTGGACGAGGGGCAGGAGTTTTC
>DAOUHX010000179.1:0-2023 GCA_034428395.1 Caldilineaceae bacterium
GGGCACGGGGACGCACCGCGGCAACACGGCGGAGGAGCTGGCAGGGATCGTTGGCCCGGCGCTCTACCGGCGGCTGTGGGTGATCAACCACAACGCGTATGATGAAGATACGCTGGCGGTGGCGCGGGCGGGACGTGACGGGCGCGGCCCGCTGATGATGAACCGTGAATACGTGGAGGCGGACCGGCGCATCCTCGTCGGCTTCATCGAGCCGCACTTCATGGCCGGCTTTTCGGGGGGCTACAAGGCCGCCTTCCCCGGAGTGTCCGACCTGGCCTCGATCCTGTACTATCACCGCGCCGAGATGATCGGCCATCCGCAGAGCAAGTGGGGTGTGCTGGCGGGCAACCCGACGCAGGAGCAGATCCGGGTGAACGGTTCGGCGCTGCCGGTCGATTTCCTGGTAAACGTCACGCTCAACCACGAGCGGCAGATCACGCGCTTTTTCTGCGGCGACGTCATCGCCGCGCACGAGGAGGGCTGCCGCTATGTGAAGGAGACGGCGATGGCCCCGGTCGAGCGGCGTTTTCCGCTGGTGATCACGACCAACAGCGGCTTCCCGCTGGACCAGAACCTCTACCAGTCGGTGAAGGGGATGTGCGCGGCGGCGGAGATCATCGAGGACGACGGCGAGATGGTGGTGGCGGCGCGCTGCAACGACGGCTTCCCCGCGCACGGCAACTTTACCAGGCTGCTCTACGAGCACAGCTCGCCGCAGGCGATGCTGGAGACGATCTTCCGGCCCGACTTCCACATGCTGGACCAGTGGCAGGTGCAGAAGTTCGCCGAGGTCGCGCTGCGGGCGCAGGTGGCGATCTACAGCGAGTTGGAGCCTGATGCGGTCACGCGCGCCGGCTTGACGCCGGTGGCCGACCTGAACGGGCATATCGGCGATGCTGTCGCGCGGCTGGGGTCCGACGCGCCGGTCGCGGTCCTGCCCGAGGGGCCGATGACGATTCCGTATTTGGTGTAGGCGCGGGGGTCAGTCCAGGAGCTCTTCGTTCAGGCGCAGGCCGAAGCCGGGCGCGTCGGTAGGCGTCAGATAGCCGTTCTCCGGCTGCGGCGCGTCCAGCCACAACTCTTCGGGCGACCTGTGCCGGTTGCCCAGCACCAGCTCACCCAGCCTTGTTAGAGGCGCTACCGCTTCGCCATTTGAGCGCAGGTCGCATTCTGTCCCTGCGATGACGTGTAGGCCCCACGGCTCGCCGCCGCGGTGGAGGACGACGGTCGCGCCGGCCGCCTGCGCCTGCGCGATGATGCGCCGCGTCGCGGTGACGCCGCCGCACCAGGTCACGTCCGGCTGCCAGATGTCGAGCGCGCCGGCTGCGGCGATGGCGGCGAAGCGGTGGTGGGTGAAGTCGTGCTCGCCGCCGGCCAACTGGATTGGCTTGATCTGCGGCCGCAGTGCGGCCAGCCCGTCGAGGTCGTCCGGCGTCAGCGTGTCCTCGAACCAGTGTATGTCGTAGGGCGCAAGGGTTTGCGCCATCTTCAGGGTTGCGGCGGCATCCCAGGCCATGTAGCAGTCGAACATCAGCAGCGCGTCGGCGCCCAGGTGGCGGCGTGATTCTTCCGCCATGGCCGCGGCCTGCTCATAGTCGCCGGTATGCTGCGGACGGCCGCAGGAGACCTTGTGTGCGCTGAAGCCCTGCTCGGCGAACCATGCCGGGTCGTCGCCGGAGGCGTAGGCGCGGATGCGGGGCGCGGCGGAGCCTCCGAGGAGCGCGTAGACGGGCTGGCTTTCGGCGCGGCCGAGGAGGTCCCACAGGGCGAGGTCGATGCCGCTGAGTGCCATGATTGCGATGCCGCCGCGGCCGTAGGGGATGGAGGCGGTGTAGAGCTTGTCCCAGAGGCGCTCGACGTCGGTGGGGCAGTCGCAGCGTTCGTCGAGCAGAAGCTCGCGCAGGTGGCGGTTGACGACCTCGACGCTGGGAATGCCGCCGCCGCCGTAGCCATAGCCGGTGACGCCGGCGTCGGTCTCGACGCGCACGACGATCTGCCAGAGGTGGGGGCGCCAGCCGCCGAG
>DAOUHX010000180.1:0-20681 GCA_034428395.1 Caldilineaceae bacterium
TCTCTTCAAAATCCCCTTGACTGCCTGCCTGACTGCGCTTCCGACCCATTGCCCTTTTCCCTTCCCTTTGTTTCCCTTTTCGCCCTCACTCCCTTTCAGTATATCTCACCCCCATTTTGGGATGCACACCCCTGGCCCACCTCCCAAGCAAAAAACTCCGAAGCGTGCTATACTGCAAGTTTGAGCCCGACCACATCCAGGCTGGACCCGAGCGTACTGCATGCACACAGCTGCCCGCCCACCATGCCCAAGGCCGCCCGCAATGTCGACCTGCTCTCAACTGAACGTCCGAATCCTGCCCCAAGCGTACATCGCGCACGGCCCTGCCGGTACCAACCAGAAGTGCGCAGACTTGCCTCCCGCCGCGCACACCATCCGCAATGGATGGAAACCGGCTTTGCCGCCCATGACAGCGCCGCCGACATCCGGCTCGGTATCCTGTCACAAGAAGCGTGCAGCAGTCACTGATTTGCGTACTTCCTGCACTCAGAACGACATATTTTGCGCGTTTGTACGACAAAAACGGCCGCGAAATGCCGACATTCGTATCCTGTTACGAGAGTCCATGCCACTATCCTGTCACGAGAAGCAAGAAAAATTTTTCAAAGTTGGACCAATCTGGCCAAAACATGCATTTCGATACCCTATCGATTCCCTGTCGATACCCGATTTCCCAAGAATTCGCAGCAACTTTACGTCACACTTGGACGTTCTTGGGCCTATTCTGGACAGAATCGGCCGCATTCTGGCACACATGCGCGGCGCTACCAACAAGGAGACTGACGCCACCACTGACTTCGAACCCGCTTTCGGCGCGCGCAGGCGAAGTGGCCCTCGACGAGGCCCTCCACTCGCCCAAAAGACCGGACGCCTCCATCCTCGCTACCGACGAATCCGTTGCCGAACACACCCGTTCAGCAACGGATGAATCAAGTCGACGTGTCCTGGTCCCATGATGACGCTATGCCGATGCTCGCTCACTGCGCCCGACTACCCAGCGGACGCCGGCGCGAAAACCCTTTCTGACATCCATTTCCCCTGATTCGGGATGCACCCGGCAACTTGGGTTGCGTTTCAAAGTTTGTGCGAGTTGCGGGCTGCCATTCGTGAGCTGGAAGGAGATCCACGAACAGACACGAATTGGCACGTAGGCTGGCGTTGCCGGTAAGCCAGCGAGAAACGCCCAAGGCTGGGAAGCAGCCGGCGGTTGTCGATCGCAACTGCGCGGCGGACCCTGTTTGACGCCGCCTCAGTCGCTGCGAGGTGTGCGGCGTGCGATGTGCTTGCCAAGCTGTCTCAAGAGACGTGGCGCCGCGGCGGGCTTGAGGGGTGGAGAAGGTTGTTTCTTGTCTGCCAGACGGGGGCGACGGGAGTTTTGGGCGATCCTGCTTGCAGCCTGGCGTCCCTGGGTCAAGGCCTCATGGTAGAAACCTTTCATCAGTTCTGGCGTAATCCTGCGGCCTTCAGTTGCCCACAATACGACCGCGCGGCCGATGGCCCAGGTGCCGGCGTAAGAGACGGCCACTTTGGGCACGATTCCGACGACAGGAATCAGGCCACTCATCTGCCGTGCGATCTGGCGGAACAGAAAGCCTCCTCCAAGGACGCCGGCTATTTCCCCCAGCAGCTGCTGGGGCGAGCCCTTTTTGCCTGAGACAAGGGCGATCTTGTAGGCCATAATCAGCTGATTCTTGGTTAGAACGATTGCGTCGCCGGCTCCCAGGACAAATCCAAGCCCAGGGACGGCCTCCCCCATGCCGGTTGTGAAGGAGTAACTGGCGTTTGCCTGGGAAGTCTCCTGAATGAGCAGATGGAAGGCGGGGGGACGCAGGGGGGGCAGCCGACGGGCCAGTGGCAGGCGCAATTCAGCGGGAGCGATTTCGACCAGTGCTGCGGCCACCAGCGCGACCGCCCGTGCGGACCAATCCGGGACCGCGACGCGCGCCTGTTCGCCGCGGCGGGCGATGCCGGCACCGGTCTTTTTCCCTTCGGGGCCAATCACAACGATCAGAGAAGGAATCGACTGCGCATTCAGGGCCTGCAGTAGACTAGCCAGATCGGCGCTGAGTTCCAGTTGGGTGGTTACGAGCAGGGCACAGTGGGGCAGCGTCCGCGGCGCGTTGGCGGGACGTTCCTGGCGGTCTGCGGCGAGGGACACGATGGCGGTGCTGTCGGATCGAAGACCGGAACCGGAGCCGTCGGTGACGGTGATCCAGGGATGGATGAAGTCGGCGGCGGGACCGCTGAGGGAACGTGCGGCATGCTCGGCGACTGATCCGTCATCGGCTGCAATGAGCAGATGGAAGGTGGACTCTATCTCGCGTTGTATCTCCGCCAGGTTGATTTCGCTGACAATCTGCCAGATCGAACGCAACGGCAATGCGCGCATCGCCCGGTCAACCTATCCGTAGACCCGTACGCCATCGCCGCCGTCGCGGTCCTGCAACTGGAGAGCGCGGGCGAAGGCGTCGAGAGTACGCTCGATGTCATCGGAGGTGACAGAAAAATTGGTAACTGCCCGCAAATGCGTGTTGTTGGTGGGATTGACGAGCACGCCCAACTCTTTCAGGCCAGCAGAAAGCTGCGCGGTCGTCATGTCTTCGCGACGCAGTTCAAAGTAGACAATGTCGGTCTCAATCGTTTCGGGGTCGACGCGGATGCCGTCAAGCTGTGCGAGCCCCTGGGCCAGCTTGCGGGCGTTGGTGTGGTCGTCGGCAAGGCGCTCGACCATCTCGGAGATGGCGACGATGCCGGCGGCGGCGATAATGCCGGCCTGGCGGGTGCCGCCACCGAGAACTTTGCGCATACGCCGCGCGCGGCGAATGAAGCTGGCGCTGCCCGCCACGACGGAGCCAACCGGCGCGCCAAGCCCTTTGCTGAGGCAGACGCTGACGCTGTCGGCCTCCTGTACCAACCGCGCAGGGGGAACGTCCAACGCAACGGCCGCGTTCCACAGGCGCGCGCCGTCGACGTGAAGCTTCAGTTCGTGCTTGTGCGCCAGATTTCCGGCCGCGTCCATGTAGGCCACGGGAAGACAGCGTCCGCCGCTGCGATTGTGGGTATTTTCGATTGCCAGCAACCGCGTGCGGGGATAGTGTTCGTCGTCTTTGCGGATCGACGACTCGACCAATTCCAGGTCCAGCGTGCCATCGGGCTCGGTGGGTAGGGTGTGGGAATGGACGCCGCCGAGAGCCGCGGAGCCGCCCTGCTCAGAGGAGAAAATATGCGCCTGGTCGCCGAGGAGCATTTCGTCACCGCGCCCGCAGTGGCTCAGCACTGACGCCAGGTTGCCCATGGTACCGCTCGACACAAAGACGGCAGCCTCTTTGCCAAGCATTTCGGCCGTCATCGCTTCGAGGCGATTGACTGTCGGGTCTTCACCGTAAACGTCGTCGCCGACGGGCGCTGCGGCCATCGCTTTGCGCATTGCGTCGGTTGGCTGGGTGACGGTATCGGAACGCAGGTCAATCGTTTTCTGAGTCAAGTCAGTGGCCTCGCTGGGAACTTCTGATCTGCAAATGTACTTTGGCTTGCGACGTTTCGTGTACTTCGCAAGCCGCTACTCCAGGTCGGGGCAGCAAAACGAGGAGAGGGACGGTGGCGGCCGGCTTCCGGCTTGACTGCGACGCCACCATTCTCTCTCCTCGCATGCATCACTTTGTCCTTGCGATTATTCGGGACCGAAGGAACCGACAATCGCATTGATCTCCGATTGCCTGTTCCGGACCTGGTTCGTCGGAACGGCAACGACCAGGATGTAGGCCTGATCATTCGCGCGCAGCGCCGTAATGACGGCATGTGCTTCGAACAGGCCCTGGGTGCTGAGGTCGGCAGTGGCAACACCTGTAATCGAAGGCAGGTTGTTGGTTGTGCCGGATTCCAGGCTCGACACCTCCAACGGGATCATGGTGAACCCGCCGAGCATCCCTTCGAGCCATTTCACGACATTCTCGGCTGGAATGTCGTCATCGAGCGGCACGACGCCGACGCCGGCCAGTGCAGCGATAGGCGGCCGCGAGAAGATGGCCACCTGCGCAGAGAGATGGCCTGCATACTCGCCGCCAGGCCCGGTTAGGGCTTCATCGACCTGCTGTGCCGCGTCCGGGCTGACGAAGCGCATGATCTGGCTGAGCTGGCCGCTCTGCAGATCAAAGCTCAGCCACCCTGGCGGAACGGCATAGGCAAAGCCGAGCCGGTCGTTGGCGATCTTGCTCCAACCGCTGGGAATCGTCACTTTGGCTTCGGGGGCGGGCGTTGCGGTTGGCGGTTCGGGTGTCGCGGTTGGCGGCACCGGTGTCGGTGTGTCGGTCGGCGGCACCGGCGTCGGTGTGTCGGTCGGCGGCACCGGCGTATCGGTCGGCGGCACCGGTGTATCGGTCGGCGGCGGCGGCTCCGGCGTGGCGGTTGGCTCCGCCCGCCGAAAGAGATTGCAGCTGGTGATTGTAAAGGCCATGACCACTGCCATCAGAACGACCCAGTAGGATGATTTCCGTGGTACAAGCCGGCTCAACCATCTGGTTCGTTCAACTTTCGAGTTCTGCATCGTAATCCTCCATGTTGGATAGTTAGAGCCGCAACTGCGACTTCAGGAAAATGTGTGTTTCTTCTTCTCCACTATTGTAACTGAGCCAAATAAGCAGGCCTCCATCAAAAGATTGCAGTACGCCTTTCGACTGTTTTGGCTGGCCGGTCGCCAAACCTAAAGCCTCTCTGACATAGGGGCTTTCGGCCCAGATCTTGCCTATCCCGCGCACGGGTTCGAAAAGCCCATCCGCGGGCCCTTCAGGCAACTCCAGATCAATTGGCAGGCGCGTGTCTCCTTGCCAACTGTGTTCACGCTGCTCCCATTCGCCGCTGTCGAAATCGAGATAGACAGTAGGTCTGTCGAGTCGGGCCAAGGCCTTTCCGAACTGGAAGACCTGGATTTCAAAGTCAGGGAGTGTTGGGTCGTTCGGGTCAAGTGACTTGGACGGGTCGGTGGGCACGCCATTGGGACAGCCCAACTCTTCGGCGACGTCCTGTTGCTCGCTCAGAAGAGTTGCGAACTCAGCGGCAATTTTATACGGACAGGCATCGAGAAGATCTTCATCCAGTGCGACGGGGGGGTCGACCTCCTCCGGCAGCGGGGCAGCGGTGTCAGAATTGGTGTCAACGGCTGCCGCGGGCGCCGGGGCGATGGCAGTCGAATCCGACTGTGTTTCGGTAGCAATTGAGGAGGGCTGAGCCGCGACCGGGGCAGCAGACTCGGAGGTCCCGACGGGGGCGGAGCTCTCCGGCAGCTGTCTGGCGGTAATGAGTCCGAACAGTGCAACAAGGGCCACCACAAGAAGGGTGCCCGCGACGGCAACCACCAGGGCCGGGCGCGAGCGCGCTGACGGAGGCGAAATGACCCGCTCATGAGGCGCAGCCCCGGGTGGGGCCGCGCGATCTGCCGGCGGGAGAGCGGTGTCTTCCCTGTCATCGCCGGCAGGGACGATCACAGTGTCGGTGGTGATCTGTCGCGGCGGCGGCAACCCAACCGACGTGAGCGACACAAGCGTCAGGGTGGAGGTCTGCTCGGCGAGACTGTTCTCCTGCGACAAAATGCGACCTGCAACAGCTGTCAGGGCGTCGGCCATTTCGCCGGCAGTGGAAAAGCGGTTTTCCGGCTCCTTCGCAAGGCTGCGGCGCAACACGTCGATCAGTTCAGGCGGGAGTGAGGCGAGCAGGTCATTCGGCAGAGAGAGGGGCGCGTAGACATGCGCGTGCAAAATCTGGGTCGTCGAGCCGGCGAATGGCGGGCGGCCAACCAGACAGCGGAAAAGGACTGCGCCGAGAGAATAGATGTCTGCCCGGCCGGTCACGGCGCGGGTACCTGCGCACTGTTCTGGCGCCATGTAGGCGGGCGTGCCAATTGTCCGCCCTTCGCTGGTCAGTTCAGGCGTATCCAGTGCGCGCGCGATGCCGAAATCGGAGAGCAGGGGTGCGACTGGTAGTTCGGCAGCCATCCGACTCGATTCAGCCGGCGGATCCTCCGAAACGCCATCGAGCAGCAGTTCAGCCTCCTGAACTGCCGAGGCAGGCAGTTCCTCTTGTTGGCGTATGCCGAAGGCGTTCGGGCTGACCGGTCGTAACAGGACATTGCTGGGTTTCACATCTCGGTGGACGATGCCCTGCGCATGCGCGTAGTCAAGCGCACGTGCGATCGGCGCGAGGAGGTTGCAACTCTCCGCCACGCTCAGACGCTCGCGGCGGTTGAGAAGCTCGGAAAGGCTGTCGCCTTCGACAAGTTCCATCGCGATATAGGCGCTGTCCTCGCCGGTTGCATCCCCTACCTGCAATGTCTGGACGATGTGCGAGTGTCGGAGGCCGGCGACCAAACGGGCTTCCTGGCGAAAACGGTTTCGCAGCGCGTCATCGGCATTGGGCGACAGCAGCTTCAGTGCAACGAATCGTTCCTGGATCTGGTCGTACGCTCGGTAGACGCTGGCGGCGCCGCCGCTGCCGAGGCGCTCACCCAGCAAATAGCGCCCAATCCGCTGGTCGGTGGGCTGGGCCTCGAGTTCAGCCGGGGCGTCTGGGGTCAATTCAGCAGAATCCCCAAATCGTCCATCGCTCATGGATTCAGATTCCTGGCATTCGTCTCGTTCGGCCAGGCCGGCAGAGTCCTTCTGTTCAGATACCATTTCGTTTCGGTGACTACACCTGCAACTGCTGTCCGCGCCCTTCTTTCTCCGTGCCAAGGGCTGCGCGCCGCACGTTTACCTGTGCTACGGCAGGCGAAGAAGACTGGGAGATTGGAACGGATAAGGCTTTGCTGCCAATCATTGACAGCGCAACAGATTTCTCTTTACCGCCAGGATTGACGCGTCAACGCTGACGCAGGCCGAATTGGGCGAGAGAGTTGATGATCTGTCTATGGCGTAATATAATAACAGACTATATGAAATTGGGAAACAGGCGTTGGGGCGCATCGTCGCAGATTCGGAGCCGATCTCGTCGAGACATCGGGGGTAGGCGGACGGTCTCCGACATCGTGTAAGGCGCGAAACTGCCGCGATGGAAAGTGGACCAGGAATTGGGCCCAGCTTTGGCCGTTCGCGCACAATCGATCGATGGCAAAGGGCTGCGACGCCACTGTCCGTCTGGTCGAACTGAGGAGCAATCGAGAGCGTGAGTCAGATTGCCAGGTTGGTCTGCCTGAGCGGGCCGGATACGGGCACCGAATACGAACTCTCCAAGGAAACTTTTCTCATCGGGCGCTCTCCGGGCGCTGACATCAACATAAACGACAGTTTCGCCAGCCGCCAGCACGCCGAACTGCACTTCATCGATAACGCTTACCGCCTGCGGGACCTTGAAAGCAAGAATGGCGTGTTCGTCAACGGAAGCCGAATGTCGGCTGGCGCAACTGCATGGCTTGAGGACGGCGACGCGCTCCAATTCGCATCGACACGCTTCCGCTTCCACGACCCGTCGGCTACGATTACCGCCCCTTTCCTGGAAGCGTTACCAGAATCCGGCCTGCGCGTGGAACCGGCCACGCGGCAGGTCTTGGTCGACGGGAAAGTTCTCGTGCCGCCGCTGAGCGTAAAGCAGTTTGATTTGCTCTGGTATCTCTACCAGAATCGCGGCCGCGTCGTCAGCAAGGACGAACTAGCCAACCAGATTTGGTCGGAGGTTAGCGGCGACGTTTATGATGCCAGCATCGACCGCATGGTGAGTAGGGTCCGCAACCGTATCGAGACAGTCGGGGGACCCAAGAGCAAGACACAGTCCCGGTTCATCGTAACCGTGCGCGGATACGGGTACCAGCTTAGCGATCAGTAGCCGATCCGCCTTCCTCTCTGAAGTCGCGACGAAACCCAAAATCTTCAGGCCCAATTCACGAGAATTGTGCGCCGTTCTCGTTTTTGCGTTTTGCGAAATCAGGATCGTATGCGAACGGTCCGGTTTGTGTTGCAGAACGTTCAGACTTCGGGCTGGCCTGTGGCGTATCTTTGAGCCGTTGTTTCTTCTGCCGCCTCAATTCGGCGGCCAATCAGGCCGGCTAGCGAAAGGATATCCCAATGGCCCCAAGTCACGATGCAATCGCATTGGAACGCGTAGAGTTCGTCTCCGCGAAAGGACAAGGAGACATCGGCGCCGCGACAGCGTCTCCACACGCTCTTATTCCTGCGGCCAGAGCCGGCGATGAAAGGGCCTTTGAAGGCCTTGTCGAGGCATATTGGAGCCAAGCTGCGCGTCTGGCGGGCAGCATTCTGAGGTCGGAAGAAGCCGCCGCCGACGCGGTGCAAGAGGCGCTGATCAAAGTCCACCAGGCCATGCCCCGTTTCAAGGATGGAAATTTTCGTGGATGGCTGATGCGAATCGTTACCAACACTTGCTACGACCACCTACGCGGTCAGAAACGCCAGGTGACTGTCAGCCTGGACCGGTTGGTCGAGGAGTCGGAATTGGAAGCGCCCGACGTACGTGCCGAGCAGGATCCGGTGCGTTGCGCTTTGCGCCGCGAGAGATTGGAGGTGCTCAGCGGCATGGTCAACCGGCTGCCAGCCTGGTATCGCGACGTGGTGATTCTCGTCGACATTCACGGGTGCGACTACGGTGAGGCCGCGGCCATCCTCGGGCTGCCGCGCGGCACGGTCAAGTCCCGTCTGAGCCGGGCCCGCGCCAGCTTGCGCGACCGGTTGCTGGCGGCAGACTTGCTTGACGAGCCGCACGATTGACGTCTGCCCTCGCGTACGGACGACTAAGGGAAGCGCCTACCCCGCGCCCTCGCAAAGTCCCTCGATTGCTTTGCACAGCTTCTGGATGTCCGACTCGTCGTTAAAGAAGTGGGATGAGACGCGCAGGAGCGTAGGGTCCGGTACGGAGCGGATCAGGACGCCGGCCTGTGCCAGACGCTCAACCGCTGCATCGGCCGCGACGCCGTCGATCGTAAAGCTCGTCAGGCCGCCGTGCGTCGGCGTGTCGACGAGACGGACCGAGGGAAGAGCGGCGAGCGCGGCCCGCAACTGCTGTGTGATTGCTTGGGTTCGCTCGAAGACCCAGTCCAGGCCCAGCCGTTCGAGCCACTGCAGACCGCTGAACATCCCCGCAATCGCGGGGCGGTATGTCGTGCCCACTTCATAGCGCTTAGCGCCAGCGGGCGGCAGGAAGATACCGGTCTCGTCAAAGGCCTCGCCGTTGCGAAGACTGGGATATCCGACATAGGTCTGAAGCAGCTCTCCCAGCCGGGCACGATTGACGTAGAAGGCGCCAATGCCCTCAGGCCCGCAAAGCCACTTTTGACCTGGGATGGCGTAGAAATCGGCGTCCAGCGCCTCCATATCCAACCGAATCGCGCCCCCCGACTGTGCCCCGTCAACGGCGATAAACCCGTTGTGCGCGTGTACAAGCTCGGCGAGCCTCTTTATCGGCAGAATGACACCGGTTTTCCACGAGACATGGGTGACCGACACAAGCTTCGTGCGGGGACCGATGACGCGATCAAATTTGTCGATGATTGCCTCTTCATCGTCGTCCAAACTGAGAGGCACGACGCGCACGACCAGATTGAAGCGCCGTGCGGCGGCATAGACCGGCAGCAATCCGCCGGGATGCTCCCACGAGTTGGTAACGATCTCATCGCCGGGCTGGTACTGAATGCCCCAGGTGGCGATATTCATTCCGTCGGTCGTGTGATGGGTCAGCGCCACTTCGTCGCCGGCGCAGCCCAACACGCGAGAAAAGCTGCTTCGCAGCGCGGACGCAGTCGACTGGTTGGCTTCGCCGACGCTGAGATTGAGGCGACCACCATGGAGTTGCTGGTTGTTGGCCTCTTCGATCGCGCTGGCTGCCGCGCGGCTGAGCGGTCCGTAGGAGCCGGTGTTCAGGTAGACCGCAGCCTGTACCGCCGGTAGTTCATTTCTGACTTCACTGAGGTCAGGTACCATTTCTGTTGTCTCACCTTTATTGTTTTTCGTTCCCGCCGACGAGGTTCCTCTGGCTGCGCCGGCAGGGCCGCGTTCAACCCGAAAAGGCCCATTGGCCCGGTCCATGGGTCTCCAAATAGATATCAACGGCCGACTCGGGGTTGCTGCGCAGCTTCGAAGGTTGGTCGCGCAGCCACTGCGGAAAGTCACTGATCCAGGGCAGGCCGTCCTCGAGCGTGCGCAGCATCAACTTGGTTACGGCCTCGCTGGCAGCCGATTGGCCGCTGGTGTGAAAGGCGCGCACGAGCCGGTCGCGGTCATATTCCAGTTGTCGCAGCAGGGGCTGCCAGCTCTGGCTTCCGTTCGCCTCGACCAAGTCGAGGAGAAGGTAGTGCGCGCGCGGGTCACCGTTATAGGGTACGCCAACACTTCCGGGGTTCAGAATTCGTTGCTGGAAGTTGCGCTCAGGTCCTTTCGCCGATGCCTCACTTCGCCTTGTAATCGTGCGATCCAGAGGCTGATGCGTGTGGCCGCAGAGGATCACCGGTTCGTCGTAAAGTGAAACTGAGCTGGCGATGGCGCTGTTCTCGGTCGCCGGGGTAATGCCGGAGAAGGGGTCGCCCGGCAGACCGTGGAACAGCCGTAATGGCGGCGCATCATCGATCTCAATCAGCAGGTCGTGGGGGAGATTTAGCAGATAGCGAATGTCATTTGGGCGCAACTGCTCCCATGTCCAGTGGACGATGGGGAATCGTTTGCGTTCGCTGAAAATCGGCCAGCAGTCAGGCGTGTGCAGTAGGGAGATGACAAGATCATGGTTGCCCTGCACTGAAAGCCAGCCGCGCTGGCACACAATGTCCAGCACATCCTGCGTCCAGGGGCAGCGGTTGATCAGGTCGCCCAGGAGAAAGACTGCGTCCGGCGCCATTCGTTCGATGTCGTTGATAACGACTTCGAACGCGGGCAGGTTGCCGTGAATGTCGCCCAGAATGGCAAGACGCAAAGAGCGGCTCATGTTGACAGCGCCGCCTTTAACGGGTCCTTCTCGTTCACAAAGCTCTCTCGTCCAGTGGCTTCAAGATAGGCCGAGAAAGACTTTCGGATCTCATCCGCGTCCGGGTCATGTCCGTTCGACCAGCACCAGCGGAAGAATTGGATGATTTCCGGCTCAGCGGTCACGAGTTCCCAGTAGAACAATAGGGCGATGACGCCGCCGGCCTCCAGCAGCCCTTCGCTGTGGAAGGCGTCGAGCACAGGCCTGCGGTCGTATGGGACGCGCTGATGCTCCACTCTCCAGCCGCCCGGCTCCTCGCCGTCCGGAACGGAATCGAGCAGAGCAAACTGGGCATGTGTATCACCGTTCAGGGGAAGCCCGATGCTGCCGGGGTTTACCAGGTGCCAGTGGCGGCTTACGCTGCCTGGCTGATCAGTCAAAGAATATTTACTTTCCTTTGAGTATTCGTATTGCTGCAATGCGTTGCCCTCGTGCGGATCTGTCATCGGATCGGCCAAGCCGGTCTTGTAGAGATGCCGGTCCACCTGCACATGCGTATGCGCGGAGATGACAGTGCGTTCTTCGATGTCTTCGATCTCTGAAATAGCCTTTTCTGCCGGCATTGTCTGGTAGAAGCCCACCCTGTTACGTCCCGGCACGCCATGGGAGACCCGAATCGGCTGGCAGCCTGGAAAGCGCAGCTGCAGTTCGTCGGGCAGTGCAGCAAGATAGTTGGCCTGGTCGGCGCCTATACGTTTCACCAGCCAATGAAGAATGCCCCAGCGTTCGGCGTCGTCGGTGCCCTTGGGTGCCCTGTCGGTACCGTAGTCGAGCAGATAGAATTCGTGGTTGCCGCGTACGACCGCCATTTCGGCCGTCCGCACCTCATCGACCACGCAGTTATTGAATGGCATCGGGTTGATCAGGTCGCCGTTCAGGAGGACGAAGTCCGGTTGCAGCCGCTCCAACTCGGCCTGCACGGCCTGCAGCGCGGGCAGGTTTCCGTGAATATCGGCTAGGACAGCCAGTCGCATGAGATTCCAGCCTTTCGGCCGCAGTCGCTTTGCGGCATTCTGCCCGCTATGCTAACCGCTGGTCAAAGAACCGTCAAACAACAGCGGATCGGAAATGTCCCTTGCAGCGCCGCATCATCAGGCGGTTTGGAGCGCGGTTCGTTACCGGCTCCAGTTGACAAGGGGGCTGCCAGTGGCTAAGATCGGAAGCCGTTGCGGGTGGATCCATCTCAATTTCGAACGGTTCCGGGAGGGAACAATGTGCGGCCGATTTGTCTTGCGGGCCTCGCCGCAGCAGCTGCAGACACTCTTTGAACTCGACGAGGCGCCTCAGGCGGCGCCGCGGTACAATATCGCGCCCACGCAGCCGGTCCTGGCCGTGCGGGCGAATCCACACGGGGGCCACCGTGAAGCGACCTACTTGAACTGGGGTCTCGTTCCTTTCTGGGCCAAGGACCCCAAAATTGGAAGTCGCATGATCAACGCCCGCTCTGAGACGGCCGCGGAGAAGCCCTCTTTCCGGGCAGCGTTCAAGTACCGGCGTTGCATCGTCCCCGCCGATGGTTTCTACGAGTGGAAGCGGGAAAACAACGCGAAGCAGCCATATCTGATCGGCTTGGAGTCGGGCGAGGCCTTCGGCATTGCCGGCCTATGGGAGCACTGGGAGCAGGACGGCTCGGTAATCGAATCCTGTACGTTATTGACGACCGACGCAAACGAGCAGATGGCGCCTCTCCATCACCGGATGCCCGTCATCCTTGAGCCGCAGGACTACGACGAATGGCTCGACCCGGGCGTACAGAATGCCGATCCGCTACTGCACCTGATGCGGCCGCTCGACGGCGGGGAGCTTTGCGCCTTCCCTGTCAGCAGGGTCGTCAACAATCCGCGAAACGACGAGCCCACCTGTGTAAAACCGCTCAAGAATTAGGGGGCACCTATCGTCCGGTGAGGGCAGGCACCAGGCAGATTTGCCGACATGCCGGCAGACCTGTCGAGTGTCAGACTGTTCCAACTTTCGAAGACTCATTGAGGTTAGCGACACCCATGACGACGACAGCAAGAGCAACTGCGACGGCCGCTGGACAAGACAGAGATCGCAGTCAATTCGAAGGTGCTGAGACGCCGGCGGATAAACCCCGGCAAAGGTTGTTCGTGCCCGGACCAACCGACGTGCATCCAGCCGTACTGGCCGCGCAGACTGCACCGATGATCGGCCATCGCAGCGACGAACTGGAGTCGTTGTTCGGCAAATGCAGCGAGCAGTTGCAGCAGCTCTATCACACGGGCGCGCGCGTATTCACCGTGGCCGCCTCCGGCACGGGGCTGCAGGAGGCGGCCATCCGCAACGCCGTCAACGGACGAGTTATCAACTTTGTTAACGGTGCGTTCAGCAAACGCTGGCACGACGTTGCAGCCGGCTGCGGAAAAGAGGCGATCGCGGTCGAACTGCCTTGGTGCACTGCCGTGAAAGCGGCCCAAGTTGAAGAGTCCCTGCTCGCAGCGCAATCCGAAGGACCAATAGACGCGGTGACAGTCGTCCACAACGAGACGAGCACGGGCGTCGCCAGTCCTGTTCAGGCGATATCCGAGTGTGTACGGAACGTGAGTCCGGACACCTTGATTCTGGTGGATGCAGTCTCATCGTTCAGCGGTGTATATCTGCCCTTCGACGCCTGGGGATTGGACCTGCTGCTGACATCCTCGCAGAAGGCGCTGGCTGTCCCGCCCGGATTGGCTTTCACGGCGGTAAGCGACCGGCTCATGGCGCGCGCGGCTGCACTGACAGATCGAGGCTGGTATTTCGATTTCCTGCAGCTCGACAAGTACCGGCTGCGCAGCACCACGCCGGCAACGCCGGCAATCTCGCTGTTACGGGCGTTGAGCGTGCAGTTGGACCGCATATTTGACGAGGGACTGGAAGCCCGCTATGCCCGCCACGCGTTCTGCGCCCGGATGTGCCGCGATTGGGCGATTGCCGGGGGCTTTGGCTTGATGGCAGAGGCCGGATACGAGTCCGATACAGTGACGACGGTTGAGAACGGTCCGGGTCTCGACATCGGCGCGCTCAACCGATTCCTGGGTAAACTGGAAATGCAGATTGCCAACGGCTATGGCCCGTACAAGGGCAGGGCTTTCCGAATCGGCCACATGGGCGAAGTGTGGCCGTCTGATCTTGAACGTCTTTTCACCGCGATAGGGGAGTTTATGGGCGCCGGGTAGGGGAATCGGCAAGGATGCACAAACCGCGCGCGTGTCCTTCGGTTTGATTGGCGCCGAACGTCGTGCGGGATTCTGCGGCCGGCCTCCGCCGGATCCGAGAAATACAATTATGCTCTACCTTGTCGCCACGCCGATCGGCAATCTCGCCGACATCAGTCTGCGTGCGTTGGAGACGTTACGGTCGGTCGACCTGATAGCGGCCGAGGACACACGCAAGACAGGCCGGTTGCTGCGCCACTACAATATTGACACGCCCCAGATTTCCTACCACGAACACAACGAACGCCGGGCGGTGGAGCGGATCATGGCCGCGCTCCGCGGCGGCGGGTCGGCGGCGGTGGTTACGAACGCAGGCACACCCGGTATTTCCGACCCCGGCTTTTCCGCGGTACGGCGCGCCTTGGAGGAAGAGATACCAGTTTCCGCGATTCCAGGGCCGACCGGTTTGATTGTTGCGCTTGTGCTGTCAGGGCTGCCTCTTCACAGCTTCACCTTTCGCGGCTTTCCACCGCGCAAGACCGCGGCGCGGAGACGCTTCCTGAAAATTGACGCGGCATCACCCCATACGCTTGTCTTCTATGAAAGCCCGCACCGCCTGCGGGCTTTTCTTGAGGATGCCCTCGTCGTTTACGGCGACCGGCCCGCTGCGCTCGCCAATGACCTGACCAAACTATACGAACAGGTGCAACGAGGCAGCATTTCCGCTCTTGTCGAGGCGTTGGAAGGAAGGACACTCCGGGGGGAGTACATCGTCATCGTTGGCGGAGACCGCTGAGCAGGCCTCCATTCGGCGCCCCGACAGTTCCAGCAACTGCAAAAGACAGCGCGGCAGGTCACCCCCGTCGCGAGACGTTTGCAGGACCTGCAATTGCTCGCATCCTGACACTACTTCAGGGAGTTGTGCCGGTCCGCTGTCGCCGTCGCTGCAAGACGGGCACAGCGGTAACGAGGACGACGCCGACAAGGATACCCACACCGCCAAGAAGCTGCTGACCGCTGGGAAAGACGTCGAACAGGAAGAGGGACCAGAGGATCGCCGCCACTGGGCTGGCCGCCAGTGCGACGGAGAAGACGCTCATATCGAGCTGGCGAAGCGCCCAGTAGTAGAGAAAGCGGCTGATTACGATATCGACGGTGGCGACCAATATGATGAAGGGCAAGGCATGAGCGCCGGGCAGTGCAAAGTTGCCGCGCACGCCGGTAGCCAGAGCCAAGATCGCCGCTGTCAGCAGCAGGCGGTAAAAGAAGAAACAGAGCAGATCGACCTCGCCTGTGTATCGCTTGGTCAAAGCAGTGTGCAGCGCGTAGAGGAAGGTGGAAGCAAGCACCATAAGTGTGCCCAGACCGAAATAGTCTCCGGGCTGGAAAGATATAACGGCAAGACCGATCAAGGCGAGCAGGGCCCCTGCGCCCTGCACGAGATTGAAACGCTCTCCCAGCCACAGCATCCCAAGGCCGAGGCTGAAGAGCACCGCCATCCTGCTCACCATGGCGGCGACGCCCGGGTCGATAAATTCCATTGCTGCATAGTTGAGATTGGTGCTGGCCGCCACGCACAGTCCGATAGCAACGAATGCCGGCCAAAGGCGAAGTAAAGGGGCAAGGCGCAGACGGCCGAGGACCAGCCCGAGGAGGCCGACTTCAAGCGCGGCAAAGCTGATCACGTAGAAGGCCCCCAGGCCCGGCTCGATATGAGGAAACAGGAGGCGCGCGAAGACAAAGTGCATGCTGTCGATCATCAGCAGACTGATCATCAACGCCATGCCGCGCGCGCTGCCCAACTCCTCCTCGGCGCCGCCTGGTCCCAGCGCGGCGCTTCGAGTGCCGCTCGGTCTTTCGGTCATCGCTGCTCCGGCTAGACGAGGAAGATGGGCAAGGCGAAGCGGGTTGTAGTCGCGTGCGTGTGCTCGCTCATCATATCTGCCTTCACTGGAAGAGGCCAAAAGAAGCCGACTCCAACTGTGATAGAATCAGCGTAGAGAACGCGGCGCCCTCGACCTGGTTTGCGTTGGCGATTCTAACCAGCCAGGTGCTGCCTACGGTCATTCGGTACACAGTTCCAGTCTGGTATTGCGCAGTCTGCCGGTGGCTATGGTCCGCAAAATCATTCACTTCGATCTTGACGCGTTTTACTGCGCGGTGGAAGAGCAGCGTCATCGAGAGCTAAAGGGCCTGCCCTTCGCGGTAGGCGGCCGGCCCGAAAGCCGCGGCGTTGTCTCTTCCTGCTCCTATGCGGCGCGCCGCTTTGGCGTTCGCTCAGCAATGGGAATGGCGCAGGCCGTGCGACTGTGCCCGCAACTGCGGATTCTTCCACCTGATATGCGAGAGTACGCGCTGGTTTCCAGGCGGGTGATGGAGATTCTGCACGGGATGACGCCCCTTGTAGAGCAACTCTCGATTGATGAGGCTTTTCTGGATGTCAGCAGCCGCACCGAATATGCCACGGTGCTGGCGCGCGGGTTGCAGGCGCAAGTGGACGAGAGATTGGGTCTGCCCTCCTCTTTGGGGGTAGCGACTAACAAGCTTGTGGCGAAGATCGCCACTGATGTGGGCAAAGCAGCCTCCAGTTCCGGCGACTACCCGAGAGCGATTCAGGTGGTGCCTCCGCAGCGCGAGGCGGAGTTTCTGGCGCCGCTGCCGGTGGAGGCGCTTTGGGGCGTCGGCCCTCGCACCCGTGAGCGGCTGGCGACCGTTGGCATCCTCACTGTCGGGGACCTGGTCGCTGCGTCCCCGGATGAATTGGGGCGCCGGTTTGGCAAGCTGGGCCGCGACCTGCACCGACAGGCGCAGGGCATCGATCTGAGACCGGTAACTACCGAGCGAGAGGCGAAGTCGATCAGCCAAGAGACGACCTTCGCGCAGGATGTGGTGGATACGGAGACGCTGCGGCTAGCGCTGCGACGGCAGGCTGCCGAAGTGGGCGCGCGACTTCAGCGCAGCGGATTGGCGGCGCGAACGGTCACGCTCAAGGTGCGTTGGTCCGACTTCACGACCCGCACGCGCCAGGTCACAGCTGCGCGTCCTTTGCATGATGGCGACGAGATCTCCAGAATTGCACTCGATCTGCTGGCTTCGCTTCGCACGAGGGGAGAGGCGGTGCGGCTCATCGGGGTGGGCGGCAGCGGGCTCGTGCCGGCGGTGCGGCAAATGAGCATTTTCGACGCGCCCGACGAAACAGAGTCGGTTGCAAAGGCCGCACAGTTGAGAGATGCGGTGAAGATGCTGCGCACACGTTTCGGCGAGGACGCGATAAAGCGGGGGAGCGAGTTGTGAGGGAAGTCGAAAACAGGAATGTATGGGCCCACTGGCGCGGAAGAGAGGCTTTTGTTCGAATTGGCACTTAGCAGACTCTTTTTGCGCTATACCAACTATAGTTGCTAAATTGCGTAAGTATCAAGAATGAGCCTGAAACACGCGCTATTGGCGCTTCTGGTCGAGAAGCCCAGTCATGGATACGAGTTGAAGAGCCGTTTCCGCGACGCTCCTGGCCCCCTATGGCCTTTGCGCGAGGCGCAGATCTGCAACAATCTGCAGATTCTGGAGCGCGAAGGTCTGGTGGTGCTCGTTGAGCAGGATGTGGAGGGAGGCGGGGCAGATCGCTGTATTGGCGACAGCCCTCTCGGTCGTTTTGTTGCCCCATGAGTCGAAGTCGCTCGGACTCGAATTGGCGGTCCTGCAAGGGTTTCATCCCCGCCAAGCGCTTGAGCCCTTCATCGTCCACAACCGTGTCTCGCTCGGCGGTCTGCTGGTCGTGAATGGTCTGCTTTGGTGGCGGCTGACTCAGGAGACAGCCAGGGCCGGACGGCGCTGGAGTTGGTGGGCGATCTGCCTATCCGGGGGCGCGGGGGTTGCCAGCTGCCTCGCTTTCTTTTCCCACGGGTTTTGGAACCGCGTGCATGGGGTGGGCACGATTGTCTTTGCCGCGGCTCTGGCGATCGGACTGGTCCGGGCCTGGTCACCGACGGGCGGCCCGATACTCCGTTTCAGGCCAAAGGATGTGTTGCGGCAGCGGTTTCTTCTTTCCCGGTTGCTGTTGACGTTGTGGGGCGGCGGTACGCTGTTGGGCGGACTTGCCGTGCTGAGGGTGGGAATGATACCCGTTATTGTTCCTACCGATCCAGAGTTCCTCAAAGCAGCAATCGGTGAAGTCGCAGCGCTCCACAAGGCTGTGCTCCCCTTCGTCGCACACGACGGATCGGGTTTGGCGGCGCGCTGGTTGCGAGCGGCATAGCCATCCTGCCGATCGTCTGGTTCGCGGAAGACCAGGGCCGGCTGGCATCGTTACGCCTGTTGCGGCTGGTTTGGGTGGCTGGCGCTGTTACCGCAATTGGCGTCTATCCTCTGGTAGGTTAAGACAGCATTCCGCATCGGCTCCCGATCCCGGTGAAGGACGGGGCGTTCATCCTGGCGCTGGTCGCATACCGGAAGGGCTGGTGACGGCTACGCATAGGGTCGGAGTGGGGTAGATTTAGCTATCGCGAAATGGTGATCTGACCGGGAATTGTCGTATGCGCTGCCAAGGCAATGTCGCGGCAGGACTTGCTTGAAGCTTGCGTGTTGGCAAGTCAATATGCCTTCAGCTTTTGCGGTAGTCGTGTCCTGACTGGCTAGCCCATCGTCGGATCGCCGCGCCAGGAAGTGTCGATTCCAACGTATTCCTCTGCCATCGGCTTCAGATGTTCGGGAAACGCGCTGATGAAGGCCTGCGCGCTCTCCGAGAGCGGCCAGGGAGCGTGTATCTGGTAGCCGCGCGGGCGGAAGCCTACGCCGCAAGAGAGCCGCACGCGGTCAACTCGGTTGGGGAAGGCGGAGTGATAGGTGCGGGCGGCAAATATGATTTCATCACCCGGGTCGGTGAACAGGGGTACGAGGCCGGGCACGTCAAAGCCGATATGGCCGTGCGGCTCGGTCCCTTTGGGATGAAAGGAGCCTCGATCGGGGGTGAGCTGGAATCCTTCCGGTCCTTCCCAGTCCTCGACATGTGAATCTTCGATAACAGCCAGACCCCCGTGCGCGGGATGGGAGCCTGTGATATAGAACCAAAGGCCGGAAGGCCAAGGCCCTCGGTTCAGCACATCGCCTGAATCAATGGGGGGGCGCCGGGAGAAGCCGCGCCAGTCGGAATGCCAACGGAGCGGCTCGGAGCCGGGATTACGAAGAATTGCGGCAGAGCGGTGGATCGTCAGTTCTTCCGCCCGGCTGAATACGCGCTGCACTTTCATGAACGGCTCGTGGTCGAGCATTTTCCACATGGCCGGCGAGTGTTCAATGAAGGAGGTATGGGTGAAGCTGTTGCCCTCGCCCAGCGAGTCGTCCGGATCGAGAACTTCCTTTACGGACTCCTGGAGCGCCTCCACCAGGGCATCGGGGAGAACGCCTTTGACGATGGCAAAGCCGTGGGCTTCAACACATGCCTGGGCGGCGTCCAACTCATCGAGGTTGAACTCGTAAGGATAACCCAGGTCCGGCTTTTGGATGTGGCTGTAGTCCATGCGAGACTCCTTGCTTCGATGTCCGAGAGCGTTTGTGTAATGCGGCAACCATCCGGCATCACCGCAGCCTGTCCGTCCGACCCAGGCGATGGTAGAAATCACGGGAGCCTGCGGGTTAGAGCGACCCGCTTCCAGGCTGCGCGCTCGCGTCCAGAAGCCTTATCACTTCGGCGTCCTTTACCTGGCGAAAGTCGTCGTACCACGCGCCCACGCCCCAGAATGGCGAAGGAGTGAGCAGCGCTACAGCGCGGCGGACGGGAGCGGCGGGCGCGGCAGGCATGCTACCGGCCGATGTCGGACAGAAGGAGTGTAGATCTGCGACTGCTTGCTGCGGCGCGACAGGAACCGCGGGGACAATTGCGTGCGGTTTCTGGTAACTCAGGGCCAGGATCGCGGCACGCATGGACGCGCCGGTGGCCATGCCGTCGTCGACAAGAAAGACTGTGCGCCCGGCGATAGAGGCAGGCGGGCGTTCGCCGCGGTAGAAGCGTGCACGCCTGGCCAGCTCATGCTCCTGCTGGCGCGCAATTTTCTCGATCAGACTCCTGCCGAGCCCGGCCTGGTTGATGACTCTTTCGTTGAAGACCTGAACGCCGCCGTCGGCGATAGCCCCAAATGCCAACTCGCTCTGACCGGGCACGCCCAGCTTACGCACCAAGAACAGGTCCAGGTCGGCCCCAAGGGCCTGTGCGGCTTCAAAGGCGACCGGCACGCCCCCTCGCAACAGTCCCAGCACGAGCGGCTCGACTGACTCGAATTCAGCCAGATGTGCTCCGAGCAGGGCACCGGCCTGCCGCCGATTGCGGAATCGTTTCAGCTTGCCACTTGTCAAAAAGCAGCCTCTACAGACGACATTCCTGACTCAGACAGGGAAGAGGCAGTGAAGTGGGAAGGAAGGAGCTCCGGTTCAGGGAGCTTGGAACGAGGAGCTCGGGCCTCGTCCCTTACTCGCTGATCTCCTGTTCCTGGTCGCGCTCGGGATCGAGCAGCCACTCGACCAGGCCCTGAATCTCTACTTCGCTCAGCTTGTCGGCGAAATTCTGGGGCATTTCCCCCACGTCTT
>DAOUHX010000181.1:0-9661 GCA_034428395.1 Caldilineaceae bacterium
AGATCGGGTCAGAATATGGGGGTGTAGTAGAAAGAGACCTGCGCCCACAAGGCTCGCCACTGGGCTGAACGCGTAGCGTAACCAGCCGTAGGCGCCGAACCCGGCGAGGAGCAGCGCGACTGTAACTACCAGCTTCAGTGCCTGGTCCAGACCGATACCGGTCCGATGGACGGCGGCGGCCAACCAATAGAGACCGGGAGCATAATGATGGAAAACGGGAGCCCCAAGTCCGTTGTAGACGGCGGGAAACCAGCGGGGCCAGTAGACGCCCTGCTCAAACGATCGCTCCATGGCTGCCATGCGGTGCACATGCTGTAACTGGTCTATTGCGTTCGCTGGCAACCCGCTCTGCTGCCAGAAAGGACCAGAGAGGAGCAGGGTAAGGAGCGCGATGAAGAGGATCGCGCTCAGGTTTACCGAAAGTCTTTGCGGCAAAGTTCACCTTCCACTGGGGCCAGCGTCAGTTGGATCCCTGGCCAGAAAACTCGATGGTGAGGGGGACCAGCAACTGGCCGTTTTCGAAATTTCCCTGCGAGTTGTCGCTTGGCAGGAGCGGCAGCCTCACGCCGCTGAGGCGATCGTAAAGCCCGATGCGCAACAGGTATACCCCAGGCTCGATCCCTTCCGGCAGAACCAAGCGGCGACGGTCGACATACAGTGCGTTACTGTGCCACTGGCTGGTCGTCTGCAGGCCGGCAATTGCCGGTCCGTCAAACTGTGCAATGCGTTCTCCCCCGTCGTCGTGCATGTGGACGTAGGTGATCCAGTCGTTGGCAACACCTTCGCCGGTTTCCCAGAAGAGGCGCAGCGTGGAGGAGCCTTCCGCCGGCAACAGATCGTAGCCTTGCAGTTGCAGGCCGTCATCGGTCGCTGCCGGCGCTTTGACAGCGGGCCTCGCTCGCTGCATGAACCCGGGACGAATCGGCGCTACATCAAGAGTTCTCAGATGTAGCAGATTGTCATCCCTCCCGGGAACAGTCAATCTTTCTCCAGAGGAGGAGACCATACCTGCAACAAGCGAGTAGTTCGCAGGCGGCAGGTCTTCCGGCAAGTGGAGGAGCAGGTCGTCTACGTAGTATTTGGTGGGATCCCACCACTGGGAGTCAGGCCTGGCCACACCCCGGTTTTCGACTGCCCATGACCGTTGCATTGCAGGTACATACAGCTGCAGGAAACTGAGTAACTCCTCCCTGATTGGCCCGTGCGGCTGCCAGAATAGCCGTACTCTGACCCGCCCACCTGCTCTAGGCGTGTCGCTTCCCAGCTGCTCCCAGCCCAGTAGGGTCAATTGGGAGGAGGAGGCGTCTCCTATTTTTGAAGGTTCTCCCTCGACGGGAAACGCCAGCTGACCGGGCGGAGAGTTCAGCAAGAAGGGCCCTCTGTGGGACCGATCGAGCGCGATGCGAGCCACAGTGAAAACGAGAAGACAGGCTACCATAGCGCCCAACCCAAGCGCTGAAGTTTGGGACGTGAAATTGCGTTCTTCGCTCCGCAATTCGCTGTTGTCTGTCCTTCGACCTCTGTCCTTGGAGCGGCCACGGATGGCCAGATAGGTAAAGCCCGCAACCAGAGCGATGAGACCGGCAAGGCTCAATCGTTCCCCCCAACTCTGTGCGACAGTGCCTTCCCATCGTATTTCCAAGGGCAGGCCGGGGTTGCTCAGCGAAGTCACCTGCATCCAGCCCGCCGGCCCCTGTGAGAGGGTGGCCCGGTCCCCGGCACTCCACCCTGGGTGGTAGTGAGTCCGAAGCAACATCGGCTCCGTTTGATCAGAAAGTTCGACGACAAACCCGTGGGGTGTAGACCATGTCGGCTCCGTCGCGTTCGGCTCCGGCGCCTGGCCAGTGGCGACGCTCAAGTCCGCTTCTCGAACCAGAAACTCGTTACTCGTCGTCATTCCCCAAAGTTCCTGCGCCTGTTCGAGCGAGCGAGTATCCTCGGCGGTTAGTGATCCCGCAAGGTTAGGGAGATGCACAGTCATTGTGTGGGCGGGGAAAAGATACGGGAATAGGGTCAGAGAAAGGGCCGTGACAAATATTGCACACGGCAACCAGCGCATGCGAACCGGCCAGGCATCAATGGCCAGCGCGGCAGGGGGCAACGCGCCGAGTGGCGCGACCGCCAGAAAACGATTGGGAAATTGAAAATAGCTCAGAGCTGAGACGTTTTCCCACAGAGGCTCAGTCTGTTTCTGCGTGAGCGCCAGCATTGCCAGGATAAAGATGATCCCGGCCATGCCCCACACGCGAGTTTCCCTTCGGCCTGCGTAGAACAGGCCAGCCATTCCGGCAACCAGGGCCAACCATGATGCAGCCCCAAAAGTCAGGATCGGCGATAGCGGGTTGCCGTTCCGGCTGTCCAAGACGGGTGATTGAAAGCTGTAAAGTTGCCTAAAGTCCAGGAAATGTCTGTCGAATTCGAAATAGCCTGTCCGCACATTTTCGCTCTGAACGTAGGGCAGGTCGGCAACCGCCGGCAGCCAAAAGGCTGCGGACATCAGTGCCGCCACAAGCGCTGCAACAGCGCAGCGCAGAAGGCCTTCCGGCCTGCGATAGCCGATAGCCAGAAGCAACCAGAAGAGGAAGAGGATGCTCGCTCCCATCATGGCAGTCAGGTTGTGGATGTAGACCAGTGCAGTCAGTGAGACGCATGCCGCGAGCCAGTTGCGTAGGCGACCCTGTCGATGAAGCGCGGTGAAGGCCCACAGACAGACCGGCAGAAGCAGCAAGGCCAAGAGCTTGGGATAGGCCCCGCCGAATGGATCCGGAGAAAAGAACTCCCGCGCCCAGGCAAAAGGGAAAAAGAGATAGAGTGCCGCTCCAACCAGACTCGCTTCCGTGCTGAAGACGTGGCGTAGCCAGGCGAAAGCGCCAAGACCGGCAAGGATAAACGCAGCCGTCAAGACCAATTTCAGGGCCTGAGCCAGACCGAGGCCAGTCCAATGGACCGCGGCTACCAGCCAATACAGACCTGGGCTATAATAGTGGAACGCGGGCGAGCCAAGCCCGCGATAAACGTCTGCGAACCAGCGGGGCCAAAATACGCCCTCGTTGAAGGACCGGTAGACGGCCCCGCTGCGGTGGATATGCACGAGCGAATCGGCGTCACCGCCAGGCAGCCCCGGCAGTTCCCAAAGCGGCCCCGCAAGAAGCAGCGCCGCCAATGCGATGAAGAGGACAACCCACAGGGAAGTCTGCATACGCAGCAACATTTCTGACAGTATACTGATGCAAATGAGGCGGGACAAAACGCGGCCTGAACCTGGAGTGAATCCTACTCTCTCCCTGCCAGCTGTAGCGAGTCGCTAGTCAGGTAAGAGATCTGCACACTCTGTCATCAGACAACCGCACACTTCTGCCAATAAAGTAGGCCTGATGCAGTAGGCCATTTCAACGTGTGCGGACAGGTCTGGGACAGAACTGAAGAGGAGAGGAATCGTACGGTGAAAGAAAGCGCCTTCACGATGGACACGTCTAGCATCAAGTACGGTCCAGGAGTAACACGAGAAGTAGGCCATGATATGAAGAAGCTGGGCGCCGGGCGAGTTATGGTGGTCACCGACCCGCGACTGGCAGGAAGCGAGCCGGTGGAAGTGGCGCTGGACGCGCTGCAGTCGGAGGGGATCGACGCGGCGCTCTACGATCAAGTGCGCGTGGAGCCGACCGACAAGTCGTTTCAGGACGCGATCATCTTCGCCCTCGATGGAGATTTCGACGGATACCTCTCTGTCGGTGGCGGCTCGGCAATCGATACGGCCAAAGCTGCCAATCTGTACGCCACCTACCCGGCTCCGTTTCTGGACTATGTGAACGCGCCGATCGGCCGGGGCGTTCCTGTGCCTGGCGAACTGCGCCCCCATATTGCCGTGCCCACGACCGCGGGCACAGGGAGCGAAACGACCGGTGTCGCCATATGTGACTTGACGGAGTTGCACGCGAAGACAGGGATCGCGCACAGGGCCTTGCGTCCGCAGCTGGGGATTCTAGATCCCCACAACACGCGCACTCTACCCCAGATGGCGGCGGCCAGTACAGGGCTGGACGTGCTGAGCCATGCATTGGAATCGCTGACCGCCTTGCCTTACGATAAACGAGACGCGCCGGAATCCCCGGAAACGCGGCCAGCCTACCAGGGAGCGAACCCTATCAGCGACATTTGGGCGACCAAGGCGATCGAGATGGTTTCGGCCAACATTGTGCGTGCGATCCGGGATACGGAGGATGACGAAGCCCGCAGCGCGATGCTGCTGGCCGCAGCCTATGCAGGCATCGGATTCGGCAACGCGGGCGTGCATCTCCCGCACGGCATGAGCTATCCGGTCAGCGGTATGGTCCGCAGCTACAGGCCGCCGGGATATCCGCCTGATCACCCAATAATTCCGCACGGCATGTCGGTCATTCTCAACGCGCCGGCGGTCTTCCGTTTCACTGCTCAGACGAATCCGGCGAAGCATCTGTACGCGGCCAGGCTGATGGGCGTGGACACGAGCGACGCGAGAGAAGAGGACGCGGGCGAACTGCTGTCGCAGGCGATCATCGACCTGATGAAAGAGACTGGTGTGCCCAACGGACTGGGCGCGATTGGCTTCACGGAGGAGGACATTCCTACCCTCGTTGAGGGCACGTTGCCGCAACACCGGGTGACGAAACTTTCGCCCAGACCGGCGAACGGCGACGACCTGACGGGGCTTTTTCGCGATGCGATGAAGTATTGGTGACAGTTACTCTGGGAAACGATAGGTTGACGCCGGAGATAGATGCGGCTCGCCGCTTCCCTTCTATCTGAGAATCAGTGGCTGGGGGAATCTTGCAACACGGCTGCCAGCGCCTGTGCCATGTGGACAGGCGCTTTCCCGGTGAACTGAACGATCTGATCGCGGCAACTGGTGCCGCTGGCCACCAGGATTGCGTCCGCGGGCAGATCGCGGACGGCAGGAAAGAGCCGCTCCTCACCGATGGCGCGGCTGACTTCGAAGTGTTCCGATCCGTAGCCGAAATCACCGGCCATGCCGCAGCAGCCGCTGTCGATTAGCTCCACGGTGTAGCCGGCCGCGCGCAGGGCGTCTATGCTGGCCTCGTTGCCTATCAGCGCCTTCTGATGACAGTGTCCGTGCAGATATGCCGTGCCCGCATCGTTGCGCCAGATAGGAAAGGACGAGGGTCGAGAGGGGCCTACGGCCTCATCTGCAGCCGCAGCTGCGCGAACGATGAACTCGTCAAAGGTAAAGGCACTTTCTGCCAACAGGAGCGCCTCATCGCGATCGTAGGCCAAGTCGGGGTATTCGTCCCGCAGCGTGAGGATGCAGCTAGGCTCTAATCCGACGATTGGCACGCCCTGGCGAGCATAAGGGGCGAGCAGTGCTACGTTTTGATCCACCCAGCTGCGAACTTTGTCGGCCTGTCCGCCGGTTATGAGCGGTCGCCCACAGCAGGCTCTCCCCTGTGCCAAGCCCACGCGGTAACCGGCCGCCTCCAATACCTCAACCGCGGCCTGACCAACCTCCGGATGGTTATACTCGGCCCACGTGTCGTGAAAGAGGATCACGGCCGGAGCACTCTCGCTGCTGTCCGCGCGCGGCGGTACCGCCGCTTCCCTGCGAGCAAACAAGGAAGAAAAGGTGCTGCGGGCATAGGCGGGGAGGTTGCGACGCGGGTCGATGCCGGCACGGAGGAGCAGTGCCTTAGCCAGCGGCGTCTTCAAACTCCAATTGACAAGAGGTATGAGGGGCCGGCCGAAGCGATAGAGTAGGCGGTTGAGCGTGGGTAGGAGCCCCATTAGCCGGTTGAAGAGGGGCAGACCGTTCTCGGCATAGTAGTGGACCAGATACTCGGCCTTGATACGCGCCATGTCGACCGCAGAGGGGCATTCGCTTTTGCAGGCCTTGCAGCCGATGCAAAGGTCCATTACTTCGTACATCTGCGGCGAGAACAGCTCCTCGCGGGGAATGCGTCCGGCGAGGGCGTTGCGCAGCGCGTTGGCGCGACCGCGCGTTGTATCCTGCTCATCGCGGGTTGCGATGTAGCTGGGGCACATGGTACCCGCGCCCAGCTTGCGGCAGACGCCGGCGCCGTTGCACATTTCGATGGCTTCGGCGTATCCGAAATCGCTGCTCCAGTCGAAGACGGTGCGCAGTTCGATTGTGTCGTATTCCTGACCGAAGCGCAGGTTCTCGGTTGAAAATGGCGCGTCGATAATCTTGCCCGGATTCATTCGTTTTTCAGGGTCGAACACCTGCTTCACCTGCCGCAACGCGCCGTAGAGGTCGGCGCCGAACAGGCGGGGATGGAGGTAACTGCGGGCGAGGCCGTCGCCGTGTTCACCGCTCATGGCGCCGCCGAAAGATACGGCGAGGTCACATGCGTGTTTTCCCACCGTCCGGAGAGCATCGATGCCGGTTTGTTTTTTGAGATTCAACAGTGGGCGCACATGCAGGCAGCCGGCCGAGGCATGGGCGTAGACGGCGATGCCTGGAACGTCCTCCTGCTGGCCGCAAAAGTCGAGAATCTTCTCCAGATAGTCGGCCAGTTTTTCCTGCGGAACGGATACATCTTCGATGCCGGGCACAGGCTTGTAGTCGCCGCGGCGGCCCATGAGAATGTTCAGCCCAGCCTTGCGTACGTCCCACACGTCCTTTTGGCGAGCCGGATCCAGCAGCTTTATGACCGTGCTTTTCCGGCCGCGGTTGCTGAGGTGACGCTCCAACCCGTCCATTTTCGATGTCAATTCAGACTCACTGGCACCATAGAACTCGGTCAAGAGGACGGCCTCCGGATCCCCTTCGACAAAGTGGAGGCGTTTGGCCCATTCGGGCTGGGCACGGGCAAGGTCTATCAAGTGCTTATCGAGAAGCTCGGAGGCGCTGGGCTGCTTTTCGAGGATGTCGGGGATGGCGGCGCAGGCGTCAATCAAGCGATCGAAATGGACGACGGCGAGCGCGGTCATCGTTGGTTTGGGGACCAGTTGCAGGGTTGCGCTGGTAACGGTAGCGAGCGTGCCTTCACTTCCCGCGATTAGCTGGCTCAGATTGAACTGTTCGAACTGGGACGAGTCGCAGTATTCGGACCGAAAGAGGTTGTCGAATCCAAGCCGCGCCTGCAGGAGGGCGGCGGCTTCTGCCGAATGATCTTCCTCTGGAGGGAAACCGTCCTGTTGGAGCAGCGCGGCCAGGAGCCGGTCGAGATTGTAACCGGAGACACGGCGCCAGTGGCGCGGCCAGCGCTCCAGAATCTGTTCAAATTGGGCGTTCACGATGGCTGGGACTTCACGGTAGATCTGGGCTTCGAGCGAGTTACCGCGCTGGCGGCTTTCCATTGCCGCTGAAGTCACCGGCCCGAAGCATGCGGTCGAGCCGTCGCTGAGCACGACTTCAGTCTCGAGCAGATTGTCAGCCATCATACCGTAGAGGATGCTGTGGCTGCCGGTGGCGTTGTTGCCGATCGAGCCGCCGATGGAAGCGCGGTCGGCACTGGCTGGATCCGGCCCCAGCATCAGTCCGAGAGGCGCGAGCGTGCGGTTGAAGACGCCGATTGAAACGCCGGCCTGGACGGTGGCTGTGCGGGCTTCCACGTCCACAGCCAGGATCTTGTCCATGTACTTGCTCGTGTCGATGACGAGGCCGGGACCGACACACTGCCCCGCCAGCGAGCTGCCGCCACCGCGGGGGAGGAGCGGCACGCGATGGCGAGCGGCAAGCTCAACAGCGGCTTGAACATCATCGGAGTGGCGGGGGATCACGACGCCCAACGGTTGGATCTGATACTGGCTGGCGTCGGTGCTATAAAGCATGCGGCTGTAGCCGTCGAAGCGTACTTCGCCGTCAATGACCTGCTCCAGTTCGTGAACAAGCTCGCTTGTTTCCTGGAGTGAATTGGAGAAGGCAGGCTCGGCCAACGTGGCGGCGTCTGGTGTCGAAGCGTGCTGAGTCATCTTGGCGTCATTCCGAGGCGCTCGCGAAACGTGTCGCGATT
The DNA here is from genome assembly GCA_034428395.1 of Caldilineaceae bacterium. Lineage (GTDB taxonomy): Bacteria > Chloroflexota > Anaerolineae > Caldilineales > Caldilineaceae > Bin5. The sequence continues at coordinate 7,968 of DAOUHX010000181.1, forward strand.
TATGGCTGTACCTGAGATCAGCGAACGGCAATGGCGGTCAATTCTATCGGAATACAATCAGGCCCACGCGCTTTATCAGATTCCGCAGATACGGTATACTCGCTACTTGAATAGTCCAGGTTGGCGGTTCGCCGACGAAGACCGGGAAAAATGCTTTTAGAAATTGTGTACCGGTCCGTCGTCCATATTCGCAATACAGGAGAACGGAATGACCCATAGCGTAACCGGAAACGGCGCCCGGATCAAAATGTACACGACGACATGGTGCCCGGACTGCTGGCGGGCGAAATCGGTGATGGAGAGTCAAGGCGTTGAGTTCGTGGAGATCGATATTGAGGGCGACGAAGATGCCAGGGAGTTGGTTCAGCGGCTCAACAACGGATTCATGTCGGTTCCGACGATTGTCTTTCCCGACGGCGACGTGATGACCGAGCCTTCCACGACGGCGTTGATGGAAAAGCTAACGAAACAGTAGTGGCATGTCACTCCGGAACTTGGGGGGAAGGGAATGGGCAGATACAGTCTGGAGACTGTGCGCGAGCGGGAGCTGTATCCCGGCTATTTTGGCAAGGTAATCCATAGCCAGAACCTGACGCTCGTATACTGGAGGGTGAAAGCCGGTTCGCCCCTTCCCTCCCACGATCATCCCCACGAGCAGGTAGTGACCGTGCTGGAAGGGAAATTTGAACTGAGCGTCAGCGGCGGCGAGACTCGTGTGCTGGGGCCGGGCGAAATTGCAGTAATTGCCGGAACCCGCGAGCACGCAGGGCGAGCGCTAACCGACTGCAAGTTCCTGGACGTGTGCTACCCCGTGCGCCAGGGATATTTGGTGAAAGAGTAATAGGTGCAATGGACTCAATGGGAAGAGTTGCCGAGGTCGCTGCCAGTCTGAGGACTCGGCAGGCGCGTAACGGTGGTGTAGGCGTAACGACCCCGCAGCTCTGATGCAAAATGGCAGGCCCGCTTCCGCAAGAAAGCGATGGTCTGTTCTCTCATTATGTGACAGGATGTGACAGGAACCGGGAAAGGTTGGGCGCTGCGTTATGGAACTATCAATTCTGAATCATGTCGACTTGAGCCAGAGGCTGAAGCGGAAGGACTACGAAGAACTCCTGGAGGCGCGCCAGCAGAAGTTTCTGGCCTTGCGCCTGCGACTGGGCGGCCAGATCGGAGGGAAGATCGGCCCGCCGCTGTTGATTCTGTTTGAAGGTTGGGATGCGGCCGGCAAGGGCGGCTGTATCCGGCGGCTTACCGCCCCCCTGGATCCGCGTCACTTTTCGGTACATCAGTACCAAGCGCCGACCGACCGTGAAAAGCGGCATCACTTCCTGTGGCGGTTCTGGCCGGCCGTTCCCGGTAGAGGCGGCATGTGTATCTTTGACCGGACCTGGTATGGGCGCGTCCTGGTAGAAAGGGTGGAGGGCTTTGCCAGCGTGCCCGACTGGCGGCGAGCCTACGAGGAGATTCGGCACTGGGAGTCTCTACTGGTTTCTGACGGGACGATCCTGATCAAAATCTTCCTGCACATCTCCTCAAAGGAGCAGAAACGGCGCTTCGAAAGCCGGGCCGTCGATCCGTTGCGCCAGTGGAAGCTGACCGACGAGGACTGGCGAAACCGGAAGAAGCGTGATGCGTACGAAGAGGCGATAGAGGAGATGGTGCAAAAGACCGACACGGTGCTGGCGCCATGGACG
>DAOUHX010000182.1:0-23934 GCA_034428395.1 Caldilineaceae bacterium
CCAAGAATCTCTTCCCGAAGCAGCCAGTTGGGACTGCTCTCGACCCCTGCAAAGGTGTGCATATCTGCTTTCCTCCCCAGGATGCTTGCTAGCTCTGCTTCCATTCTTCCGAGCGCGAAGTAGCCGACAATTGCCTCAGGCGCAAACTCGACCAGGACGTCCACATCACTCTCAGGCGTAAAGTCGTCCCGCAGCACCGAACCGAACAACGCCAGGCGCACGATCTGGTTGCGCTGGCAGAACTCGGCGACCCTTTTGGGCGGAATGTCTATGCGTGCCTTCACGAGTGGCCTCCTGCGAACGGGTCCTGACCTGACACTTTCACTATTCTACTGCCAATTCTGATGAAACCGGCAACTTTCCTTTGCCCCTCAATAGTTCGTAATCAACAGCTCCGTGATAGGGCCCCGCTTTGCGGCATTGCTGTTGATCCGGCGGCTCGCGACCACTTTGTGGATGCTGAACCCGGCATAGAGTTCTTCAAAAAACATGTCCTGCGGATTCTCATTGTGCGGGTCCGAGTTGCTCAGCATAAGTCTGGCGCCGGCGCAGCCAAGCTCGTGGTAGAATCCGGCCAGACGGCGCTGTTCGGCGTCATCGAAAGGATGCCTGTAGTAGGCGTTGAAACTGGCTGTACGGCTGATCGGGCGGTAGGGAGGATCGAGATAGACGAAGGTCCTCTCATCGACAAAATCCTTGCAGTCGGTGAAATCGCCGAAGTGAATCTCGGCATTTTGAAACGAGTGGGAAACGGAGCGCAGGTTGGGCGCGTCGCAGATTCTAGGGTTGCGGTAGTTGCCGAAAGGCACGTTGAAGTCGCCGCGAGAATTGACCCGGTAGAGCCCGTTGAAACAGGTCCTGTTCAGAAAAATGAGGCGAGCTACATGTAGTGCCGAGTCCTGGCGACGCACGGTACCGTCGCTTGAGCCCCGGCCTCGATTGAACTTCTGACGAACTTCATAGAAGAACTGTTTCCGGCCAACTGGCGTCAGGCCGTTGTAGTGGCGCTGGGTCTCCTCCAGCCGATGGATCAGCTCCTCGACCTGCTGCTGAATCGTTCGGTAGGCCAGAATCAGGTCCTCGTTCATGTCGGAGATAAAGCATTCGCGCACGCCGAACCGGTTAGCGATCGAAAAGAAGACTGCGCCGCCGCCGATAAAGGGCTCGGCGTACTTGGTTATACGGCCTTCTCTCAATTCCGCAGGCAGGTGTCTTCCAATCTGGTCCAGAAGTTGGCCCTTGCCGCCGGCCCATTTGAGGAAGGGTCTCGCGCCAGGACCGCGACTGTGCGAGTAGGGGAATGCGAGCTGGGTTGGGTAGGAGCGGGTCATGGCGATCAACAGGCGCAAAAGAGGCGGATTCCCGAACTATTATGTCACAGTTGATCCACCCATTCAACCGGTTGGCGCCCACCGGCCAGGGCAATCGCCTCTAAATCGGTAAGCCAATTTTGTCGAGTTGACGAGTAAAAGAACGTGATAATAAGTGGAAATCGCTACGAGCCTGCTGATTGACGACATGAATTCGCCGCAACAGAGTACGTCAAGTGTCGAAACCAGGCAGACTCATAGCCTGCGTGCCATCATTCGAATCGTTTTCGATGCCTGACCCCGACCTGGAAGTGAATTCAGCAGCTTTTCGATGCTCTGACCCAAATTAGATGCAATCGCCCTGCCCAACGGCTAGGGCTGAACTATGACCTCGTCGCTCATTACGCGACCTTCTTCGACGACGAGCGCAATACCGCCGCCTTCGAGCGCGTCGTCGGCGACTTCGAATAGCGGTTCTTCGAGGTTGTCGATAGCGGCCCTGATACGGCTGCCTGTGACGCGCAGCGAAAAGGTGTGGACCTCGCCGAACGTCCAGGCGAAGGGGGCCTCGGCGAGGACCGCATCGCCATCGAGGGCGCGTACGAGCCTGGCGACCCCGTTTCCGGCGGCGTCGCGGCAGAGGAGCAGCGCGTAGTAGCGTCTCATTCCTTGTACGCGTGCGGCAATGCCCGCGGCCGCGCAAAAGTGCAATGTCACCGCCGACTTGACCGCGTAGTCGCGCCACTCGCGCGTTCCGGTCATCAGGAGGCCGCGGCCGCGGTTCTGCACGATGCGAAACGCTTCCGGCCAGCGGGAGTCGTAGCTGTCGACACCGTTGACCCAGGCGCGGCGCCACATCTGGGGCGCTGACGTTGGACTGCCGCGGTCAGGAGGCGCGTCCGGGCGGCTGAATGCGGCCTTCGCTTCGCCCGACCACGTGAGGTAGTCGAGATAGACTGTCCCCTGCGCGCGCTCACTGCTGCTGATCGCCACACCGACCTCGGCGATCGGCTCGTTGCCGGGACCGTTCAGCGGCCAGGTAAAGGTATGGCGTTTACCTGGTTCGAAAGTGCACGCTGGTCCATGGTCCAGTGTCAGTCGATCGTCTTGGGCGCTGTAGCGCCGCAGGAAAAGGCTGGCCTCGACCGCGCGCTCGTTGCTGGCGTCGGCCTCCAGCTCGGCAGTAACCGTCTGGCCCGGATATAGGGAAGGCGAGGCGAGCAGAGCGTAGCCGCGTTGCTCAAAGTAGTCGGCGACCTCCTTGGAGGGGACGAAAGTGTGTGTCGCTGCTCGCGCCACGCGTCCGGCGGCCAGACCGTCGTAGTGGAGCGCGAGGCTGCGGCTGCCGTTCAAACTTTGGCCGGCGACGTTCTCCAGCCTCAGGGTCCCGCGACTGGCCGGGCTCGCGTCAGGCATGAATCCCTGCACTGATCCGGGCAGCTCGAAGTGGTAGCGCGCGCCGTCCTTTGGCGCGAGGGTGGTCTCCTGGGCCAGCGCGCGGCCCACGTTGACGACACGGATGCTCTCAGTCACCGCGTCGGTGACGGCGCGACCGCCGTCGGCTGTTGGCAAATAGAGGCGGTCGGCGACAGGGCCGCGGTAGTCGGGCCCGCTCTCGATGCCGGCCAGCCCGTTCTTGATGCCGAGCAGGCAGCCAACGTTGCCGGAGTTGCAGTCGGTATCCCAGCCGCTGGTGTTGACGATCATCAGCGACTTCTGGAAGTCATCGTCCCCGTGGAGGAGCGCGTTTATGATGAGCGCGTGGTTGGGCACCATGTGGCAGTTGCCGCCGTACCTGTCGTAACCGTAGTTGGCGGCAATTTTGTGACGAGTGGCGCGCCAGTCGTCGCCGTGGTCGGCGTGCCACTCGCGGATTTGGTCGATCATGGCACGGATAAGAGAGTCGGCGGGGATGACGGAGAGTCCGGTGTCGATTAGGCGGTTGATGTCGCTCTCGACAAAGGCCTGCGCCTCCATCGCCGCCAGCACCTGCGCGCCGTGGACGGCGACACCGTCATGGGAGACGCTGGCCGCTTTGCGCGCTAGCTCGGCCGCAAGCTCCGAGTCGCCCGGAGCAACCATGGCCCAGCCGTCGATGAAGATCTGGGCGCCGATCTGCTCTGCCACGACCTGGCCGTTGAGGGCGCTCGAGCCGCTGCGCGGCGCGGGGACGCCCTCTTGTAGGCGCAGAAATGCAGTGTGTTCGGTTGAGTTACCCATGCCGCCCCACCAGAGGATTGTGCGCTCCTCGATAATGTAGTTCAGCCAGCTCTGGCCGATCTGCGCGGGCGTGATTTCGCGGCTGTTGCCGTAGTCAGGCAAGGCGCGCAGGAAGGTGAAGGTGCCCGAGATATCGTCGTCGGTGACGATGAGGGGCACGTCCATCTCTTCATGGACGTAGTAGTTGACCTCGCCGAACCGCCCTCTGAGCCTCTCGTAGGTCCAGCCCTCGAAAGGGCGGCCGAGGTAGACGCCGATCAGCTTGCCGAGGACGCCGGCGTAGACGCGCTCAGCGTAGTCAAATGGGATTGTCATTGGATCCTCCCTGGTAGGTGGCAGCGTCTATCCGGAAGGGTAGAGCACGGAATTGGTACGTTCCTGTCACCTGCGACAAGAGGCGGGGATACCCTGCTGGCAGAATGGCATCCCCGACTCGTCCAGATCGCTATCCTGGAGTATACGCCACGTTGACGGCAGACAACGCCAAAGCCGGTTGCCATCAAGACGTAGTTGTCGAAGACCATCCAGGCGGCCCCGGCCGTCCGGAATCTCTCCCCCAATTTATTCCAGGAGAGGCCCAGAGTTTGCAAGCCGTACAGGCCCGGCAATTGCAGGAGGGAACTCCTGAGTCCGAAAAGTCATTCTCATGGATTCTACGCCAGGTCTCAGGAATGCACCCACCCAATCGATTGCCGGATATGAAAATATCCGAGACTAGACAAGGGCCCAAATCCGCTCGAATTTCTCCATCCAGCTTGTTGTCTGAAAGATGCAACTCGTAGAGCCAGCGGAGACCACCCTGCTCTGCAGGAATCTCACCTGTCAGCGGGTTTGCCCTGGAGCCCCAGTGGCGGAGACTTGAGAGTCAGCCCAGCTCAGGAGGAAAGCCGACTGTCAGATCCTTCTTGGAAAGGTCCAGCCACTTATGGATTGTGAGTTGGGCTAGTTCAGTCAGTATGCTACCCGAAAACTAATTCGTGATGAGGTGCATTCCCTCGAGTTTAGAGAGATTGCCAGTTTGCGGCGGCACCGCGCCCGTCAGATAAATTTCCTTGAGATTCAGACCCGTCAAATCGGTGAGATTGCCCAACTCTGTCAAAAATTGCTTCTTCCAGGGGATTCCGGGAAAGGTACAGGCGCAGGAGATTCGAGAGTTTGCCCAACTCGGTAGGAATAGGTCCGGAGGGCGCGTTGCCGTGGAGAGTGAGCGCGCGCGGATTGGAGAGACGGCCTAGCTCCGCGGTTATGCCTCCTGTCAGCGAGTTGCCTTTCAGGGCCAGACCCTTTAGGAGGACCAAATCCCCCAGCTCTGCCGGGATTTCGCTTTTCAAATCATTCCAGGGCAGGCTCAGCCGTTCCGGATTGGATAGTTGGCCCTACCTCTGGAGGGATGTTCCAGGTCAGGCCGCTTTAGCCGATGAGCAGGTCGACCAGAATGGATAGCGGCACCAATTCGGTGCGCATCTCGCCTGTCAAATAGTGATGGGTAAGATCCTGATGTGTCAGCTCGAAGATGCTGCCCAGTTCCGGCGGAACTCGCCCGGACAAGCCCGTTTCGACCAGTGCAAGTGTCGAAACGGGCGCCGGAGTCACTGAGACATCAACTTCGGCACCTTCCAAGTCGGCAAATTGAGGTCTCTGCATGCCAGTTGAGCGAGGCTTCACCCACCTGGGTATCTCTTATGCTGAATGGGGTTTCGCAGCCCTCAACTACAACGGGGTCAGCCTGTTCGCCGGCGTCGGGGTACGGGCCGGTCGGGCAGAGAATGGTCACCGAGCGGGAACACGTGGCCGGCACCATCTGCTGGCGCTGGCTATTCGTAGTCAGGCCAGTAGAACTCCCGCTTGGTTGGGTCGTCGTAGCCGTCCATCCACAGGTTCTTGAGGCCGGGAGTCTTGATGGCCGCCTCGACGATGGCGCGGTTGAAGTCTCCCACGAGCTCGTGCTGCAGGTATTCGTCAACCGGCATCCACAGACACTCGTCGATCTCCCAGTCATCGCGCTCAATTCTCTCGGTAAGGGGGGATAGGCGGCAGATGAAGTAGATGTCGGACTTGCCGTAACGGTAGCCGTGCCAGTGGCGCCAGCAGACGACAGCCTCAAACTCGGTTTCGACACCCGTCTCTTCGTAGACTTCACGCACAACCGCCGTCGCCAGATGTTCGCCGGGATGGAGTGCGCCGCCAGGCAGCTTGTAGTAGGGCCGCGCCGAACCGCGGTGCCGCTCGGAGACGACCAGCAGCTCGCGCCGGTCGTTGATGACCACGCCACCGGCGCCGATATAGTGGGTGGCGTAGCCGGGGACCAGCGTGTCTTCCTGCAACTTTCGTATGAGCAGAACATAGTTGGGCTCGGTGTGGTGAAAGACGAAACCGGCCGCGGTCGCGATCGGGACCAGCGCTGCCCGCTCAATCGGCAGATGCAGCCAGACCAGAAAGCGCGCGTCCTGGACCCATTTCACCAGCGAAGCGGACAGGTCCTGCTCAAAGACCGCGGCATCATCGGGCAGTTCATCGGTGGTGATCTCGATACCGTTGAAGCGGTTGACGGCGTGCGGCAGAATGTTCATAGGTTCACCCTGTGGCATAGGAACCGACTTGCCGGGAGGGGCGCCCCATGACTTTCGTCGCCTGCACGTGTTCGCAGACGCGGACTCACGGGACAAAAGTACTCCGGACGGACCTGGTTCCCTTGAAGGCGCGGATTGAAGCGCTTGGATTTTCTATACGAAAGTATAGCTGAAGTTGGAATAGGGCAGTGCCGTTTGTACATTTGGTCGACGCAATGCAAACTATTCTAGTCGTCACCTCAATACAGATCAAGTGAACAATAAGGCCTGTTCTCGGAAATGGCGTTCGTCGCCAGAGCCGGCCCGCCCACAGAGGAACGAAAATGCCCGACAAGCCCACGGTCCTCGTCGACCCATCTTTCCGCACAATGGATGAAATCTTTTCTCCCTACGACCTGCGCCGCCTGCCCGAAGTCGTAAATGTAGTCTGGGGGAATTCGGAACCGATGCCGCTGGATGAGGCCGTCAGCGCGCTCGCCGGCGCGGACGCGGTTGTCTGCTCGGAATGGCGTTACGGCGACGTGTTGCCCCGGTTAGAAAACCTGCGCGCGATTCTGTCCGTATCCGGCTCGTTCCCTTCCCGCCTAGATTATGCGTACTGTCTTGGCAACGGGATCCGCGTCCTTTCGGCTGCGCCGGCGTTTGGCCGCCAGGTTGCGGAGATGGCACTGGGTATGGCGATCGCGTGTGGGCGCGGCCTCGTCGACGGACACGCGGCGATGCAGAGGGGGGACGAGGCGTATCTGCACGCCGGCAACGTCGGGACGTTCACTCTATACGAAAAGCAGGTCGGCCTGATCGGTTACGGCGGTCTGGCGCGCTGCTTGCACCCGCTGCTCATGCCGTTTGGCTGCCGCGTCGCCGCCTACGACCCCTGGCTGGGCGAGCGCTTCCTGCGTCGCCAGGGCGTCACGCCGCTCCCGCTGGAGGAATTGGTCTCCACGTCGCAGGTGATCTTCGTGCTGGCGGTACCGTCGCACGAGAACCGGGCCCTGCTCGACCGCGCGCTGCTGGAACGGATCCGCCCGGACGCGGCGCTGGTCCTGATCAGCCGCGCCCACCTGGTTGACTTCGACGCACTGACCGAGCTTGTGCAAGCAGGCAAGTTCCGTGCCGCGATCGACGTATTCCCACAGGAGCCGCTCGACCGTCACCATCCGATCCGCCGCGCGCCCAATGTGGTACTGTCGGCGCACCGCGCCGGCACTGTGAAGGAGGCGCTGTGGGAGATCGGCGAAATGGTGCTGGACGACCTGGAGGCGATAGGCAAGGGCATGCCGCCGCTGCGCATGCAGCGGGCTGAGCCGGAACTGGCGCTGCGTTACGCCAGCACGCGCGTCAAGGGCCACCGGACCAGCTAGAAGGGCCTTTCCACTGAACGAAGTCGGGATCCTGGCTTAGCCCGCCAACTCCTTGCGCAGCGCATCGATTAGCCTCGGCTGTAGCTCGCTCGCAAACGTTTCCTCCTTGCGCTGCAGCGCGCTCATGTAGGCCTTGAGAACGATGTGAAAGTCGCGTAGCGCCGCTTCCAGGTTGAGCGGATGCACTCGGCTGTCGTCCTCCAGCCAATCGAAGACCGACTCGGTCATCCCCGCCTGGCCCAGAATGTCCTCGTCGGGATAGTTGTGTTCGCCCCGCTCACGCCGGCCCCGCACCAGAGTTTCCCAACCCCACATGCCCCAGTGTACATGGCCTTCGCTGCCGTAAACGGTCAGCTGCTTATGCACGTTGGCCCGTTCATCGCCCGCGAGCACGTAAGCGCCGTTTGTTCCGCAGCGCAGCAACGCGCTGACGCCGTCCTCGTAGCGGATCGTGGCCGCGGTCGCGTCGGGCGCGTAGTGGTTGCGCCGGCTTGCCTCCAATCCGTTGGTACCGGAGACCTGGGCGAAAACCGCGCTTGGCACGCCCAGCGGGTGGAAGGCGGCGATGGATTGCAGTACATGGGTGCCCTGGTAGGCCATATTCATGCGCGCGCTGGCGTCGATGAAGCGCAGCTCCCCGATCGCGCCCTCGCCGACCAGTTCCTGCAGATGCTTGCGCCGCGGATGAAAGTGCAGCTGGTGGTTTATGGCAACCTTCAGCCGGCAGCGGCGCGAGAACTCCAGTATCGCCAAATAGTCCTCGGCCTGGATCGCGAGCGGCTTCTCGATGATCAGCGCGCCGACCCCGGCGGCTTCGGCGGACTCCATCACCTCCAGGCGTACGTCGGGCGGCGTGTTGACGTGCACGAGGTCCGGCTTTTCGCGCCCAAGCATTTCGCGGTAGTCGGTATAGCGGGTGTCCACCGACCAGCGTTCGCCGAATGCGTCCAGGTTCTCACGGTTGCGCGTTGCGATGCAGGCCAGCCTGCCGCGCGGGATGTGGGCATAGGCGGCGGCATGGCCGTTGGCCCTTCCGCCACTGACGCCGATGATGGCGCATTTGTAGGGCATCGTCAGTCAATTCTCCAGGACACTTCACAGGACCAGTACTTATACCAAGCTATCGTGGATTGTCGACCGTCTGGCTCAGATAGAGCCTAACCAGCCTGATCTCTTCATAGGAGTATTCGTCGCCAAGAATCTCCTTGACCGGCGACAGAAGTGTGCCTCCTGACTGCTCGAAAGCCTTCCTAATCCTCTCGAACCGCTCCGTCGGCGGCATGAGAGGTCGGAGGTCAATTTGCTCGCCCCCACGAATCAGACGTTCTAGGTGTCCTTCTATCGTACTCCTGGCCAGACCCCGCCGTTGCGCGATTTGTGCTATAGTCATTCCCTGCTGCAACAACTGCTTTGTCTGGTCGTGAGTCGGACCTACCCGAGCATTCGTTTCGCGCCTCTTGTTTCTGCGGGATGGGAATTCCCGCTCCTCCAAGTTGCGCGCGCGTGCATGGTCTTGAATGAGTGGCAGAAACGCTTCGGCAAACTGTTCGAGTTTCGCCGCACCCACGCCCCTTATGTTGGAGAAGCTCTGACGGCTCTGAGGCAGGTAAAATGCCATCTCCTGAAGAGTGGCATCGCCGAAAATGACATATGGGGGCACGTCCCTTTCTGCGGCCAGCCGGCGTCGCAGCTCTCGCAACGCGCCGAACAACGTCTGATCATAGTCAAGCGCCGCTCGGCTGGCGTTAGACGCCTTCTCCTCCTCGCGCTTGTGTCTTGCCAGCGTCAACGTCTCGCGGTCGCTCAGAAAGATCCTGCCCTTTTTGGTCACGCCGAATGTCGGTAACTCGCCGTTGTTCTTGTAGAGCAGACCTTCGGCAATCAAGAGACCGAAGATCTCCTTGATTTCAGCGTCTGAGAGGTCTCTGACGATGCCGTAGACGCTGAGATTGCGGTGCCCCCACTGCCGTATGCCTTTCGTGTTCCCACCCCGCAGCACGGCGCAAACATGGTTGATGCCGAAGCGTTCCCCGGTGCGGATCACCGCCGACATGATCTTCTGCGCGATGACGGTTGCATCAAACTCCTCCCTCGGCACCAAGCAGAAGTCGCAACCGCCGCAGTTTTCCTCGTTCCAACTCTCTCCGAAGTAACGAAGGATGTGTTTTCGCCTGCATGCTTGAAGCTGGCAAAATTCGACAATCTGCGCCAGCTTCTCGCGGGCGTTGGCCCGTTCCGCCTCGTCCTCCATCTGGTCGATGAAGAACCTTTGCTTGTCCGTGTCCCCGTAGGTGTAATAGAGGACGCACTCGCTGGGCAACCCATCGCGTCCGGCGCGGCCCGTCTCCTGGTAGTAGCCTTCGAGCGACTTGGGCAAATCGTAGTGAACCAGCAGGCGGATATTGGGCTTGTCGATGCCCATGCCGAAGGCAATGGTCGCGACGACGACAGAAAGTTCGTCGCGGATGAACCGCTCCTGCGTTGAGCGCCGGACGCCGCTGTCTAGGCCGGCATGGTACGGCTGGGCGTCGAAGCCGTTTATGCGCAGACGGGCCGACAGACCTTCAGTATCGCTACGCGAAGTGCAATAGATGATCGCGGACTCGCCCTTGTGCTTCTGAAGCAGCTCCACCAGCGAATCAAAGGTGTCCCTTTGCTTGGGGAGAACGGCATAGCTGAGATTGGGACGGTTGAAGCTGGCGATGAACTGCTGCGGTTGGTTCAGCTGCAGCTGTCCAACGATATCCTTGCGCACGCGCTCGGTGGCCGTCGCGGTCAGTGCCAGGAAAGGTACCTGGGGGAGACTGCGGCGAAGTTCCCCCAGTTTGCGGTAGTCAGGGCGAAAATCATGTCCCCACACTGATACAGTGGGCCTCGTCCACGGCAACAAGGCTGACTCTGAGGCGGGAAAGAAAGTAGCGGAAACCTTCCTGTGCCAGTCTCTCCGGGGCGACGTAGAGGATCTTGAGAATGCCCTCCTGGGCCCGGGCCTGTACGCGATCAATCTCTGCAAATGGGAGCGTGCTGTTGATAAACGCCGCTTCGATGCCGTTCGATCGCAACGCATCGACCTGGTCCTTCATCAGCGCGATCAGGGGCGAGATTACAAGGGTCAGCCCGTCAAGTTGCAGGGCAGGCAATTGGTAGCACAGTGATTTGCCGCCACCGGTCGGCATAAGCACCAGCGCGTCTCTTCCATCCATCGCGCTGGAAATGATCTCTTCCTGTAGCGGGAGAAACTCGTCATAACCGAAGTACTGCCTTAGCAGGTCTCGCATGGGGGAATGCTTGTCCTTTCACGGTAACGGCAACGCCATCTATTTGGCTTGCTTCCAACCTTACTCCCAGGGCTTTAGCAGGACCTTGCCGCACTCGCCGCTTGCCTGCAGGTCCCAGGCTTCTGCCACGCGATCAAGGGGAAAGCGGTGGGTGATCAGCCGGTCCAGCATGTCGCGGTTGGCCGCGATCACACGCAGAACCTGCGGTGTATCGGCCATGTTGTAGTGCCAGGAGCCGTGCAGGCTGAGCCCCTTTCGAATCATGTCCGAACTCACCGTGATTGGCGTCTCCTGGCGACTTTCGCCGACGAAGCTGACGGAGCCTTTGCGCCGGGTGGCGTCGATGCAAAACCGGTGGGCGGCGACAACACCGGAGCAGTCGATGCTGTGGTCTACGCCGCGGCCCGCCCTGGTGAGCGCCAGAGTCTCTGCAAGCGCGTCGGGGCCGGTTGGGTCGATGACGGCGGTCGCGCCCAGCTCCAGGGCAATGGCAGCCCTGTACTTGTTCGTGTCGACGCCGATTACTTTTGCCCCGCGATGGGCGCCGTTTATAACGCCGCCGAGGCCGACCGGCCCCAACCCGGTAATCAGCAGCGTGTCGTCCGGGCCGACGCCGGCCCGCTGCACCGCGCCGAAGGTTGGACCCAGACCGCAGCAGGCCATCGACGCGTGGTCGTAGGAGATGCCATCCGGGATGGGGACGAGCATCCAGTCCTGCTTGAGCATGAACTGCGCCATTGTCGCCCGGCCCTCCTCATCGCCCGATTCCAAAGGCGGCGAGGTTGTGTCCTGGCAGTGAATGTACTCGCCATTCAGGCAGAGCTCGCACTGACCGCAAGGCGTTTGGGGCATCACCACGACCCTGTCGCCCACTCTGACGCGGCAGGGCTGGGCCACGGCAACGACCTCACCGGCCGCCTCGTGGCCAAGGTAAGGTGCGTCGTCCCCGCTCATGTAGACTTTGAACTCGGTACACATCGGCGATGAATGGATCTTGACGACGACCCACTCTTCCGATGCCTTGGGCTCGGGCGCATCCACGACGCCCCCCTTTTGCCGTCCGAACACAGCTGCTTTTTTCATCTTCCTCGCTCCCTTCAGGTCCCGCCGATAGACAGGCCGGTATGTTCTGCTCACCAGTTTGTGAAGGACCCATCTTTCCGCCGCACTCTCGGCATGTCCCGCTTCCTATAGGGATTGCGGGCGGCCTCCTCCCTGTCGAACTCGATGCCAAGGCCGGGCAGGTCGGTCGGCGTCATGTAGCCGTCCTCCCAGTGAGGATAGACGGGCACGATCTCGGGCAGCGTTTCGCCCGGCTTGCGCGGCTGCTCCTGCACGCCGAAGTTGGGCGTCGCCATGTTCATCTGCAGGCAAGCGGCCGAGGAGACCGGCCCGAGCGGATTGTGAACGACCAGCTTGATATAGTGCGTCTCGCACCAGCCCGCGATCTTACGCGCCTCGGTAAAGCCGCCGGCAATGCACATGTCGACGCGGGCGTAGTCGATCCACTCCTCCTCGATCAGCTGGCGAAACTCCCACTTCGATGAGAACTGCTCGCCCGCGGCCAGGGGGACGTGCGTGCGCGGACGCAAGGTCTTGAAAGAGTCCGGATTTTCGCTCCGCAGCGGGTCTTCGATGAAGAAGGGCGCGTACTGCTCGACCTCGCGGCAGAACCAGACGACGTCGGGCAGGTCGAGCCGGGTATGCACGTCGAAACAGATGTCGACCTCGTCGCCGACGGCTGCTCGCACCGCCTCAACCTGGCGTAAAGCCGCCCGCACCGAATCGCGCGGCTCCAGGACTTCGCCATCCTGCGGCAGGCCCCAGCGCACGAATTTCCAGCCCTGCTCCGTTGTCTCTAGGCAGCTTTCGACGAGCGGCTCCACCTCCAGGGCATCGACATGGTTGTGGGGGTAGCAGACGACCTTGTCGCGCACGCGGCCGCCAAGCAGTTCGTAGACCGGCACGCCCAGCGCCTTGCCCTTGATATCCCACAGCGCGATGTCGATGGCGGACATCGCCGAGCTGAGCACTCGCTGCGCCGGGAAAAAGCCGCCGCGGAACATCACCTGCCAGAGGTGCTCGATGCGGAACGGGTCCTGGCCTACGAGAAGGTCCTTGAAATGGCTGATGCCGCCGATTACCGCCTCTTCGCGGCCGGTAAGGCCGGACTCGCCCACGCCGTAGATACCTTCGTCGGTGTCAACGACGACGAAGAGAAAGTTGCGCTGGCCGGCCCAAACAGGGTAGGCGGTAATGTCGGTGATCTTCATTGAAGGCTCCTCGAAGTTGCAGGCAGGATCGGCGGTTGAACGGAGTTTTCTAGCGGCATTTCGCTTATGCAAGCCTACCCGCAAGCCATGATTGACGCAAGCTGAAGCCACCGGGGACGAGGCGATCGGGAGCCGAGGACCGTCGCCGTTTGCGGCAGATTGCCGTCCTGTCCTTATTGCAGTTCGAGCCGTGATTCCGTATCATGTTGCCATACGTTACGCCAACCAAGCCGTGGAGGAAGTCGATGCGAGCGCTTGTATGGACAGCGCCGGAAAAGATGGAGATGCAGGAGCAGCCTGAGCCTGCCCCGACAGCTTCAGAGGTCGTCATCCGCGTCGCCTATGCCGGCATCTGCGGCTCCGAGTTGAGCGGGTACCTGGGCCACAACGCTCTGCGTACGCCGCCGCTCGTCATGGGCCATGAGTTTGCCGGTGAGATCGTGGAGACCGGGCGCGACGTAATCGGCTTCGAGACCGGCGACGCTGTGACCGTCAACCCGCTCACCTATTGCGGCCGCTGCCGCACCTGCAGTTTGGGGCTGACCCAGCTCTGCCCCGAGCGCCGACTGGTAGGCGCGCACAGGCCTGGGGCGTTTGCAGAGTATGTCAGCATCCCGGCATTCCTCGTTCACAAGCTGCCGGACGGGATGACGCTGCGCACGGGCGCCCTGACCGAGCCGGTGGGAGTCGGTGTCCGCATTGGCGCGCTGGCCGGCGAAGTGGCCGGCGAGTCGGCGTTGATTGTCGGGGCGGGCCCGATCGGGCTGCTCGCGTTGCAGGCACTGAAGCTGGCCGGCGCGGAGCGGATCTTCATCGCCGATCTCGATCCCGAGCGGCTGGCGATGGGCGGGGCGCTCGGCGGTACAACGTTTTCACCCGGGGCGCCGGGAACAGCCGCAGCCGGCCAGGGCCCCGATCTCGTCGAGTTCGTCAAGGAGGAAACCGCGGGAGACGGTGTAGCCGTCTCGGTTGACGCGGTCGGCACGGGCGGGACCCGCAGCCAGTGTGTGGCCGCCACCCGCAACGCCGGCACGCTCATCCTTTCGGGGCTGCACGAGGAGACAAGCCCCATGCCGGCCGCGGCGATCATCCGACAGGAGCTGACGGTGCGCGGCAGCTTTGCCTACGCGGCAGCCGATTTCACGCAGGGACTGGAGCAGCTCCACGCCGGAAACTACCGTCTGGACCCGTGGATCGTCGAAGCCCCTCTTGCCGATGGCGGCGACTGGTTTGACAGGCTTGTCCACAGCCCCGGCAACGTCTCCAAGGTGCTGCTGGTACCCGACAGCAACTGAGTATTCCTCTCTCAAAGACCCCCATTTGGAGGCTACCTATGTCGATCCCGCGACCCGAGTACCCGCGGCCGCAGTTCGTGCGCACAGACTGGCTCTGCCTGAACGGCAAGTGGGAGTTCGAGATCGACCAGGGCGACAGCGGCCTGGAGCGGGGGCTGCTGGGACGCCCGCTCGCGGGCAGCATCACAGTTCCCTTCTGCCCGGAATCGCGACTCTCCGGCGTGGAAAACGACGACTTTCTGGAGGCTGTCTGGTATCGCCGCGTGGTCGAGATTCCCAGCAAGTGGAAGGGCCGGCGCGTTCTGCTCCACTTTCAGGCGGTCGACTATGACGCCACGGTTTGGGTCAATGGACACGAGGTTGGCCGTCACCGGGGCGGTTTCAGCCCATTCACTTGTGACCTGGGCGGCGCGGCCGCGCCAGGTGAGCGCGCTGAAATCGTCGTGCGCGCCCGCGACAGCCACCGTGATCCGCAGCCGCGCGGCAAACAGGCCCAAACGTACGACCCGCGCGGCGCCATTTACGTGCGGACGACCGGCATCTGGCAAAGCGTATGGATGGAGCCCGTTCCCGAGATTCATCTTGGCCGTCCCCGCCTTACGCCCGACTTAGCCAATAGCGTATTCCGGCTTGAACAGTCGCTCGTTCACCGACCGGGCGGAGTGGGGTCCGCGAATCCTGTCAGCCGCAAGGGGCTGCGTCTGCACGCACAGCTGCTCGACGCCGCCGGCGTCGTCAGCGAGACGTCGTGTTCGGCAGAGGTCGACCTTGGAATAAACCTGGACCTGGCGGTCCCCGCAGAGCGTAAACGGTTGTGGTCGCCCGAGGACCCGCATCTTTACGATGTCATCCTGCGCCTGCTGGACGGGGACGGTGCGATCCTCGACGAGGCCCGCAGCTACGCCGGTCTGCGCAGCGTTTCCATCGACGGTAGAGCGATTACGCTAAACGGGAAGCCCGTCTTCCAACGGCTCGTGCTGGACCAGGGCTACTACCCGGACGGCATCATGACCGCGCCGAGCGACGAGGCCCTGCGCCGCGACATCGAGCTGAGCATGGAGGCCGGCTTCAACGGCGCGCGGTTGCACCAGAAGGTCTTCGAAGAACGTTTCCTCTATCATGCCGACCGTCTGGGATACCTGCTCTGGGGTGAGTTTGGCGACTGGGGCTGCCGCGGCTACGGACCGCCGGAAACGCATCAGCAGCCCACGGCTTCCTATATCACCGAATGGCTGGAAGTACTGGAGCGGGACTATTCGCACCCTGCGATCGTAGGCTGGTGTCCGCTGAACGAGACTTGGCAGCCGCAGCACGACCGCATCACGACCCTTGACGCGGTCACGCGCGGCCTCTTTCTGGCCACCAAGGCGATGGACCTGACCCGTCCTGTGCTGGATACGTCCGGCTACTCCCACCGTGTGCCCGAAGCGGATGTCTATGACTGCCACGACTATACGCAGGAGGTCGAGACATTCGCCGAACATCATTCCGGGGTAGGCGAAGGTCGTCCCCACTACAACGGAAGGGAAGGTCAGACGTGGTCGATACCGTACCGCGGTCAGCCGTTCTTCGTCAGCGAGTTCGGCGGCATCTGGTGGAATCCTGACGCCGGTGAAGAGGAGTACTCATGGGGCTATGGCGAACGCCCGCAGTCGATCGAGGAGTTCTACGAACGCTTCACGCGGCTGTGCGCAGTTCTGCTCGACGACCCCGACCATTTTGGCTATTGCTATACGCAATTGACCGACATCTACCAGGAGCAGAACGGAATCTACCGCTTCGACCGCTCGCTGAAGTTCGATATGGCGCGCATCAGGTCGGCGCAACAAAGGCCCGCGGCGCTCGAAGGGGGCTGAGCTTAATTCCGGGAACAGCCTTTCCTCTTTCTGCCAGCCAGGAAGCTGTGATACGTCAACCCCGTCCCGCGATCGCAGTGACGATGTTGTCGCCGTCAACCGGGCGTTGCGGCTCTTCGGCAAGTCCGTCTTTGGCCGCCTGCAACGGATAAGCGTCCAGAGGGGGCATTTCCTCAACCTGGGGCAGTTCACACACATGCTCCATGGCCCGTTCGATCGCAGGTGCGAGCCTTTTCGCTTTGCGCTGCCGGTGCTTTTCGTCCCGCTCTTTGAACGCGGGCAGAAGCCGGCCGGCAAACAGTTCCAGCGACTCGCAGATGTGTTCGTGGCGGTTGTTGCCTGCCTGCTGCACAAACACGACCTGGTCGACGCCCGCGGCCTCTAGCGCCTCCAGGTTCTTGCGAACCTGTTCGGGAGTCCCGATGCCAGCGGCGGGTTCAGTATTCTGCGGCATGTTACGCTGAAAGTCCTCCCACAGGTCAAATTTGCCGGGCAGGTGGCTGCCTCTTATGTAGAAGTGGCTCAGCGCGTAGCCGAAGAACTGAAAGTTGCGCGCGCCGCGCCGCACAGCCTCGGCGCCGTCCCTGTGCAGCATGAATCCTGCGACGATGGCTATGTTGGGGTTGACGGCCCTGCCTATCGGCCTGCACTCCCGCTGAAACGTCTCGTAATATTCGTCCACCCAGTGGGCCGCGGCCGCGGGATCGATAAAGGCAAAGGTCAGCGCGCCCATGCCGTACCGGGCCGCGATCTTGATCGTCTCGCGGTTCGAGCAGGCCAGCCACAATGGAGGATGCGGCTTCTGCAGCGGCTTAGGCACCACGTTGCGCGCCGGCATGGCAAAACTCTGCCCCTCGAAGCCAGCGTACGGTTCCATCACCATCATCTTGGCCGCTTCCCGCACCGCTTCTTCCCACATGAGGTGCTTCTGCTCGGGCTCGATGCCGAATCCCTCGAGCTCGCTGCGGCTGCTGGCCGAACCGGTGCCCCATTCGACGCGTCCGTCGCTGATCAGGTCCAAAGTGGCAAGGCGCTCGGCAACACGCGCCGGATGATTGAAGCTGCTCGGCATGAGCACGATTCCGTGGCCCAGCCGGATCCGCTTGGTGCGCTGGCTGCAGGCCGCCAGGAAGACCTCCGGCGCCGACGAATGGGAGTACTCCTCCAGGAAATGATGCTCCACCTCCCAGGCGTACTCGATCCCCAGGCGGTCCGCCAGCTCGACCTGCTCCAGCGCCTCCTTGAGTAGCCGGTGCTCGCTCGCCTCGACCCATGGTCGCGGCAGCTGATGTTCGTAGAAAATGCCGAACTGCACGAGACTCTCTCCCTTTGAGGCTACGGCCCGAACATCAGGCAGACCGGCATCGGCGCCCAGACCATCTCGCCGTGGGGCGTAAGTTGGCCGCCGCCGGCATCTCGCCGAAAAACCCCGATGTCGTCAGAGTCCTGATTGGCGGCCAAGAGCCACGCCCCGGTCGGGTCGAGCGTGAAGTTTCGCGGCGTCCGGCCGCGCGTTGAAGCATGCCCGACTGAAGTCAGCTGACCGCTACCTTCGTCAACCGCAAAGATGGCGATGGTATTGTGGCCGCGGTTCGAACCGTATACGAAGCGGCCGTCGCGCGACACGTGGATGTCGGCACAACTGAGTCCACTGCGATCTTTTACATCCTCCGGCAGCGTGGAGAGCGTCTGAATCGGCGTCAAGGTACCGCTGCCGGCATCGAAGGCACAAGCTGTGACCGTCAAGTCGAGTTCATTGATAACGTAGGCGAAGCGCCCATTTGGATGGAAGTCGAAATGGCGCGGCCCGGCGCCGGCGTGCAGCGGTGCATGGTCGGGGTCGTTGGCCTCCAGTTGCCCGTCGACGATGCGGTAGATCATGACCTTGTCAATGCCCAGGTCGGCGACATAGACACGACCGCCGTCGGGGCTGACTGTTGCCGAGTGCGCATGCGCGGCCTCCTGCCGTTCCCTGTTCGGCCCGCTACCATGGTGCTGAATGTCCTGCACCGGGTCGCCGATGGTACCGTCGGCATCCAGTGGATAGACCGCCACATTGCCGCTGTAGTAGTTGGCGACGACCAGCGTATTCCCCCCCGGCTCGACGGCCAGATGACAGGGCGAGCTTCCGTGCGTCGGCTGGCGGTTCAGAAAGGTCAGACCCCCGGACCTGCTGTCGATCGCAAAACTGCTGACCTGTCCTGCTTCCTCGCTTTCATGTACGGCGTAGAGAACCTGCCCGCTTGGATGCAGCGCAAGAAATGAGGGGCTGTCCAGCCCGGCGCAGACGGCCTCGCGGCGCAAGGCGCCGCTCTCCGTGTCAAAGCGATAGATGTAGATTCCCTCGCTGTCTCGATGTGTGTAGGTGCCGACATACAGCGTACGTTCCGTCATGGCGCTTCTCCTGCTTGGGACCTCAACTCTCGGGTCAAATGTTGAATTTGGAACAGCATAGAAATCCGGCCTGCAACTACCGTTTCAGGGCGCGGCAAGGACACTGCGCCGCGGCATGTCTTGGCCGCTCAGATCGGTGCGGGCGTAGGCAGTTCGGGGACGTGCTGGTAGGCGGGGTCGGCCTTCTGCTTTCTCATGATCCTGATGATTTCAAGCCACGCGGGCAGCAGGCCCCGTTTGCAGGCCGGCATCGCCGGCTTGATCAGGCGGTGCAGCTTGGGCAGATTGTAGCACGGAACGCCCGCGTACATGTGGTGTTCAGTGTGATAGTTCATCTGCCAGTAGAGGAAGCTGGTAAAAGGATTGAGATAGACCGTGCGGCAGCAGAGGCGAAAATCGGGCACATTGTCCTGCAACCCCGCGTGCTGCAGATTGTTGCACAGGTAGCGCAGCCAGCCGCCGTAGAAAGGCGCGAAGGTCGTCAGAACGGGCAGAAGCCACCAGCCAAAGTAGATTGACACCGCCAGGATCAGGCCGTGTCCCAGCAGCAGCCAGCGCGCCCAGGCGAATAGCTGACGCCGTTTCTGCGCCGCTTTCGGAGGAAAGAGCGAGTGCTCCCACTCTCCTTCCAACCGGCCAAAGGCAAGGCGCACAGTCGCCTTCATGGTGTCAAAGAATATCCACGGATTGACCACTGCGTCCTTGAGAAAGCCGGCAACGGTCAGCTCCATCGGCAGCTCGACCTCGAGGTCGTCGGGCGGATGGAGCGTGTACTTGTGGTGCTCGACGTGGCTGGTCGAAAACATCAGGTGGTTGCGCCATACGAGGAAGCTGAGAATGCGGGCGAACAGGATGTTGAGCGTCTTCGTCTTGAAAACCGTGTTGTGCAGGAGCTCGTGCGTGCCGTTGAAAAGAAAGGAGTAGAAAGTGCCGTGCAGGAACAGAATCAGGAGAAGCGCGGGCAGCGGCAGGTGTGCCGCCGCGTACCAGGCCGCCACGCCGGTGATCATAACCAGGCCCAGATGGCCGGCGACCTGCAGCGTTCCCTGCCAATCGCTACGTTGATTGAGCGTGTTGAGATCGGCCCGCGCCACCGGCACACGGTACCAATCGATCTTCAGGGCATCGCGACTTTCCTGGGTGGACTGCATCTCACTTCCTCCTATCGCTGGCGGCAGCGGATTCCGAAGACTGCGGCGACCACCGTTTCACCCTATCCGCCGGCCTGCTCTTCATCGTCAACAACAACCGTCTGCCGGTCCGGGGTCGAAAAGAGGATCGACATGACCGCAGTCTCATCTCCCTCATTGCTGGCATTGTGGACGATGTTCGGCGGGACCACGATCGTGTCTCCCGGCCCCATCGGGTAGAGCTCATCCTCGAGCGAGTGGACAATCTGCCCGCTGAGGACGTGCAGAATCTCCTCACAGTTGGGATGGTAGTGGCGAAAATTGGCCTGCCCTGCTTTCAGAATGGCGCGCCCGAAGGTCATCGTCGCGCTGTTGCCCATCGCGCCGTTGGCATACCAGACCAGCTCGCCGAAGTCGAACTCCTGCACCGTCGCTTCTGACGCCGACAGGACTATCTTGTTGACCATTGCTGCCTCTCGCTCCTTGGAATGCGGCCGGCCAGGTCTTGTCGGGAACCGTTCGGCCCGTCGGTTCGCCGCCGCGCGGGTGTAGTACTCACGCCCGCCTGCTCACCCTGGAGAGCAATCCTAACACAATCACCCGCGCTTGTCACCGCCTTCTATCAAGGGTGTGCCGTCCAAAAAAAGTGGGACAAGTCCCCGTCCCTCCCGCAGCAGCCGTTTCATACCCTCCCCGTCTTTCCCTTACTACTGGCCACTGACAACTGACCACTGGCAACCGCAGTTTGACGGTCGGGCCGTTCCGGCCCTCCCTTGTGCGGGGGGAGCTCCCCCCGCAACGCCCCCCTGTGTATGCCGGCGTGCGTGCGCCTCCCCAGCTGCCGTGTCAGCAACCGGGAAGCAATGCCGCCATGCATGCGCGATTCCAGCCTGTCGCCGACGCCACCGTCGTAAAACCGACCGTTCCTTCGCGTCTCCAGCTCGCCGCCAACGCGCAACTGTGCCGACGCCCGCGTGCTTGCGCGGCTCCCGCAGTTCGAATTACGATTCACGAATCACGAATCACGGCCGTTCGGGGGGACTCCCCCCGCAACGCCCCCCTGTGTATGCCGGCGCGCGTGCGCCTCCCCAGCTGCCGTGTCAGCAACCGGGAAGCAATGCCGCCATGCCAGCGCGATTCCAGCCTGTCGCCGACGCCACCGTCGTAAAACCGACCGTTCCTTCGCGTCTCCAGCTCGCCGCCAGCGCGCAATCGTGCCGACGCCCGCGTGCTTGCGCGGCTCCCGCAGTTCGAATCACGATTCACGAATCACGGCCGTGCGGGCCGTTCCGGCCCTCCCTTGTGCGGGGGGAGTCCCCCCGCAACGCCCCCCTTTGTATGCCGACGTGCGTGCGCCTCCCCAGCTGCCGTGTCAGCAACCGGGAAGCAATGCCGCCATGCCTGCGCGATTCCAGCCTGTCGCCGACGCCACCGTCGTAAAACCAACCGTTCCTTCGCGCCTCCAGCTCGCCGCCAGCGCGCAATCGTGCCGACGCCCGCGTGCTTGCGCGGCTCCCGCAGTTCGAATCACGATTCACGAATCACGAATCACGGCCGTTCGGGGGGACTCCCCCCGCAACTCCCCCCTGTGTATGCCGGCGTGCGTGCGCCTCCCCAGCTGCCGTGTCAGCAACCGGGAACCAATGCCGCCATGCCTGCGCGATTCCAGCCTGCCGCCGACGCCACCGTCGTAAAACCGACCGTTCCTTCGCGCCTCCAGCTCGCCGCCAACGCGCAACCGTGCCGACGCCCGCGTGCCTGCGCGGCTCTCGCAGTTCGAATCACGATTCACGAATCACGAATCACGGCCGTGCGGGGGGACTCCCCCCGCAACGCCCCCCTGTAGCTATGCCGTCGTGTCGGCTCTATTGGAAAGTTAAAGGTCAGCGCAGCCGTGGTGATGCCATCGTGGCGCCGCAGGTCCAGCTTGTGTGATAGCGCCAGCAAAGATATACCACCGCGGCGCCGGGCCGGCAGGGGCACGCTACATGCGGCGATTCACTCAGCCGCTGGATCCCTTAGCAGGAGATCTTGCAACTGTTGTAGACCGAACCAGGCTCGCCTATCTGAATCTCCCGACTACAGCGAAATGTCATCCGGCAACATCATGATCGAGCTCAGCCCGCCGTCGACCACAACGTGACTTCCCGTCATGTAGCTGGACATGTCAGATGCCAGGAAGAGCGCCGCCTGCGCGATCTCCTCCGGTCTGCCGTTTCGCTTGAGCGCGCACATCTGCGCGATTTTTTCCCTGTCTTCTTCCGATATCGGGTCCCACAGTCCGGTTACGACCGCACCGGGAAGAACTGTGTTCACGCGGATGTGCGGCGCGTAGTCGGCCGCGAGCGCGCGCGTCAACGCGAGCAGCCCACCCTTGGCCGCCTGGTAGGCTGTGTAGAATGGGTATCCGCGCAGGGCATGGACCGACCCTGTGATCACGAATACGCCCGCGCCCTGGGCCTGCATCTGCGGCAGTGCGCAGCGCGCCAGCATCCACGTCGCCTTCAGACTGGCGTCGAGCGTCAAATCCCACTCCTGCTCGCTCAACTCCGTCGCAGTGCCCATCGCATAAGTGGCGGCATTGCTGTGGACGATATCGAGGCGTCCGTACGTTTCAATACCGGTCCGGACCATCGCCTCTACGGCGGCCAGCTTGGCGACGTCGCCTTGAACGAAATGCGCCTCGCCCCCGGCACTCTGTATCGAATCCACGGTTTCCTGGCCGCTTGAGGCGTTTATGTCGGCAACAACGACCTTGGCGCCATGTTGGGCGAAGAGAACGGCCGTTGCTCTTCCGATTCCTGATCCTCCCCCGGTGATCAGTGCGACCCTTTCGTTCAAAAGCATGATGTTGTCCTAACCCCCGTGAATTCTGACGGAACGCTCATAGAGCCGCGAAGCCCGCGCAGAATCTCCTCAACTAGAGCGCGCGCCCGGGTTCAGCAGCCGGATCAGCTCGTCGTGGAAGCCGCCGCCGCTGGCTACTACACCGCTGCCGTAGAGCGGGTCGCCCCCTTGCCAGTCGGTGATACGTCCGCCCGCCCCCTCTATGATCGGCACGAGCGCGGCCCTGTCCCAAAAGTTCATAGTCGGGTCGGTCATCACGTCGGCGCCGCCGACCGCCACCAGGTAGTAGCCGTGGCAGTCGCCCCAAGTATGGTAGCGGGCTGCGCGCCGTGCCACCGCCTCAAAGGCGGGACCGTTCTGGTGATTCTCGACGTTATAGTGGCTTGTCGTCAGGAAAACGGCCTCCTCAAGGCTTGGGCAAGCCCGCACCTGCACCGGCGCCCCATTCAGCCAGGTCGTTTCACCGTCTCCCAACAGCAGGTCCTCGACGACCGGCTGGTGGATCGCCCCCAGCAGCGCCTGGCCTTCGTGTGTCAGGGCGATCAGGGTGCCGAAGAGGTAACCGTGGCTGATAAAGTTCTTGGTGCCGTCGATCGGGTCCAGCACCCATTGAAAGGGGGCGTCCGGCTGGTGATGGCCGTACTCTTCGCCCAGGATCCCATGGGCAGGAAAGCGGTCGCCGATCAGCTCGCGCATGCGTTCCTCGGCCTGTCGGTCGGCCACCGTAACCGGCGACTCGTCCGACTTGCTGTCGACCGCGTAGTCGGTGCGGAAGTAGCGGCGAATGATCGCACCGCTTTCGGCTGCCAGCAGGCGTGTGAACGCAAGCAGGGCGTTGTGTTCGGACGCGGAAAGGATGCTGTTTGGCATGGCGGAAGACCATCTGTTGGTGTATAGTGGCCGGTGCACGCAGATCAGGGCTCTCCACTTTTCCAGTGCCACCGGTCTTGCCGGGTATGATAGCCTCTTTTTGGCGGATAGTGAAAAGCGGCTGCTCCTGTTTTGCCGCCGCGTGCCGTATACCAATGATCCAGCGGAGGAGCAGATGTCCGTTCTCGACAAGTTCAAGCTAACCGGTCGCGTCGCCCTTGTGACGGGCGGCAATCGCGGGTTGGGCAGGCAGATGGCGCAGGCGCTGGCCGAGGCCGGCGCGCATGTCGCACTCACGAGTAGGGAGCAGGAGCGGGCGGAGTTCGCAGCCGGCGAAATCGCCCAGTCGATCTCGGTTGCCGCCGGCGATCGGGACAGCAGCCGGACGGCCGTCCGTCTGCCGAGCGTGCGCGGCTATGCCTGCGACGTGAGCGACACGGAGCAGTCCGCCCAAGTCGTGCAGCGGGTTATCGCCGACTTCGGCGGCCTGCACGTCCTCGTAAACAACGCCGGCATCAACATCCGCGGGC
>DAOUHX010000183.1:0-1735 GCA_034428395.1 Caldilineaceae bacterium
CGAGCGTGCGCGGCTATGCCTGCGACGTGAGCGACACGGAGCAGTCCGCCCAAGTCGTGCAGCGGGTTATCGCCGACTTCGGCGGCCTGCACGTCCTCGTAAACAACGCCGGCATCAACATCCGCGGGCCGATCGAGGAAATCGAACCGGAGGAGTTTCAGCGCGTGATCGCCACCAACACGACCGGCGTGTGGAACATCTGCCGCGCGGCCGCGGCCCATCTCAAAGTTCAGCGCTACGGTCGTGTCATAAACGTCGGCTCGACGCTATCCATCATTGCCCTGCCCGAAAGGACGCCGTACGCCTCCAGCAAAGGGGCCGTGTGGCAGATGACGCGCGTGCTTGCATTGGAGTGGGCGCCCTACAACATCACGGTAAACGCCATGCTGCCCGGCCCATTTGCCACCGAGATGAACACACCACTGAGAGAGGACCCGGAAGAGTACAGCAAGTTCATCGCCCGTATCCCGCTCGGCCGCTGGGGCGAACTCGACGAGATCGGTGGGCTGGCCGTCTTTCTCGCCAGCGACGCCTCCAGCTACATGACCGGCGCCGGCATAACCATCGACGGCGGTTGGACGGTCCACTGAGTCTAGAAAAGATCTTGATCGATTGCCAAGTTCTGGCAGCCAACCCTCCGCCAAGTCAGAAGGAAACGGCCTATGACACAGGTAACGATTCAACTGCCCGATAATCTGGCCAAAAAGGTCCAGTCAATGCACCAATGGATGCCCTCCATACTTGAAATCTCTTTCTTGGGCTTGAGAACGGAAGCAGCGGCAACTGCAGCGGACCTCATCGGATTCCTGTGCAGCAATCCTACGCCCCAAGAGGTCATGGACTATCATGTAAGCGAAGAGAGACAGAAACGGCTTGAACGGCTTCTTACCCTGAGCGGAACTGGTCTGCTTTCCAGCAAAGAGCAGCAGGAACTGGATGAGTTGGAGGAAGTCGAACACCTTTTCGTCATGTTGAAGGCAGAGATTTCCTCGAAGCTGGCCGCTGGCAAGGGCTAGCGAATGGCTGGTGAGATGTCGGACGATTTACGGACAGCCTTACGCGAACTCGCCGGCGACATCTGCGAATATTGCCGGTTGCCCCAGTCGATGGCACTTCACAGGCACGAACCCGACCACATTATTTCTGTGCAACACGGGGGCCGGACAGAGTTGGAAAACCTTGCTCTTGCGTGCATGAGGTGCAACCGTCGCAAGGGGCCCAACATTGGATCTATCGACCCGGTGACCGGGCAGTTGACGCCCCTCTTCAATCCCCGCACTCAGCTTTGGCCCGAACACTTTCGCTACGAGGATGGTCGACTTCAACCTCTTTCTCCCGAAGCGCGAGTGACAGAGAAAGTCTTACAATTGAATACGCCCGGGCGAGTGGCGGAGAGGCAACGACAGGCTGCAGCGGGCCTGCTCGATCCCGGCTGATGAAGAATTGGAGTCCGAACATTGAAGATCCTGTCCATCTCGACCGTTGGCGTCCGCGTCAACCATCGCGGCGACTGGCTTCATATCCTGGTGGAGACCGACGCCGGGCTAACCGGAATCGGCGAGGCCAGCCAGTGCGGCAACGACGCACTATGCGCGGCCGCGGTCGGGCACTTTGCGCGGCTGCTGGTGGGCGAAGACCCCCGCCGGATTGCGCACATTCGCCACAAGCTTCGCCGCAAGGACGCCGGCTCCTTCTATAACACCGCGCTGTCCGGCCTGGAGCAGGCGCTGTGGGA
>DAOUHX010000184.1:0-11002 GCA_034428395.1 Caldilineaceae bacterium
CGAGCAGATCGTCGGGCCGGACATCAAGATGTTCCGCAACGCGCTGCTGTTGAAGCCGCCCGAAGTCGGCTCGGCCAAGGGCATGCACCAGGACTCGCCCTACTGGCCGATCGAGCCGATGGACCTCTGCTCCTGCTGGTTCGCCTTGGACGATGCGACGGCTGAGAACGGTTGCATGGCGGCTATCCCCGGCAGTCACAAGTGGGGGCCGCAGCCCCACATCGACGTGACCGACGACTACGTGGTGGACCCGGAATACTATGACGAGGCCGATATGAGGCTGGCGCCGGTGAAGGCCGGCGGCGGGCTTTTCTTCCACTCGCTGCTGCTTCACTACACCGCGCCCAACCGTTCCGACCGCTGGCGCCGGGCGATCGCCCTTTCTTACATGTCGTCCCGCTCGAAGTACACGAGGGACGGCGAAGGGCCGGTCTATCACCACATTCAGGGCCGTACGTTCGACGGCTGCGTGCGCTGAGAGCAACGGCTTCCCGTGATTCGTTTGCGGTGACTTCACCCAAGTCGATTCGCGTGCCTGCAATTGAAGACCCGGTTGCTGAAACCGGGTAAGGAGCAGAAAACATGCAATTTCGGATCGAAGGCACGACCCTGCCGGTCGTTACCGTCACGCTCAACCCGGAAGACCGTATCTACTCCTCCTCCGGCGGCATGAGCTGGATGACCGAGGCCGTGGAGATGGAGACCAACACCGGCGGCGGTTTGGGGCGGATGTTCAAACGCGCGATCTCCGGCGAATCTCTTTTCGTGGTCGATTACTTCGTGAACCGCGGCGTCGGCGAGGTCGCCTTCTCAGCCGAGTTTCCCGGCAAAATTCTCGACCTGGACCTGGCCGGCGGTCAGTCGGTGATTGTGCAGAAGGACTCGTTCCTGTGTGCCGAAAAGAGCGTCGATCTTGACCTTCACTTTCGCAAGCGGCTCGGCGCGGGCCTGTTCGGCGGCGAAGGCTTCATGCTGCAGCGCCTGACCGGCCCCGGCAGGGCGTTCGTCAACTTCGACGGCGAGATCCTGATCAAGGAGCTGCAACCGGGCGAACTCCTGCGCGTCGATACGGGCCACGTGGCGATGTTCGAGCCGACGGTCGATTTCGATGTCGAGATCGTGCGCGGTTTCCGGAACATTCTGTTGGGCGGCGAGGGTTTGTTCCTGGCGACGCTGCGGGGTCCGGGCAAGGCCTATTTGCAGACGATGCCGATGGACAAACTGGCGCAGAAGGTCGCGCAGTACATGCCGCAGGTTGGCGGGAAGGGCGCCAGCGGCGGCGGCAACGTCGATCTGGGTCAGCTGTTTGGGGGGCGTTAAGGGACAGCGGTGAAAGGTGCAGCCGCCATACCGTCCCAGTTGCCGAGAGGGTTACTTGGCGAGAGGAATCTACAGATGCGCTCCATCTTCGTTATTTGAGCTTTTGTTTCGGCGCTGGCCGTCTTACCCGGATGCCTGGACAAGGGGTTTGATTGCGCTTGTGTCGGTCTTGTTCCGGGCGACTTCCAAATCGTACATTCGCTGCAGGTTCAGCCAGTATTCGGGAGTCGTCCCAAGCGCCCGCCCGATGCGCAGGGCAGAGTCCACCGTAAACGACCGGTGGCAGTCGATAAGATCGTGGACGCGAATTGGCGGCACGCCAATCGTCTTGGCCAAGCGATATTGCGTGATGCCAAGATCGTGCAGTATCTCGGCCAGATGCTCTCCTGGGTGAATCGGTTCGGACGGGCCTGGAGAGACCTCCATCGCGCCGCTGTGCCCAGCTTGACTTGCCGGGTCCGTTGATTCAGCGGACAAAGGCTTCCTCCTCATCCACTGCCGTACAGGTTATCGTGCAGCGCGTTCGCGTAGCGGTCGATATTGCGTTCGCGACGTCTGCCCCCGGTCTCGTCGAGCATGCGATTGCGGGGCGCCTGGCCGGCCGCGCCGGGAACCTGCGTCGCGCCCACGCCCGGCACATCGACCTGGTAGGACGCGGGCGCATCGGCCTGGCGCAGCTTGAGGATGCTGTCAGCGAGCGCGGCGCCGGCCTGTTCCTTCTGCTTCAGCGCGGTGCTGCCGATCAGGTTTTTCAGCTGGGTGATGATCCCGAGTATGTCGTGGGTCGGCTTGGTGCCGGCGCCAACCATCACCCCTGTGACGAGAATATCCCACAGGTCGGGGACCTGATCGAGGAAGCCGGGTAGTGACTGGTTGAGGTAGCTCATCAGGCGCATGCCGCTATAGTTGGCGACGACCACGCCGAGGAAGATGCCGGCCAAGAGGCTGGTGCTGCGCTTGAAGGCGACATAGCCGGGCGATTTGAGATCACTGGGCCGCCAGCCGAGAAAACGGAGCGCTCCCCACTCAAGATAGTGCCAGCCGAGTTCGAGCAGGCGCTCGATGCCGGCAGCCGCGCCAAGCAGCGGAATCATCGCCGGCACGATCGGTGCAAGCTCGGTTTCCACGAGCTGCTCCAAACCTTCTGCCAGCACCATCTTCGGCAACGCCACCGCTGCCAGCAGAGCGCCCAAAACAGTCCAGCCCAGTCGTCGTATCGATCGCTTCCGCATGGTCCTTTCTCCTGCTCTCGTGCTTCCCAGTCTCTGCTTTTCCACGCTTCTACGACGAAGAACTCTCGTACCGCTCCGTCAGCTCGACCAGCAGCCGCACACCGTAGCCAGTCGCGCCTTTGGGCGTTTCCGCGTTGATTCGGCTGTCCGCCAGCACCATATTGGCGATGTCGAGGTGTGCCCAAGGGTAACCTTCGGTGAAGTGCTGGATAAACTTGGCGCTGCTGCTCAATCCGCCTTCCCGCCCCGCGCTGTTCTTCACTTCCGCCATATCGCTTCTGATCGGCTTCTCGTACTCCTCATCCATCGGCAAGGGCCATAGCCGCTCCCCGCTGCGGTCACCTGCGGCCATCAACGCCTGCTGCAGCGCGCTGTCGTTGCTGAACAGGCCGGCCCGCACGTGATGCCCCAGCGCGGTTCCGACTGCGCCTGTCAGTGTCGCCAGGTCGACGGCCGCGGCGGGATTGAAGCGGGTCGCGTAGGCCAGCGCGTCGGCTAGGATCAGGCGCCCCTCCGCGTCGGTGCTGATGATCTCCGCGGTCTTGCCGGTCATGCCGGTGACGATGTCGCCGGGCCGGAACGCTTTGCCGTCCGGCATATTTTCCACGCATGGCGCCACCCCGATCACCCGCCGCGGCAGGTTGAGCCGTGCAACTGCCTCCAGCGCGCCGATCACGGCCGCGGCTCCGCCCATATCGCTCTTCATCTGCCACATACCGCCCAGGCGTTTGAGACTGATACCGCCGGTGTCGAAGGTGATCCCCTTGCCGACGAAGACGAGCGGCGCCTCTTCGGCATGACCGGCGGGCGCGTGCTCTAGGATGATAAACTGCGCCGGACTGGCGCTGCCTACGCTCACCGCCAGCAGAATGCCCATCCCGGCATCCTCCATCGCGGCCTCGTCCAGAACCGTGCTCTTGAGGCCGACATCGGAAGCCATGGCTTCGGCGCGGGCGGACATCTCCAGCGGTGTCAGCAGATTGGGCGGCTCGTTGACCAGATCGCGGGCTGTGTAGACCGCCCGCCCGATCGCCTCTCCTCTGGCCACCCCGCGCTTAACGTCGGCCAGTTTGGCCGCGCTGAACTCGACCACTATGCAGCTTGTCAAGCCCTGGGTCGACCCTTCGCGTCGATACAGTTTGGGGCGGTAGTTGGCCAGCAGCGTTCCCAGCGCGACCTCCTGCGCGGACGCGTCGGCGTCGTGACCGGCAATGCCCGCCCCGTGCACGATCGTGGCGATCGTTTTGACGCCCTTCACTTTTGCCGCGGCCTGTGCGCCGACCGCGGCCGCGCGCCGGATCTGCGCGAGGCCGAACTGCCCGCTGCTGCCCAGGCCAACCACCAGCACGCGCGGCGCGGTCAGCCGCCCGCGCGCGTAAAGCAGGGCCGTCGTCTCGGCTTCGCCGGTGAAATCCCCCGTCGCAATCAGTTGGCTGATCTCGCCGTCAAGCGCCTGGTCCACCGCGCCCGTCGCGCCGCTGGGCGCGGTCACGCCGGCAAACAGGTTAACGACGATCAGGTCGACCTCCGTGTCGGCGATATTCCCCTGCTGAACCCGTAGCTCCATTTCCAAAATTCTCTGTCCTATGTCCGGCGGTCGGTGAACAGTGCAGCGGCGCAGGCATTTTCATGCCGCGAGCTGCCGGTTCCCGTTCCTAAAGATTTGCGCGCAGCCGGGTCGCTGCGGCTTCCAGGATCGCATCGGTTTTGCAGAAACAGAAGCGCGCGACGTTCGCGGCCAGGTGGCTGTGTTCGGCGCTGTAGAATGCTGAGGGCGGAATCGCGGTCACGCCGATCTCTTTTGTCAGCCAGCGGCAGATCTGCACGTCGCGCAGGTCGTCGGTCGGCAGAGGCGCGTCGAGGTCGGTCGTGTCGACGAGGATGAAGTAGCTGCCCTGCGGCGTTACCGGCGGGAATCCAACGTCGTTCAATGCAGACAGCAGAATCTCCCGCTTGTCCTGGTACATTTCGCTCAGTTCGCTGAGATAGTTGCGCTCGTCGACCTGTTCAAAGGCCGCGCCGACCGCCTCCTGCAGCGGTGTCGTCACCGCGAACGGGATCCACTGGTGTGCCATCAGCACCGCGTGCGCCAGCGGTTCCGGTGCAATCGCCCAGCCGATCTTCCAGCCGGTGACTGAAAATGTCTTGCCGGCGCTGCCCAGCGTGATCGTTCGCTCCCACATGCCGGGCAGCGTTGCAATGCGCACGTGCGGCGTCCCGTCGTAGGTCATCCACTCGTACACTTCGTCGCTGAGCACCAGCAGATCGTGCTCCTGCGCCACTTCGGCAAGGCTGAGCAGCTCCTCGCGGCTGTACATTTTGCCTACCGGATTCAGTGGCGTATTGATGATGATCAGCTTGGTCTTCTCGTTGATCGCGGCGCGCAGCTCCTCCATATCGATACGCCAGTCGGCCGAGCTGGCCGCGTCCGGCGCGGGGCGCAGAGGGATGTAAATCGGCGTGCCACCCGCCATGATCACCGATGCCGGATAGCTGTCATAAAACGGTTCGATCAGGATCACTTCGTCGCCGGGATCCACCACCCCCTGCACGGTCGCGAAGATCCCTTCGGTCGCACCGGTGGTCACCACGATCTGCGTCATCGGGTCCAATTCGCGGCCAAAGGCCGGGCTGTAGACGGCGGCCAGGGCGTTGACCAGGCGTGGATGACCGGCGCTGCGCGCGTACTGATTGTGGCCGGCAGCGAGCGCGCTGCGGGCGGCCTCGATAACGAAATCGGGCGCGGGGAAATCGGGAAACCCCTGGCCCAGATTGATTGCATCGTATTCGAGCGACATCGCTGAATACTCGGCGAAAACGGTCGTGCCGAAGGACTGTACCCGAACGGCTGCTGAAGTTGACACGGTGGCCTGTTCCTGAGAGAGATTCCAGTAATTACTGCTGATAACTTCAGATTGCTGAGATGGGCAACTGCGACATGCGGGATCGGAGCCAATCAGTTTTGATGATAGCACAGCGAGGCCGGAATGTCATCTGCATTCGCGCCGACAGCCGTCATCCGACAGTCTGACGCGCGCCTGCGCCGGGGGCCTTTCCGGGACATCATTTGCTCAGAAAGCGGCTGCTGTGGTATCGTCAGCGTAGCGGTAGCCCGCCCGTTTCATGCCCCCGTAGCTCAGTGGATAGAGCATCGGCCTCCGGAGCCGGGAGCACAGGTTCGAATCCTGTCGGGGGTACTTCAGCCAGCCGCGGCTGCTGCCTCTCTCCCCGCGGTTTCCTGCCGCCGGCCGCTGGCCATCACGGCCGGACTCCTCAACGGAAAAGATCCTTCTCCGGCGGACGCTGTATCGCACGCGCCGTCGTATGCGGGGCATCCGGCGGCGTGTAGCCGCGTATGATCGCGGCCGGGCGTCCCTCGCCGCTCTGCCCCATCACCAGCGACGCGGCCGCGCACAGCTCATCGGCGATGCACTCCTCGCTTGCCTGTAGCTCGTATCCGTACAGATCGGTCAGTCCGCGCTGATCCCAGACCGCCGGCAGACCGGAACAGCCGATGCAGACCCCGACCGTTCCCATTCTCCACGGACGCCCATGGCTGTCGCTGATCAGGACCGCGACCGCAGCGCCGGTCCGGGCCGCGATGCCGCTGCGGATTGCGCCGGCGCTGGCATCGGCGTCGGCCGGCAGCAGCGCGACCGTCTCGTCCTCCTCCGGGGCAACGTTCGAGTGGTCCAGCCCGGCATGGGCGCAGACCCAGCCGCTGCTCTGCTCGACGATCAGAACGCCGGCGCGCGCGCGGATGACCGCGGCGCTGTCGTCCAGCACCGCCTGCACCACGCGTGGATCCTTGCCCGTCTCTTCCGCCAGCCGAGTCGCCTCTGCGCCCGGCCTCACCTCCGCCAGCCGCAGCAGCCGCCCTTCGGCCTTGCTCACGATTTTCTGCGCCACCACCAGGATATCGCCCGTGCGCAGACGAATGCCTGCTGCCTCGGCCGCTTCGACCAAGAGCGCCGCCACATCGTCGCCCGCTTGCACCAGCGGGATGCCCGGGACCGGAAGGATCTGGATGCCTCCCTGCTTCGGGCGTGGATTAGTTTGCATAGACATATTGCATGGGAATTCAGAGAAGACCGCTCAAAAAGTGGCGCAAGCTGGACGCCCGCATGCCAAATTCAGACCGTTTCCCGCCGGCTCAGCGACCGGCCGCCTTGAACAGTGTCAATCAAGAAAGGTACTCTTCGTGCAACTTCGTGTCCTTCGTGGATTGACCGCATTCTGCTCTTGCAGATCAGTGTTCAGACAGTCGTAAACGGGACCTGAGGCGGCTGCCATTCATCAGAATCCTAGCTCCTCGGTTACTGTGTCGTCGCTTCTGCCGAAATGCCAGTACAGAAACGCCTCCAAAACGCCGCCCCCCACCGCCAGCGACTTGTCGGAGATACAAAATGCGTGCGCGGGCTTACAGCGCGGGTCGAGATCGCCGATCTTGAGTTCGGCCTGGAGGGGAACGCTCTCGTGGATCAGGCCGCGCAGAACGCCTTCGAAAGGCGCCAGCAAAGTCGTCTCCTCGCCGCCGGCCTGCACAACTTTGCCAAAGGGCTGAGCCGCGGACAAGCGATCGCCGATGCGCGCCAAAGCGCGAAAGCGGCCTGCCACAGGCGCACGCAGCACACGCGTCGCCGCTGCATCAAGCCCGGGCAGGGCGCCGGGTGTCCCCGTATCGGCTTCGGCCGCTCCTTCCCAGATCGCCCGCCCCAGGTTGTGCCCGCGGTTGGTCTCGATCACCACGTGGCAGTCGACGCCGGCCTCGAAACCCGGTCCCAGCGCCACCACGAACGGCGCGCTCTCCAGCGTGGTGCCGGTATTGCATTTAGCGAGAATTGCGTCGACAACAGCGGACGGCGCCAGCTCGTCAATGGCCTCGGCTTCCGGATCGACCAGGACCGGGATTTCATCCGCCTCCAGCACCTCCGGCACATCCGCAACCAGGGCCCTGCGGGCGGTGACCCCTTCCACTTCGTGCTCATCGTCGTACACGGCCTGCGCGAAGGCGACCGCGCGCCGCACCGTCAGCGGGCGCGGCAACTCGGTCATCACAACCGGAATGCCGCAGCGATGCAGCCGCCACGCCACGCCCGTGGCCAGATCGCCCGCGCCCTTGACCAGCGCGAGCAGATCGTCAAATGGGGATTCGCTCTTCATCTCGCTGTCATTGTTGACGTACGCTTTAGCCATCAGTAGTATACACGTGCCACCAGAAAGCAAAAATCATAGCGCAGGCACCGGCGACTGCCCGAACGCCTGCCGATGCAGTGGCTATTCGGTGGGCAACTGCGATTTGAAGCGGAGCAGAGTCGATGACGGTCGTTCTTGCGGCTGACGAAACGGGCGTGCTGGCGCGTGCCGCCGCCGCGCTGGAGCAGGGGGCAGTGGTCGGCGTGCCGACCGATACGGTCTACGGCCTGGTCTGTCTCTGCAGCGACGCCGCGGCGATCGACCGCCTGTTCGCTGTGAAGGAGCGGCCTGCCGAAAAGGCGCTGCCCGTTCTCCTGGGAGACGATCAACAGGCGCGGGCGGTCGTCGAGGGACCGCTTCCGCCGCCGGCCCGGTTGCTGATGGAGCGCTACTGGCCCGGCCCGCTCACCCTCGTGCTGCCGGCACAGTCGCACCTGCCCACTGCACTCACGGCAGGAAAGGGGACCGTCGGCGTGCGCCTGCCCGCGCAGCCCTTTCTGCGGGCGTTGGCCCGCCGCGTCGGTCCCCTGGCCTCCTCCAGCGCCAACCGCAGCGGCGCGCCCCCCTGTGCAAACGCCGCGGCCGTGCTGGAGCAACTGGAAGGCCGCATCCCCCTGCTCATCGACGCCGGACCGACGCCGCTCGCCCAGCCCAGTACCGTTCTGGACCTGAGCGCCTCGCAGCCGGAACTGCTGCGGCCGGGGCCGCTGGGGCAGGAGGCGCTGTCAGCCGTCTGCGCCGTTGAGGAGGCGGGCGGATGCGGTATGACCCGCCAAAGAGGCCGTCCACGTGCCTGAGCAGCAGTCTGAACAGGCCGCATCGCTCTGCATCGGCATCGATGCCTCGCGCAGCCTGCGGCCCGAGCCGACCGGGACCGAGCGCTACTCGCGCCAGATCATCGGCCACATGCTGGCCGCGTGCTGCGACCGTTTCGCCTACCGCCTCTATGCGCCGAAGGCGCCGGCCGCGCACGCGCTGCGCGGCGACGCCCCACCCGTTTGCAACCAGCACGCCCTGACCGTTCGCACGCTGCCCGGCAGATGGTTGTGGACCCACCGGAAGCTCGCCTGGGAGGTCAGCCGCAGGCCGCCGCACGTGCTCTTTGTGCCGGCCCATGTTGTGCCATTCCTTCCCCCGCGCCTATTACCGGCGACCGTCGTCACCCTGCACGACACCGGCTATCGCTACTTTCCCCGCTCCCATACCGCGTTGCAGCGGCTCTACCTGGAGCTGTCGACGCGCTGGAGCGCGGTCGCGGCCCGCCGTGTCATCGCGGTCAGCCGTCAGACGGCCAGCGATCTGCAGCGTTTCTACCGCGTGCCGGAGGCCAAGATCCGCGTCATCCATGAGGCGCCGACGCGACCGACCGCCGCGGGGGGTGAAGAAAATGACCGCGCGCCTGTCTACGCGCGGCCCTTTGCCCTCTACGTCGGCACGATCCAGCCGCGCAAGAACTTGCTGCGCCTGATCGAGGCCTTCGAGCGGCTGACCCAGCAGCAGCAGATCGGCTGGGACCTGGTGCTGGTCGGCCGCTGGGGCTGGCTGAGCCGGGAGTACGAACGGCTTGTCGCTGCCAAGGGACTCGCAGACCGCGTCCATTTTCCCGGCTATCTGTCTGATCGGGCCGTGGCCGGGCTGATGCGCGCCGCACTTTTCTTTGTCTTTCCGTCCCTATACGAGGGTTTCGGCCTGCCCGTGCTCGAAGCCCAGACCACAGGAGCCGCCGTCATGTGTGCCAACAACTCCGCCCTGCCCGAAATCGCCGGCGACGCCGCCTTGCTGGTCGATCCGCATGACGTCGACGCGATCGCGGCCGCCATGCTGCGCCTGAGCCAGGATGAAGCCCTGCGCCAGGAGCTGATCGCGAAGGGCTACGAGAACGTCAAGCGTTTTTCGTGGGAAAAGGCGGCCAGAGAGACGCTGGCCGTACTCGAAGAGGCGTCCGGCCGGGGGTGAGATCGGTGCAGGAACCGGAACTGGAGTCGGTGGGCATTCTGGATGTACGCGTCGACTGCGTCGATTTCGCGCGGACTCTCGATCTCATCAGCGGCTGGATCGAGCAATCGAGAGCGAGGAGCGTGAAGAGAGAGAACGCCAATCTGCCCGCGGTCAGTTGTTCGGAAGATGAAGGCAGCAGCGGGCAAGCGCACTCCTCCCGTTTGACACGCCAGGTATGCACCGTCAACCCTGAATTCATCATCGAAGCGCGTCGCCGCCCCGCCTTCAGACGGGCGCTGGCCACAGCCGCTCTCTGTACGCCGGATGGTGTCGGCGTGCTGTGGGCCGCGCGGCGGGCAGGGGTACGCCTCGACGAGCGCGTGACCGGATCCGACGCAATTTACCGCCTGAGCGAACGGGCGGCCGGACAGGGGTGGCGGGTCTTCTATCTCGGCGCGGCCGCCGGCGTGGCGGAGCGCGCGGCCGCGGAGCTGGGACGTCTCTATCCCGGCCTGCGCGTGGCCGGGACATTCGCAGGCTCGCCCGCCGACGGCGATTGGGCGCAGATTCGTCATCGTCTGGCCGCCGCGCGTGCCGACCTCCTGTTCGTGGCCTACGGGCATCCCCGCCAGGACATCTGGATTCACCAACACAGGCGCGAGTTGCCGGTCGCCGTGGCGATGGGCGTCGGCGGCGCCTTCGATTTCGTCGCCGGTGTCACCCCGCGCGCCCCGCTTTGGATGCAGCGCCTCGGCCTCGAGTGGCTCTTCCGGCTGGTCCGCCAGCCCTGGCGCTGGCGGCGCATGACGACGCTGCCGCTGTTCGTCCTCTTGGTTCTGCTGCAACGCGTGCGTCGATAGACCACATCAAGCCGCACAAATCATTCTCTTGATCGCCCAGTGATGTCTGATCCTCCCTCCCGGTTTTCCAAGCTCACAGTTGCGAGCGAGATTGCATAACAAAGCATGTCTTTCTCCTTGGCAATGGGGATAACATTGTGACGTCTGCCCAACAGCAGCTGAACTGTGCACGTGCCCGTCATTCGCATTACTGCACAGGGCCACTTTCGCAGAGCGTTGATCGTTCGGGGTTGGTGGAGTAGAATGGAGACCGTAGAACGACTGTCCGCCGTATCTCAGGCAACGGTTGAGACCGAAACCCCGGCTTGCACGGGCAGCCAAAAGAGAAATCCAGACCGCATGAGCGGCAGAAGGGAGTTGCAATGAGGGCCGTGTTCCTGTATTGGTCGTTGTTCGAGCGCGAGCTGGAACGCGTGCTCGATGATCTGACCGAATTTACCACAATCGACACTTTGC
>DAOUHX010000185.1:0-4665 GCA_034428395.1 Caldilineaceae bacterium
ACATATGTCTACGCGCGGTCGACATTTGTCGCATTCGGTCGCAACAGAACGCGGACCCCGACATCCTGTCACAAACGCCCGTCCCAATATCCTGTCACGAGAGAAGAAAAACTTCCTTGAGAAGGACGACATTGGACGACATTGGTCGACATCCGATACCCTTTCGATACCCTTTCCGCCGTCGGCTTCGTCGCCTGCCGCGCACACAACCGGCCGCGGCGCGCACGGGCGGCCCGGAAACGCGCACGCCGCCGCGATCCAGCCCTATTTCGACGCGCCGGCCGTCGCGCAACCGGTTGGCAGCCGCTTCTGCAGAGGCATATAATGAGGCCGATGAACGCCCAATTCCAACTGCTTGAAGACGGCCTCGGCGCTGGACCCCCGCCGGCCGGCTGGTCCGCCATCGTCGATATGCCCGTGCTGGTCCTCGTCGGCGTCACCGGCGTCGGCAAAAGCACCGCCGTCAACGCGCTGCGCAGCCGCTGGGACGGCGCCTCCCTTCTCCCCAACCGGCGCAGGATAGCCGACCTGCTGGTTATTCCCTCGGTCCAGGGCTGGGACGGCGAGGACCCCGGCGCGGTGACCGACCGGCGGCTCCGTTTCGACTACACGCGGCGCTACCGCGAGCGCTATTCAGGCGGTCTGGCGCACGCGCTGAGCCGGCTGGTGTTGCCGCGGCAGCAGGCGGGCGCGTCCGTCCTGCACATCTTCGACGGCCTGCGCGGCGCGGACGAGGTTACCTTTGCCGCGCAGAGCCTGCCGCTGGCCCGCTTTGCCGTGCTCCACGCGCCCGATGTCGTGCGCGTGGAGCGGCTGCTGCAGCGCCGGGACGCCTTCGACCAGGTGGCCGGCCTGAAGGCCGGCCGCGGCTTCCGCTGGGAGGATGCGGCGGAAGGACGCGCGCTCTTTACGCAGGAGGAGCAGGAGCGGCTGGCCGCGCTGGTGCGCCGCGGCGAAGTGGACGGCGCCGAGCTGGCGGCCAAGGTTGCGATCGTCGCGGCCGAGCGCCGCAACTACGACCCGCACGCGGCTGCTGAAATCCTGCGGCGCGAGGCCCCCGACCGCACCGTTGTCGTCGATACGACGACCCATTCGCCCGCCGAAGCCGCGGCCGCGATCGGCGAACTGATCCACGCAGCGGCCGGCAGCCAGTAGAGTTGGAACCGCAATGCCTACCATCATCGAAGCCATCGAACCAATTCCTTTCCGCCTGCCGCTGCGCGAGCCGCTGCGTTGGGGCGCGGCCAGCGTCATGCCTGAAGTGCGGCACGTACTGCTGCATGTGCGGCTGAGCGACGGCA
The DNA here is from genome assembly GCA_034428395.1 of Caldilineaceae bacterium. GTDB lineage: Bacteria > Chloroflexota > Anaerolineae > Caldilineales > Caldilineaceae > Bin5. The sequence continues at coordinate 1,302 of DAOUHX010000185.1, forward strand.
GCGAGGGCTGGGGGGAAGCGCCGCCCCGCCCCACCATCTACGGCGAGACGGTCGACAGCATCTGCAGCGTGGTCCGCCAGGAGCTTGCGCCCCGTCTCCTGGGCGAAATGCTGGACGACTCGACCCTGCCAAAGCTCTACGCACGCCTGCAGACGGTCAAGAACAACCAGACCGCCCGCGGCGCGCTCGATATGGCGCTGCACCACGCGCTGGCCGTCAGCCGCGGGCGCGACCTGTACGAGCAGGTCGGCGCCGGCCGCTCACAGGTGCGCGTGAGCTACATTCTGGGCCTGGGCGAGATCGACGCCAGCCTGGCGGAGGCAGAGCGCATCGTGGCGCACGGCGTGCGCGTACTCAAGGTGAAGGTAGGGCTGGACTGGGGCGCGGACCTGCAGCGGCTGCGAAGCCTACGCGATCGGTTCGGCGCGGGCGTCGATCTCTACGTCGACGCCAACGAATGCTTCGAGCCGCAGAACGTGCGGGCGCGCCTGGAACAGATGGCTGAGTTTGAGGTACTCTACTGTGAGGAGCCGCTGCCGGTGGAGCTGGTCCTCGCGCGCGCGGCCGCGCGCAAGGTCGACGCGCTGCCCCTGATCGCCGACGACAGCGTCTTCAGCGCCCGCGACCTGCGCCGCGAGGTGAGCCTGGACACCTTCCACATCCTCAACATCAAGACCGCGCGCACCGGCTTCACCGAATCGGCGCAGATGTTGAACCAGGCGCTGATTGCCGGCAAGGAGGTGATGGTCGGCTCGCAGGCCAGCGCCGGCTGGGGGACCGTCGGCGCGGCGCTCTTTGCCGCTAGGCCCGGCATCAACCTGCCCTGCGAGCTGAGCTTTTTCCTCAAGCTGGAAGAGGACCTGTTGACGCAGCCGCCACTCATCAACGACGGCTACCTGGACGTGACCCGGCTCGGCCGGACGGAGATCGACGCCGACCGGCTGCGGGATGCGCGTCTGAGAGAGTAAACCGTGAGCGTACAGCCTCCAACTCCGCAAGCAGGGGCGGGTTCACCCCTGGCGCTGACAGGCCCGCTCACCGTCGGCGATCTGTTGGACCGCGCCTTCCGCCTCTACCGCGCCCGTTTCGGCCTCTTTCTGTTGACTGCCGCAGTGCTGCTCGTCCCGATCGCGATCATCTCCGGCGTCTTCCTGGGAGGTTCCTTCGGCAACTTCATTCAGACCATGGGGCAGTTCATGACCGAAACCACTGACCCCGATGACATCCCGCTTTGGATGGCCTTTGAGCCTTTGGGCGGGCTATACGCCAGCCTGTTGCTCCTCGGTGTCGCGAGCGGCGCGGCCAACGCGATTGTCAACCTTTCGCTTACCGCGCAGGCGGTCGAGGCGCTGCACGGCGGCTCGCTCCCGCTCATGGCCGGCCTTCGCCGCGGCGTGCGCCGTTTCCTGCCCTATGTCGGCATGATGATTGTGCAGTACGCAGCCATCGCCGCCGCCTCAATCGTGGTCCTGGTCCCGCTGGTCCTGGCCGGTCTCGCGCTGGTGGCGGCTGCCGGCGCGCTGTTCGGCGGGAACCCGTTCGCGAGCGGTGGATCGGGCGGCATCCTCGCCGGCATCGGCATGGTCGGGCTGGCCATCTGCGGATACGGCCTTGCCATCATTCTGATCCTGGTCCCGTCCTTGTATCTGTCGGCGCGCTGGCTTGTCGCCCCGACCGCGCTGGTCGCCGAGGGGACGGGCCCGATTGATGCCCTGCGCCGCAGCTGGCACCTGAGCCAGGGCAACGTGCTGCGCATGGTCGGCTACCTGGTCCTGATTTACATACTCATGGCGATCTTCATGACTGTACCCGTGATGGCGCTGCAGTGGGCCATTATGATTCTGATGCCGACCGAGGCGTTCGGACTGGCGATGACCCTGCCCACGGCGTTCTCCGCCCTCGTCTCGGTTTTCGGCCTACCCTTCTACGTCGCCGCCATCGTGCTGCTCTACTACGATCTGCGCATACGGCGCGAGAGCTACGACCTGGAGTTGCGCCTCGCCGAAATGGAAGAGCAAGTGGGCTGGGACGCCGGCGCGCGCGCGCCATGACGACACAGTTCCCTCTCTCCGGGCCGATGAGCGCGGGCGACCTGCTGGACCGCGCCTTCCGCCTCTACCGGGCGCGTTTCGGCGTTTTCCTGCCGACGGCGGCAATCTTTCTCGTCCCGGCTGGGATTCTCTCCGTTTTGTTCGGCGAAGAGTCGATCGTCGGCGTTCTCGCGCTCTTTTTGGAAGTGGCCGCCACCGCGCTTGTCAGCCTGGCCTTCACTGCCCAGGGCATCGAAGCGCTGCACAGCCGCCCGGTAACGATTGGGGTGGGCATTCGTCGTGGCCTGAGCCGCTTCTGGCCTTACGTGGGCATGGGCATTGTTCAATTGGCAGCCTTTGTCGCTGCGCTCCTGGTTGGGGCGATCCCTTTCGCCATAGGAATGGGAGTACTGGGTCTACTGTTTGGCGACGGGCCGGGAAACGCACTTGATTGGATAGGGGGCGAAGGAGCGTTCGATATCGGCTCGGCCGCGGGGTCGATTGGCCTGATCATCTGTGGGATCGGTCCCCTGTTCATTCTGTTCCTGGCTCCGTTTTTCTATCTGTATGTGCGTTGGTATGTGTCCGTCGTTGTCCTGATCGCCGAAGGGACAGGCCCAATAGACTCGATGCGCCGCAGTTGGCATCTGAGCGAGGGTAACTTTTGGCGCGTCTTTTGCTACATGTTTCTTCTCGAGCTGCTCGTGAGCGTTCTCCCCTTGGTGATCGGGCCGGCGTTGGAATGGAGTGTTGCATTCATCGCGCCGGCCGCCGCGTCAGGGCTGTTGCTGCGCCTCGTGGCCGCGTTTCCATCTCTTTTCCTTATCATCAGCACACCTTTCAGATATGGCGCGGGCGTGCTGCTGTATTACGACCTGCGCATACGGAATGAGGATTACGACCTGGAGCTGCGCGTCGCCGAGTTGGAAGAACAGGCGGCCCGGAAGGCTGATCAGCAACGGGTGGCGGTAGATGCGATCTCGAGGAGCATGTAGATGATTGCGACCGCGCGCGGACGCGCTGGGTGGCTTCTCCTCCTCCTAGCCACTCTGTGGCCGGTCAGCCCCCTGCACGCCCAGGACGAAGCACCGATCCCCCTGTCCGTTTACGAGGAGCGGCTCGCCGACGCGCTGGCGCGACTGGAGAGCGGCGTCGACCTGGAGAAAGTGCAGGCCGACCTCGCCGCCATCGAGCAGGTCAGACTGCCGGGCGGGCGCGTACTGGATATCGTGCCGCTGCTGGACGGCATCGAGAATGTCGACGACGCCCGCGTCCGCCTGGAAACGGTGCTCGCCCAATTGGAGCTCGTCGACAGCGATCGCACCGCCGACCGC
>DAOUHX010000186.1:0-3161 GCA_034428395.1 Caldilineaceae bacterium
TCCCGAAGAGATCCGCTTCAGCATGGACGAGGAGGGCGCGAATCAGGCCGGGGTCTTCCTGCTCGAACCGCTCGGCTCCGAGACGATTCTCGACATCGAGAAAGACGGCCTCCTGCTAAAAGTCAAAGATGTGGCCGCCTCGCAGGTGCGCGAAGGGGATACCCTGAGCCTCTCCTTCAATCGATTCCATCTCTTCGACGACGCAACCGGCCTAGCCATCCGCTGATCCGCTTTCCAGATAAGTAGAATACCATTTACCGCTGTCTGAACTCCTCCGGCCAGCGCAAAACGGAATCCACACAGCACATCGCGGACTAGCTATGTACAACGTCACTGTCGGCAACGCACCCGTGAGTTGGGGTGTCGGCTCCGCCAAGTCGGAACACGGCGCCCATCCCGATTATCGCCAGGTCATGGACGAGATCGCCGCCGCCGGGTACGCCGGCACCGAACTCGGACCCATCGGCTACTACCCGCTCGACGCCGGACTTCTGCGCGCCGAGCTCGCAAGCCGCAACCTCAAGCTGGCCTCCTCCTACGTCCCCCTGCCGCTTGAGCATCCGACCGCTCTCAGCACCATTAACGGCATTGTTATGCGCGTCGGCGCGCTCCTGCGCATTTTCGGCGTCAAGGAACTCATCATCGCCGCCAACACGACGCCGAAACGTCTTGAAATCGCCGGTTCGGTCGCCGAAGATGGCAGCGACGGCTGGAGTGATGAGCAGTGGCAGCAGGCAGCCACCTCCCTGACCGCCGCCGCCCGCCTCGCTCGCGATACCTGCGGCATGCGCGTCGTCTTCCACCATCACGCCGGCACACCTGTCGAGACACCCGCCGAGGTCGCCCGCCTGATGGAAATGACCGACCCCGGGCTGGTCGGACTCTGCTTCGATACCGGCCACTACCATTACGGCGGCGGCGACGTCCTCGACGCGGCCGCAAATTTCGCCGACCGCATCTGGTACGTCCACCTCAAAGATCTCAGGGCCGACACGCTGGAGCGCGTGCGCCGCGAACGCCTCCACATGCGCCAGGCCTGGGCAATGGACGTCTTCGCCGAGTTGGGCCAGGGCTGCATCGACTTCCCCGCCTTCATCGACATCCTGCGCGCCCGCGCCTACCAGGGCTGGATGATCGTCGAGCAGGACGTCGTCCGCCGCCCCGATCGCCAGACCCCTTGGTCCCCATTCGAAAGCGCCAAACAGAGCCGCGCCTATCTGCGCGACGTTCTCAAGATCTGAGAGCAGTTCTCCTTTTAGGAGCCTGCAAACAGGGGTTTCCTCCTCCCTCGAACCCCAACGCCGCAAACGACAATGTTCAAGGTCAAAGTGGGCAGCGCCCCCATCAGCTGGGACGCCTATCCATCCCACAACAAGAAAAACAGCGGCCTCTCTTTCGAACAGATGCTGGACGCGATGGCCGCAGCGGGATACGAGGGCACGGAATTGGAATCCAATGCCCTCTTTCCAGCCGACCCGGAGACGATTCGCGCTGCCTTGGACAGCAGAAATCTGCAGGTCGCCTCCTCCTATGTGACCCTGCCCCTGGCGCAGGAAGGCGCGCTCGACGACATGCTCGAAACGCTGGACAACGTTTGCGCCAGATTCAGCCGGTTCAATGCCAGCGATATCCGCATCGCCTGCAACTCCTCGCCTAGACGCCTGGAGGTGGCCGGCTTCGTCGCCGCCGATGGCAGTGACGGCTGGAACGACCAGGAGTGGCAGCGTGCAGCGATGGCACTTGAGGCCGTCGCCGCACGGTCTATCGAACGCTTCAACTTGAGGGCCGGTTTCCACCACCACACCGGCACATTCGTCGAGACGCCCGCTGAGGTCGCCCGCCTTATGGAAATGACCGACCCGGAGCTGGTCGGCCTCTGCCTCGATACCGGCCACTACCACTACGGCGGTGGCGATGTCGTGCAGGCAGCCGCAGACTACGCCGACCGCATCTGGTACGTCCATCTCAAGGACGTATGGCCTGAAAAACTTGAACGTGTGCGAAAGGAGCGGATCCACATGTCCCAGGCCTGGGAGATGGATGTCTTCGCCGAACTCGGACTGGGCTGCGTCGACTTCCCCGCCCTCTTCGATCTCCTGCGCTCCAACCGGTACCAGGGTTGGCTGGTCGTTGAACAGGACTCGGTTGGACGCTCAGCGCGTGACAACTCCTGGTCGCCCTTCGAGAGCGCCAAATTGAGCCGCGACTACCTGCGCGACGTTATCAGAGTTTGAGCCGCTTTCATTCGGCGGTACGATTATCTGCCCAGTCCCACTTCGCAATGGCAAGTGAAGGCAAAGGAATTGACCATGGCCCAGGTATCCGAACAACTCAACCTGCTGCTCGAAGAGATGACAACCTGGGAGGTGCCGGAATACATCATCTCCAACCTGACCCACCTCGTCGACATCCATCCCGAGCTGCTCGCACACTCCTACACCTATGAGGTGCTCGGCCGCGCCTACGGCCTCCAGGACAACAGACCCCTCGCCGCCGAGATCTTCGAAATGGCGCTCAAGCTCGACCCCACCCGCCAGCAGGCCAGCGAATGGTACAACCAGGTCCGCCAGTGCGAGGACGTCATCTACGACGAGGCCGATGTGCCCAGCTACGAGCTACCCGACGCCCTGCGCATGCAGGACGGTCGCGCCGTCAGCGACGCCGCCATGTGGCTAAAGGAACGCCGCCCCGAGCTGCTGCGTATCTTCGAAGACCAGGTCTACGGCAAAGCGCCCGGCCGGCCCGACGCCATGACCTTCGAGCTCACCTCAATCGATCAAAACGCCCTCGACGGCATGGGCACGCGCAAAGAGGTCTCAGTCTACTTCTCAAACAGCCGCGATAAGTACAAGATGGACATTCTCGTCTACCTGCCCAACGACCGGCCGCGGCCCGTGCCCTCCTTCCTCGTGCCCAACTTCCAGGGCAATCAGTCCGTTCACAGCGACCCCGGCATCACTCTCTCCCAGCAGTGGATGCGTAACCGCTTCGACCGCGGCATCCGCAACCACCGCGCCACCGAGGCCAGCCGCGGCTCTGCCCTCTCGCGCTGGCCCGTCGAGCGTATCCTCGAACGCGGCTACGCCCTCACCACCATCTACTACGGCGACCTCGACCCCGACTACGACGACGGCTTCCAGGACGGCGTCCATCCCCTCTTC
>DAOUHX010000187.1:0-2322 GCA_034428395.1 Caldilineaceae bacterium
GGTTGCCGGCGCAACGGCCCTTTCGAGGACGTTCATTCCCGGCACGTCGCCACCGATGCCCATGGTCAGGGTTGTCTTCTTGCTGACGACGGCTGGGGCGTCCATCGGCTGGCCTGCCGGCGCGGCGCCCGGAACGCAGCCTGCGGCCAGAACAGCCAGGCCGCCCGCCGCACCGGTCTTCAGGACCTGCCGCCGATCCACCTTCGTGTCCCAGAGCGAAGAGCGAGTTTTTTCTACCACTTTGGTTCCTCCTTTACCCTTGTGTGACCAACTGTTCAACCCAACGATGATTACAGCCGCGCTGTCATCAGACAAATCTGTCATCAGACAAAGCGGAGTGAAGCCTGAACGTTGTTGAGTGCGGCAATTGCGCCGAGGCAAGCAAGGTACGTCGTGCTGGGGTTGTCGGGATGGGGCAGGTTGCGTAAGGTAAGCTGTGCTTCGCCGAAATCTCCTTTTATCAACAGCGTGTGCGTTGTGCGCGGGATGTTGGGATCAGCGACAACGCGAACACGCGTCCGTTCGAATCCAAGGCCGGCCAGGCTGGCGGATGCGGCGATGTTGGTCGATTTGGGGAAGGTGAGGCAGGCCTCGGTGGCGGAACCGTCGAATACGGTCAGGGGCGCGTCAAGGTCGTCGACCTCGATGCCGTGCTCGACGAGATAGGGCTGACCGGTCAGGGCCGCTGGGCGTTTCGTGCTTGTCATCACCACTTCCTCCAGGCTGCCCAACGCGTGGCTGGCGCGCAGCACGTCCAGGCAGCCCAGCGCGCCGGAAGAGATGTAGATTGTCGCGCCCGCCTCTTTTGCCAACCCGAACAGCTCTGTTCGGAAGACGGAATCGGCCAGTGCGCCGACACTCATGGGCAGCAGGTCGGTGCCTGCGGCCACAATCGACCGACCATGGGCGATGAGAGCCTGGTGTCCCGCCGCTTCGAGGACAAGACTCGGTTCGAGCGCAAGGAGTTCCTCTGCCTGCTGGACGACGGGAACGCCGGCCTGTTGCGCACGATCGGTGACGTCGTTGGCGGCGATGTCGAGGATTCCGACCAGCCTGACACCGGGAAGCTCCTCGTTCAAGACCGCATTAGCGACCGCGCCGCCAATGGCGCCACACCCAATGATGCCCAGTTTGAGCATACTTCACGCGCTCCTTGCCTTGTTGCTTTTGTCGCCGAAGAGCTGTTCCAAAAGGTTGCCTCGCCGTCTGCTGGCGGATTGGCGGCGTGAAGGCAGCGCCTCCGCGTGCCCTTGTCGCCAGGGCTCCGCTCGCGCCATGCAGGACGCGCCCCTCGTTGCGGGGAGCCTCTTCGTCGAGTAACCCAACCAGTTCTGAGTTGGTTATTTTGTACGGTGTAATGGTAAAGAATGGACCGCATCCCGCCTGTTGGACCAGCCCACAGTTATGTTCTTGCAGACCCGCGACAGTCAACCAGGAGAGGAAGGCGAATGTCCGGTTTCAGGCATTATATGCAGCGTTACATTGCTGTCAAGCGTGCAAAAACCACCCCGGTGGTGGCAGGCGCGTACAGGTGAGGCTCTCGCGCAAAATCCCATAGGGCTTGCCGGTTTTCGGCTGTAGCTGGTAACGACTATGCCTGAATACAGACAGCTTCGTCAACTGCAGCCGAAAGCAATCCAAGGGCGGCCCTGCGCGTGAAATCGTGTCAATTCGTGAGTCAATCTGAGTGGTAGGGAGAGCTGAAGCTTTCGGTCTCATTGGAAAAGCTGTCAAACAGGAAACACACGCCCAAACGGTGCCAAACGGTCCCAAATGCGCCAGCCGGTCATCCCCCCCCCACTCGATATTCCCAAGAGCCCTGCAAAAGCCCCGGAAATGCGCTACACTGGTCCTTACAACCGTAAAACGCGCCCGCGACCCCGATCGCGCCTGCGCCCTTACCATACCGGAAAATGTCTCTATCCCACGCGCAAACGCATGCAACTGGGCCCGTCCAATACACCAGGCGCCCGCTTCCCGCCATGCCGGCAGCAAAGCCGCAAGGTCCGCCCGAATTGCGCGACAAACCGGCAAGATAGCGCGCAAAGCGCGTCATTTCGCGTCAAGAATACGACCGGCCTTCATTCTGCCTGACACGTGTGAAAATGCACCCATACTGTCAAAGTATTGCGGCCAGCGACCAGCAAGAGCGACCGCACATCGGCGAGCAAAAAAGTGAAGACCGCCGACTTCAGCCGACATGAGCCGACATAAGTCGACCCTTCGCATCAAATCGAGAGGGTATCGGTCAACAGAGGCAAGAGCCCGGAAACCGTGCGACCCTGTAATCATCATGCCAATCCAACCGAGGGGTCCGGCCGG
>DAOUHX010000188.1:0-3135 GCA_034428395.1 Caldilineaceae bacterium
GGAGGCCTCTACCGCATTGCACAGAGGCACGGTCAGAGGCGGGCAACCCATGTCGCTCAATGGCGACGCGTCATTGAAGAAAGATGATCTCTCGCGCACACTTTGCCAGACTGATCGATGCATTGCTGCCGCTGGTGGCGATGCTGATTGCTCTGCTCGTCGGTGTCCTGTTGCTGCTGATGTTGGGCACCGATCCGATCGAGGCCTACAGCGCGCTGATTCGAGGGGCGCTGGGTAATGTCAGCGGTATAACCCAGACACTGACCAAGGCCACACCGCTGCTGTTGGTGGGCCTCGGCATCTGCATTGCCTTTCGCGGCGGTGTAATCAACATCGGCGGTGAAGGGCAGATTGTCGTCGGCGCGCTCGCCGCGACCGCATTTGCAGTTGGGTTCGGCGAGCTGCCCGGTCTGATTCTGTTGCCTTTGACCTTGGTGAGCGGCGCGGCGGCCGGGCTTGTCTGGGGCGGCATTCCCGGTCTTCTCAAGGCCCGGCTCGGCGTCAACGAGATTCTCACCACGGTGATGATGAACCAGATCGCGCTGCGGTTGATGAATTTCCTCTTGCGCGGTCCGATGCTGGATCCGGAGCATGTTGCGGCCGGCACGAGCATTCCCCAGAGCGCGACGCTGCCCGAGTCGGTGTGGCTGCCGCGTCTGGTGCCGCGCACGCTCTTTCACAGCGGCGCGATTCTTGCCGTCCTCCTGGCGCTCGCGGTCTACTTCCTGCTTTGGCGCACGACGATCGGCTACCGGATTCGGGCCGTGGGCCTGAACCCGCACGCCTCGCGCTATGCCGGCATCCCCGTGCCCAAATATGTCACGCTGTCGCTGGCATTGAGTGGGATGCTGTGCGGGATAGCCGGCGCGGTGGAGGTGATGGGCGTTCACCACCGCATGCTTGAAGGGCTGAGCGGGGGTTACGGGTTCAGCGGTATCGTGGCCGCCCTATTTGGCAAGCTGCATCCGTTAGGCGCGATCCCAGCTTCGGCGCTCTTCGGCGCTCTCCTGGTCGGCGCTGATAAAATGCAACGCGCGGTGCAGGTCCCCAGCGCGCTGGCAATCGCTTTGCAAGGACTCGTCGTGCTCTTTGTCGTGGCCAGCGATCTGTACGTGCGGCGGCGCGTGCGGCGGCGGGTGGGCAGCGACGCGCAGGACATGCCGAACTTGACGGACGAAGAGGCTCCCGTCGAAGACGGGGCCGCAACTGGGGAAGAATCAGGATCCGCCCACGTAAAGGAAGAGCGCGAGGAAAATCTGTGATTCGTAGCCGCAGCCGTCCTCGGGAGGGCAACCACGAGAAGACGCGCCCCGGTTTTCGCCCCGAAACGTTGACATGACCGACGAACTGTTTACGATTTCCACACTGATCGGCATCCTGCACAGTTGTGTGAGGCTGGCGACACCCTATCTTTTGGCGTCGTTGGGCGAGACCTTCGGCCAGCGCTCCGGCGTACTGAACCTGGGCGTTGACGGCATCATGCTGATGGGCGCGTTTTTTGCTTTTTACGTAGTGTTTGAGGGGCACAATCTGTGGGTGGGCGTGCTGGCCGCGATCGTAGTCGGTATGCTGATGGGGCTGTTGAAGGCCTTCGTCAGCGTGACGATGCAGGCGCTGCAAGGCATCAGCGGCATCGGCCTCTATCTGTTCGGCCTCGGCCTGAGCAGCCTTCTCTTCAAGACACTGATCGGTTCGGTTGAGGGGGTCAGCGGCTTCCGGCAGGTGGGCATTCCAGTGCTCTCCGACCTGCCGGGAATCGGGCATATCTTTTTCAACCACAACGCGCTGGTCTATCTCGCCTACATCATGGTGCCCGTATCCTGGTTTGTCATCAACCGCACGACATTGGGATTGAAGATTCGCGCCGTAGGGCACAACCCCGAAGCGGCTGATACGCTGGGCGTCAGCGTAAACGGCGTGCGCTATACAACGATGATGATCGGCGGCGCGCTGGCCGGCGTGGCGGGGGCATCGCTCAGCATCGGACTACAGAACGTTTTCCAGGAGAACATGACGAATGGGCTTGGGTTTATTGCGGTTGCCCTGGTCTACTTCGGCAGTTGGCGGACGGTAGGCGTACTGGCCGGCTCGCTGCTGTTCAGCCTTGTGAATGCCCTGCAATTGTGGGTACAGGCGCTGGCTATTCCGGTCCCGTCGGAAGTGGCTGTGATGATGCCTTACATAATGACGATCGTCGTGCTCGCCTTCACCGCGCGGCAAATCCAGCGGCCGGCGGCGCTCGCCAGGTCGTATGAGCGTGGAGAATAGTGGGAGCCTTTGCATTGATATCCACTCCAAACCCGATGAGGGAATCATGCTGAGACGAATCAGTTTGCTCACATTGACCCTCCTGTTGCTCCTCGGAGCCTGCGGGAGATCGGACAGAGAGTCCGATGCAGACGCGGCTGACTCGAGTGGAGAGCCCTTCCGCGTTGCCATCGTTTTGCCAAGCAGTACGACCGACATCGCCTGGAGCCAGTCGATGTTCGAATCGCTGAAGGCCGTACAGGCAAGTATGGGCGGCGAAGAGGCCTTGAAGATCGCGTTTTCGGAGGGAATGTTTCGCGTGACAGACGCATCCGCGGCGATTCGCGACTACGCCTCGGAAGGGTTCGATCTGGTCATTGCACACGGCGCCCAGTACGGCAACTCCGTATTTGAAGTGGCAACCGACTTTCCCGAAACCAGCTTTGCCTGGGGCACTTCGTCGGATACGGGCGCCGAACGCGGAATCAACAACGTTTTCGCCTATGGCGCGGCGGCCAATGAAGGCGGCTATGTAAATGGTGTCGTCGCATCCATGCTTACGCAGTCCGAGATTGTCGGGGTGATTGGCCCGGTGGCGGGGGACGCCAAGCTCTATATCGACGGCTTCATCAGAGGGGTTACCGGTGTCAAGCCGGATGCGCAGGTCAACGTCACGTACACCGGGTCCTTCAGTGACACTTCTCTGGCGGCTGAGGCAGCCCACGTCCACATCCAGGCCGGCGCCGACGTCTTGACCGGCTCCGCACAGCAGGTCGTCGGCGCGATTGGCGTCGCCAGCGAAAACGGCATCCCCTGGCTGGGGACGCAGAGCGACCAGATCTCACTGGGACCGGAGGTCGTGGTTACGAATCAGGTGTACGACTGGGC
>DAOUHX010000189.1:0-7534 GCA_034428395.1 Caldilineaceae bacterium
GGTCAGAACTGTCAGCAAATAGAGTTTGAAACGATTGAGGCGCGGCGCGTCGGTTATTTTTTCGAAAACAAGCGCGCAGCAAAAGAGAAGCGGCGAAAATGCCAGGTAGAATGGATTGCCGACGTAGACCGTCGCTTTCAGGCACATTCCCGTGCGCCGGCAAAGACTCCCGATTTGGGCGGCGGTATTGGCGCGATAGAAGGTGGGGAAGGACTCGTGCGCTGGCCGCTGGAGCAGGCGTGCTATCAGTCCGCTCTGGCTCTCCCCGCTCAGCAGGCGGCTCAGCAGGGGGACATAGTTGTGGGCATTGGTGGTAAAGATCACGCAGCTTCCTCCCGGTCGCAAAATGCGGGCGATTTGGGCAAAAACGAGCCCGGGACGCTCGAGATGTTCCACTGCCCACTGGCTGACGACCAGGTCGAACGAACTGTCAGCGAACGGGAGCACTTCGCCATCGGCCATGACAACGGCATCGAGCGCACGGTTGTGCTGCAGATCGGGGAGGCTGAGATCCACGCCCACGGAGCGCTTGGCCCGCTGTATCGGCTCGGCGGCAAGGCTTGTGCGTCCGCAACCCAGGTCAAGGAGCAGTGTTTCCGGGGTGACCAGGTCGGCGACGAGGTCCCGAAATAGCTCACCAGCGTTGCGGAAGCCGGGACACCAACGCGCAAAAATCTCCTGGCAACGGCGGTATTGGCTGGTTGAGGCAAAGTCGTCCACGGCCATTGTCTCCGAGCTGTCCAAGCCCTTAAGATCAAAAAGGCATGCTCACTAGTTTAGCCCCGATGTTTTGAACGCCCAATCGCCCTGAAGTAAAATGCTCACGCCGCGCGACCGTCAAGAGACATTGCGCGCGATTTACGAAACTTGGCGACGGAAACGTGCGTCTGGCATCACACTCCACGGCTACAGTTCACCAGACTGTTGCCCCACTCCTCAAGACCGACCTTCTGACCAAGCTCATTGGCGCGAGGGTTGGCTATCGAGCTTCGGTTGCAATCCTGCTAATGCTGGGATTCGGATTGCGGCTAGTCATGCTGGACCGTTTTCGTTTCCACCAGGATGAGGCGCTCTACAGCTATTGGGCGCTGCATTTTCTGCACGAGGATCCCCAGTTCCTCACACAGTGGATCGACAAGCCCCCGCTGTTCATCTGGCTGCTCAGCTTCTGCTTCAAGGTGTTCGGCGTGTCCGAGGCGAGCGCACGGCTGCTGAATGTTGCCGTCAGCACGCTCACCGTTCCCGTAGTCGCCGCTATTGCCCGCCAGGCCTGGACGTCGGGCGCGGCCCTCATTGCCGCGTCTGCCTGCGCGCTGAGTCCGTTTGCCATCAGCTACAGCCCGACGGCGTTTACCGATCCTCTATTTGTCCTGGGCGGCGTCCTCTCCGTTTGCGCCGTGCAGAGAAGACGTCCGTTCTGGGCCGGCTTGTTTCTCGGCGCCGCAATTATGGTTAAGCAGCAGGGCGTCTTCTTCATTCCTTTGACGCTGGCCTTTCTGGTGGCAGGTTCATCGAATGCCCGGTCAGCCTTCCGTGCCATTCTGTGGAGTTGCGGCGGGCTGGCGCTGGCGGTCTTGCCAGTACTATACTGGGACAGTTTGCGCTGGGCCGTTGCGCCCTCTCCATGGGACCTGGGCGTGCGCAACTACGGAGCGCTGGAAATCGTCGCCCCGGCGCTATGGCCTGCTCGTGCCATGCGCCTTGTCGAACTGCTCTGGTATCTGACCGCCAATCCTGTCGTGTGGATAGCGCTGGCAGTCACGGTTGCGGTTGTGGTCCTGCGGGCACGGCTGCCAAGGCGAATCGTGCCACAACGACGGGAAATTGTTGCTGTCCTGATATGCGGTTGGCTCGCCGGGTTCTTGGGTTTCCACACGGTGACCAGTCTGCCGCTCTGGGATCGCTACCTTTTGCCTGTGGTGCCTTTCTTCGCTGTATTGGTGGGATGGATTGGAGGCAGAATTCTCGCGAACGGTCCCGTGCTCTTGAATCGGGTCGTGATCGGGCTGTGGATTGTCCTTTTGCTGCCCAGCGCGGCGCAGGCAGCGCGCGGCGGCATACCAATTGGAGGCGATCATGGCGCGTACGACGGCCTGAGAGAGGCAGTCGTCTGGCTGGACAGGCATAGCCACGAGGGGGCGGTCCTGTATCACCAGGCGCTGAACTGGCATTTGCGATTCTATCTGTACGATAGCCCGAACGACTTCCGCGTGCGCTGGTTTGCCAGTCCTGTCTCGCTGGCGGACGATGCCGCCAAAATGGGCCCGCGGCCAAAGTTTGTCGTCGTTCCGGCGTGGCTGCCGCTGCGGGACGGGTATCCTCATCTGACCGCTCGTGGCGTGGAGCTAATCCAGAGACACAGAGTGGAACAGTTCACAATCTTCGAAATCCTGTTAGACAAGCGCTGACATACGGTCAGCGACCTAATCCGGGCGCCTTGGTGTGACGAAAGGGGTGCAAAACTCAGGGGAGCATATACGATGCAAAGCGGTGGAAAATCGACGGATTCAGGAGTCCTTTCGAGGGCGCAGGGTTGTCTGCTAGGCCAGTTCATCGGGGATTCTCTCGGCAGTCTGGTGGAGTTCAGAGGACTCTCAGAGATTCACAGGATGTATCCCAACGGTGTGCGAGACATGGCCGACGGGGGCACATGGAACACCCTCGCCGGGCAGCCGACAGACGACTCGGAGATGGCCCTAATGCTGGCGCGGTCCCTGGTTGCCCAAGGCAGGTTTGATCGGGAAGAGGTGAGAAAGGGGTACCGCTACTGGCTGGACTCCGACCCGTTCGATGTCGGCAATGCAGTAATGAACGGCCTTGCCGGGCGGCACATTCGCGACAGCCAGGCGAACGGCGCCATGATGCGGATCAGCCCGCTGGGAATCTTCGGCGCCAACTACAAGCTGGAGGAGGTTGCTGAGTGGGCGAAGCAGGACGCGGCGATAACGCACATTCACCCGGTCTGCCAGCAGGCCAATGCCCTGTTTGCGATGGCGATCGCTCACGCTGTGGGCACGGGTTGCGGTGCGAGTGAACTATATTCGCAGGTGGTCGTGTGGGCGGAGGAGATGGGCGCGCGCGCAAGTCTGAGGAAGACAATCACGGGCGCGGCCGGCTCACCGCCCGACGATTACGTTGACAAAATGGGATGGGTCCTGATCGCGTTCCGCAACGCGCTTTGGCAACTGCTGCATGCCGAAAATGTAGAGGAAGGCATCGTGGATACAATCATGCGCGGCGGCGACACGGATACGAACGCGGCGATCTGCGGCGCACTGCTCGGTGCAGTTTATGGGCGTGAGGCCTTTCCCACGCGGTGGATCGGGACCATAGGGAATTGCAGACCGCGGGCGGGCGACCCGCGCGTGCGCAAGCCTCGGCCTGAATGTTTCTGGCCGGTGGACGCTTTGGAACTGGCGGAGCAGCTGATTGGCTACGAGAGTTCTGCCGTCACTTCAGCGAACGACTGAAGCCCAAGAGCGGAGGGCAAAGATGGAAGAAATGAAGCGGTTGGACCTCTGGACGCCAGAACTGCAGGAGCTGGCGCCGGTTGTGCAGCAGGGGTTGGAGTCCAACTTCGCCCACGTTGAGGTTGAAGTAGCCGATTGCCCGGACTTGCGCGCGCTGGGCTGCGCCGGCGAGGGCATCTGCGGCTCCACTGTGCTGCTGGAGGTAGGAGGCGAGCCTTATGCGCACAACCCGAAGTATCGGCACGTTACATTTGAAATGGAACAGATGGCACGCGATTGCGGCCAGGCCGCAGCGAGCATTATCGGCGCGGGCATGGCCTTTCCGGGTGTGTTGAATGGACACTGCGGCGAGTTGATCGCGACAATGCAGCCGGGGCAGGACAACCGCTCTAAAGTTGCACGGGTGGGGCCACAAAAGGAGTGCATCGTCGAGCCGTATCCATCGACCCGGCATAGCGGTCTCTCCAATCTCTTTCTGTCGGAGGGAAAGCCGGGAGATATTCTGAAAGTCAGGGTGGAAAAGCGGACCGGCAGCGAAGCCTCCTTCACGCAGGCGCTGAGGCAAAGTCTGCTGGCACATCCGCAGGTCGGCTCAACTGACGCGCCCGGGTCGACGCGGCAAATAGGCATGGGCGGCGTCTTCGTCGTCGAGGCAGGCCACGTCCGATCGCATATCATGCCGGATTACGAGTGCATTGCGCATCGCTATTACGATACCAGGCGAGAGGAAGTCATCGCCGACTTTCTTCAGTTCTATGAACACATGGGACCCGAATTGCTGTGTCTTTCGGTATTCTGGACAGGCGACCCCAGCGGCGGACGGATGCACCTGCGGCCGACTGGCGAGCATACCCACTTCTTCCACTTGGGCGAGCGCAGTGAGGCGGGGCATTACCATCACGACGTTAGCCCTGAAACGATCCGCTACACCGGCTACTTCAATACAGCCGCTGAACTGGTGCGAATCGGTGACATCAATGCGGAACTCGACGGACTAAACTGTTTCCCCAATAAAGCCTAGCCTATCTGCCCTTCGGCCGCACCGGCGAAACGCCCTTGGATCCAGGCCTCCTCTTCTCTGAAAGTTCGTAGTCTGTAGCGGGACCCATTGTAGAAGCGATACAAACAGCGAGAATTGACCAGGGGACGCCAAGACGCTTGCAAACGCCTGCAACACGAGCTACTGCAGAACCATGACCGGCGCGACAACCACCGTCGCCGATGGGACAAACATTTTGACCGGCAACCCGTTACCGAAGTCCCGGCAACGGCAGCCCGGTCGCTCCGCGGCACGAAAGGCCAAAACGACCGGCCGGTGACGAAAAGTGACGCAAAAGGCGAAAACGCGAGCGAATGGCTTTCAAATGTGCTACGCTGGTATCAACAGCAACGACCGGCCAGGGCAACGGGAAATGGAATGCCAGGAACGAATAACGCCAAATTGAAAACGCAATACGAGCAGAATATCCCCTCCCGAAAAAAAATGTAGGGCGACATTGGACGACATTGGGGGACATTGGGGGACAATTGTCCCCCCTTCATGCCAAAGCGAGAGGAAATCGGTCCCGTAAGATTGAGGATCCAGGCGACCGCTATGTCAGCTTCACTCACAAGCGAACGATGGGACCAATAGCCTGAAGAACCAGGACAGATCAGACGAGTTGAGGGGACCGAAACTCTCGGTTTCCAAAGGAAAACAGTTTAAGGCTGTAGACAAACAAGGAGTTGAGATGATAATCGAAGAGATCAGCGCGGTCGGACTACGGGGCGCGACGCCAGAGGGCGGTTGGAGCGAGGAGCTAAAGGAGGAGGACTGCATTCACACCCTCATATTCGTCGATACGGACGAAGGCGTCAGGGGCTGCGGTTCGGTCTTCACCAACGATGGGCTTGTTCTGGCTGCGCTGGAGGTACTGCGGCCCCTGGCCATCGGCCAGACCGCGATCGAGCCGGAGCGGGTAAGCGAGCGGTTGCACCAGAATACGTTCTGGATGGGGCGCGGGGGCAGCATTACACACACGATCAGCGGTATCGACATCGCCCTGTGGGACATACTGGGCAAGGTCACCGGACAGCCGGTCGGGCGGCTGTTGGGCGGGCGCTACCGCGAGCGGGTGCGCCCTTATGCTTCGCTGCTCATGGACCAGCCGGCGCCGCTGCGGGACGAGCTACAACGATGGAAAGAGCAGGGCTTTCGCGCATTCAAGATGGGCTGGGGGCCCTTTGGCCGCGTGAGCGATCAGCTGGATGAGGAGATTGTAGCGACAGCGCGAGACGCAGTGGGCGATGACAACCAGTTAATGGTCGACGCCGGCGGCAGCGACGCGCACTGGCAGGGTCGCTATACATGGGCTCTGCGCTGCGCGCAGATGCTGGCCGATTACGGCGTCGACTGGTTCGAAGAACCGCTACGCCCGGACGATCTGGAAGAGTTTATCCATCTGCGGCGCAACACGACTGTACCGATCACAGGCGGCGAAACTCTGACCCGGCGCCAGTCGTTCCTGCCGTTCCTCCAACAGGGCGCATTCGATATCGTGCAGCCGGATGTCGCCAAAGTGGGCGGAATCAGCGAGGAAAGGCGCATCGGCTGGATGGCGCAGGAGTTTGGCGTACGCCTGATTCCGCATGGTTGGAACACAGCACTGGGGCTGGCAGCCGATCTGCAACTGGCCTCAGCTCTCGCCGATACCGACCTGGTGGAATACAAGACCGGCTCGCCCTACATTGATGAGATTGTGCAGGGGGGATGGCAACTGGACGCGGAAGGGATGCTGCCGATACCGAATCGACCAGGGCTGGGGATCGAGCTGGACATGGATGCAGTGGCGCGCTACACCTAGAGTCGAGCGCGGCAGGAGTGAGGACGCCTGAGGCGGGCAGGCAATCAGGCGGCGAGGCGCGTGCGCAATAGGCGAACTTGCTCCTTGCCAAGGAGGAGCCACCAGATGGTAACAGTCTCGGCGCTGAATCCGGCCAGTAGTGCTGCTACGCCGCGGGCCGCGCCCTGTAAGCCGAACAGAGGCAGGATCAGCAGGGCCGCGAGAATAGCGCCGGAGCGCATGGGCGCGGTGACTGCCATCGGTAGTGTGCGCCTTTCGACAAAAGCGATGCTGTGAAAATAGGAACGGTGCAGCACAATCAGCGGGAAAAACGAGTAGATTTGCAGCGGCGTACGGCTGAGTTCGGCGAGTGCAGGCTTCAGGCCGATCAGTTGCTCCAGTATCACCGTCCGCAGCGGCGTCCAGAAGAGTAAGATGCAAATGGCGAAGGCGACGAGTCCGCACGCGTAAGCGTAGCGCAAAAAGGGACGGTAGGCGCGCACTTCCTGGTAGAAAGGCGGCATCAGCGCGCGCATTTCGTTTAACCAACGGTAGGGCCACTGACCAAGCGTGTAGGCAACGGTCATCACCGCCATCGCCTCGGCGCCATTCATACCGCGCACGATGAACAGATTGATGAGCGGGCGGCTGAACTCCTGCATGAAGTTCATTAGCGCCAGCGGCCAGGTGAATCGAAAGATCGCCATGTAGGAAATCGGAGCGCGGTCCAGGCTGTCAGGCAGGTCGTGCACAAAGAAGCGCCACAGGTACCATAGGATAACAGCGCACTCAGTCACCATTGTGGCATAAAGAACAAGGACCGGCAGCCAGATCGGATAGGCACGGACGGCTTCGACTTGGAGTAGCACCAGTACGGATACGAAGCCGGCGGCAACGCTGAAAGCCGCAGCAACGGTGACGTGACCTGTTCGTTTGCCACGAGTCAGTACACCTACGCCGAGTTGTGTGATGCCCCGCAACAGCGGCATGGGCAGCAGCCAGACCATGATGGTCCGCACGAGTTGAGCGGTGTCGGCGTCGAGCCTGTGCAGGCCCTCAAGCAGTTGGAGGCTCAAGAATGTGCCGCCGAGTAGCCACTGGACGACCATCATAAGCAGGGCCAGCACGCCGGCATAGTGCAGTGCCCGCCAGAAGTCGCGCTTGTCTTCAACGAGGACCAGCCCGGCGTAACGTAACTGCGCCAGCGGGCTGGAGAGCACCGACACAAGTCCCCAGGCCAAG
>DAOUHX010000190.1:0-4436 GCA_034428395.1 Caldilineaceae bacterium
GCCTTCCAGAATGATGCGCTGGTGTTTGCGCGCCAGCCTCGGGTCGGTCCACGGGACCGCGCTGAGCAGCGCCTGCGTGTAGGGGTGAAGCGGTTCGTCGTATATCTCAACGCCCTGCGCCATCTCTACAATCAGACCCAGGTACATCACCGCAATCCGGTCGCTGATGTGACGCACGACCCGTAGATCATGGGCGATGAAGAGATAGGTCAGCTCCAGCTCGTCCTGCAGGTCCTGCAGCAGGTTGAGGATCTGCGCCTGGATCGAGACGTCGAGCGAAGAGACAGGTTCGTCGAGGACGATGAAATCGGGGTCTACCGCGAGGGCGCGGGCGATGCCGATGCGCTGGCGCTGGCCGCCGCTGAACTCGTGGGGATAGCGGTTGATGAAGTATGGGTTCAGGCCGACGCGTTCCATCAGACCTTGCACGCGGTCCCGGGCCTCTTCCCGCGTCTGGCACAGCTTGTGGATCATCAACGGCTCGGCGATCGCCTTGCCGATCGTCATGCGCGGGTCGAGCGAAGCGTAGGGGTCCTGGAATATGATCTGCATGCCGTTTCTGAACGGGCGCATCTCCGAATCGTTCAGCAGGCACAGGTCCTCGCCCTTGAAAAGGACTTCGCCGTCCGTCGCCCGCATCAGCTGCAGAATCGTGCGCCCGGTCGTCGTCTTGCCGCAACCGCTCTCGCCGACCAGTCCCAGCGTTTTGCCGCGCGAGATATCGAAGCTGACCCCGTCGACCGCACGCACCACATCGGGCGCCCGCAGCAGGCTGCGCCGCGGCAGCCGAAAGTGCTTTACCAGTTCGCGCACACTAAGCAATGGCTGTTCTTCCATGCCTCGCGTCCCCCTGCTCGGGGAGAATCCAACCTGACAACCGGCGGTCCACTTCGATTGCGAAATTCGGGATATGCACCACTGCACTATTGGCTATGCCATTTGCAAAGGTATCGCCTTCCAGCATGCCGCCTGCGATTCGCCGTACTGCTCCAGCACCGGTTCCTCCTCGCGGCAGCGTTCATCAGCCAAGGGGCAGCGTGGCCAGAAATTGCATCCGGTCGGCAGGCTGGCCAGGTCCGGCGGCAGCCCGCTGATCGAAAACAGGCGGTCACCGGGTTCGCTCTCCAGAGACGGGACCGAGCCCAGCAGCCCCTGCGTATACGGATGCCTGGGATTGATCAGCACGTCGTCGACAGGCCCTTCCTCGACGAGACGGCCGGCATACATCACCGCAACGCGGTCGCAGCTGCCCGCGACGATGCCCATGTCGTGTGTGATGAAGAGGGCGGTCATGCCGGCTTCCAGGGCCAGATTCTTGATCAGGTCCAGGATCTGTGCCTGCACCGTCACGTCGAGCGCGGTTGTCGGCTCGTCGGCTAGCAGCAGACGGGGCTGGCACGAGAACGCGATCGCGATCATCACCCGCTGCCGCATTCCGCCGCTGAACTGGTGAATATAATCGTCAAAGCGTGACTGCGGCGACGGGATGCCGACCTGGGCCAGCAGGTCCAGAGTGCGCTCCTGCGACGCCTGCCTGCTCAAGCCGAGGTGAATTTCGATCGCCTCGCTGATCTGCCGGCCTATCGTCATCGTCGGTGTCAGCGCGGTCATGGGCTCCTGGAAAACCATCGCAAGTTTGCGGCCCCGGATTTGTTGCATCTCCTCGGCGCTGCACTGCAGCAGGTCCTTCCCTTCGAAGCTGATCTCCCCGGCCACCGCGCGGCCGTTCCCCGGCAGCAAACCCATGACCGACAGGGCGGTCATCGTTTTCCCGCAGCCGCTCTCACCCACCAGGCCCAGGACCTCCCCTTCATAAAGGTCCAGCGACAGGCCGTCTACGGCCCTCACGGTTCCCTGTTTGGTCTCAAACTGGGTATGAAGCTGCCTGATCTGGAGCAAGGGCATCCGGTCCGATTTGGCATTGTTCGTCAACGGGGTCTCCGGTTGCGTGCTACTGTCGGTTCCCATCGCGTCAGCGCCGCCTTTGCTCCGGGTTGAGCGCGTCGTTCAGCCCGTCGCCCAGGAAGTTGAAACCGAGCACGACGATAGCCAGCACGATCCCCGGCATCACCACCAGATGGGGCTTGAAGCGCCACTGGCCCAGGTTGTCGTTAATCATCGCGCCCCAGCTGGCGCCAGGCGGCTGGATGCCCACGCCCAGGAAGCTGAGCGAAGCTTCCGATAGCATCGCGCCGCCAAAACCGACCGTGATCGAGACGATCAGCGGCCCCAGGCTGTTGGGAACCAGGTGGCTGAGGATTATGGTCCAGTTCGACGCGCCCAGCGCCCGTTCGGCCTCGATGAACTCTTTTTCGCGTAGCGACAGGATCTGCCCGCGCACCAGCCGCGCCTTGCCGTACCACTGCACCAGCGTCAACGCTCCGAAAATGACCATGTAGTCCAGGTAGACACGGTTGCTTTCGGAAAGCGACCAGCCGTACTCCTCCTGCATTTGAATTTGCAGTTCGAGAACCTTCTCGCGAAAGACGACGCTGATGAACGCCGCCAGCAGTATGTCGGGGAAGGCCATCGTAATATCGGCAAGACGCATGACGACGAAGTCTACCCAGCCACCCAGAAATGCGCCGGCCGCGCCGAGGACAACGCCCAGCACCGTTGTGCCGATGGTGACGATCAGCCCCACGAGAAAGGCGGTGCGTGCGCCGTAGAGGATGCGGGTAAACATATCACGGCCCAGGCCGTCGGTCCCCAGCCAGTGGTCGCGGCTGGGCGGCTCATCGATCCGCATGAAATTTCCCTCGGCATAGTCATACGGGGCCAGCCACGGGCCAAAGATCGAGATGAAGAGGAGCAGGAGGGCAACCAGGACCCCGAAAATGGCCAGGCGGTTGCGAAAGAGCTGCTCTAGGGCGTCCTGCCATAGACTGCGCTGCTCCGGCACAGCAAAGAGATCTTGCGCTCTGCTTTCCTCAGTGTTCACTCTGAATACCTCAAGAGGATCCGGGTCTCACGAGTTGCCCGAGTGTAGACTGTTGCAAGTCCCCGCGACCCGGCAACCGGCGTGGCCGGAGCCATTCAGGGCCCCGACGGGAAAACGGTGCCTTCGACGCGCCGTTCAATCATATGTAACGCGCGGGTCGAGCGCGCCGTACAGCAGATCGGTCATGAGATTGACCGTGATAAAGATAAGCGATTGCAGGAGAATGATTCCCATGAAGACAGGATGATCGCCCGACATGAGCGTCTGAATCGCTAGCTTGCCGATGCCGGGGATGTTGAATATCTGCTCGACGAATAGACTGCCCGTTACCAGCCCGCTTGTAATCAGGCCCAGCGAGGTCAGAACCGGGATCATGGCCGTGCGCAGCATGTGGCGCGCTACCACAAGCCGCTCAGGCATGCCCTTGGCGCGGGCGGTGCGGACAAAGTCCTTGCTGAGCACTTCGATAATTCCGGCCCGCGCCTGGCGCACGACGACCAGCGAGGGGCCGGCCGCCAGGACGATGGCGGGCAGGATGGCCTGGCGCGAGAACATGCCGTCCCATCCCCCGACAGTCTTAAAGACGGGAATTTTGAGCACGAAGATGATAAGCAGGATCGGCCCGATTACATAGGCCGGGATCGAGCTGGCAACGATCGAGCTGGTTACGATCGCGTAGTCGAGGGTAGTGTTCTGTTTTACAGCCGCCAGAACGCCGAAAAGGATGCCAACGAAGGTGAGGATGATCAGCGACCAAAGCCCAAGCTGCGCGCTGATCGCCAGGCGGCCCAAGATCATCTCGCGCACACCCGTGCTCGTACCCGAAAATCCCACCCCGCGCCCTTCGCCGACCGCTCTGTCGCTGGCGACGCCGCCGAATGAGGACAATGACCGGCCCCAATTGCCGCCCCACAGGCTGCTCACATAGTCAAGAAACTGGATCAGGAATGGCCGGTCCAGTCCGAGCGACCTTTTGACCTCCTCGTAGCGCTGCTCGTCTTCCCAGTCTTCTCCCAGAACAGCGCGCACCGTATCGATCGGGCCAAAGTAGCTCAGCGTGAAGGTGATGAGCATGACCACGACAACGATTGGCAGTATTGAGACGACCCGGCGCAAAGTGTATAGGAACATAACGATTGTCAGTGCGAAGTCGAAGAACGAGAACGGGGCGTGAGGAGAGAGAGGCCGCGGCCTCTCCCTCCTTCCTTCTCTCCGCTAGCGAGAGTCTGTTTCAGGTCACAGCCCGCCTTACTACCTGGCGGCTATGAAGAGATGCTCCGGATTGCGCACACCGTGGTCCAGGCTGCCGTAGAGCGAGTCCCAGTGGCTGACCCAGGGCTTGACCAGCATGTAGGCCGGTTCGGTGAAGTGGCCGATGCTGTAGACGTCGGCGAAGAACTGCCGCCCCGCCTCCTGGTACAGCGGGATCGCCTCGGCCAGGTCCATCGTCGTATCGGCCGTCATGCACAGCTCTTCCGCATCGGGCGGGCCCCAC
>DAOUHX010000191.1:0-17288 GCA_034428395.1 Caldilineaceae bacterium
CAAATCGCAACCCTGCCCGGTACCGACTTCGGCGCGCCCGAGCAGGAGCTCTCCCTCCGCCTGTCAACCAGCTACGTCGACCTGGAGACCGACCAAAAGGCCGCCAACATGATGGCCCTGGCGGACGGACCGGTCGACGAAGAGGCCCTCATGCGCCATCACCATCCAGGCATGAATGAGCTCTTGGACCGCTTTCGCAGATTCCTTGCGAGCCCTTGACCCTCCCCTGTCTCCCTACGAGTCAACATGATGCCGGCCCCGCGCCGGCCGCCAACCCTGTTCCCAGTGGCAGCAATTCTCCCCACGAGACCCCGCAAAAGGAAAGAAATTTCATGACACGCCCAACTGTTAGCGATGTCCAACGAGTAGCCGTTATCGGCGCCGGCACAATCGGTACCAGCTGGGCAGCCTACTTCCTTGCACAGGCGCTCGAAGTACTGGTAGTAGACCCCGTGCGCAACGAGGCCGACCTGCGACACGACATTGCCGATGCCTGGATTGCCCTGGAAAGGATGGGCCTGGCGCCCGGCGCCGACCCTGACCGTCTGTGCCTTTCTGCGGCGATCGACAGTGCGCTGGCCGAAGCCGACTTCGTGCAGGAGAATGTGCCCGAACGCATTGCGGTTAAGCGCGAAACGCTGCACGCGCTCGAAGCTGCATTGCGACCCGACGTCGTTGTCAGCAGCAGCACGACTTCAATGCTCCCCTCCGCCATTCAGGACGGCGCCGCCCGCCCGCAAAGGGTGCTCGTCGGCCATCCTTTCAATCCACCGCATCTCATTCCCCTCGTGGAGGTCGCAGGGGGAAAACTGACCGCGCGCGAGACGCTGGATTGGACGGTCGACTTCTACCGCGCCATTGGCAAGGTTCCCGTCCTGATGAAGAAGGAGGCAGTCGGTCACCTCGCCAATCGGCTGACCGCCGCCCTCTTCCGTGAGGCCGTCCACCTCGTCGCCGAAGGCTATACCACCGTCGAAGACATCGACGAAGTCGTCACCAGTGGCCCGGGATTGCGCTGGGCACTCCAGGGACCCTTCACTACTTACCACCTCGCTGGCGGCCGCGGCGGCATCGCCCACTACATGCGTCACATCGGCCCCACCCAACAGGACCGCTGGCAGTCCCTTGGCAACCCGCGCCTCGACGACGAGCTCGCCGCCCTAATCGTACGCAGCGTCGAGGCAATGCTGGCCGATACCTCGCCTGCCCAGCTGGCCAGCCTGCGCGACGAAGGACTGTTGCAACTCCTGCGACCAAAGAGTGGAAAGCAGTCTTGACCGCTCACGGCAGCAAACCAGGAACTACCAGGTCCTCGAAAACTCCTGTGCCTAATATTCGGCAATTCAAGCACTTCTTTGCGCTTTCCAATCGAAGTATTGTCCAAGAGTATGTCGGCCCTAGTCCCCGTTCGGCCTTGCCCTGCTTTGCCTCGCAGCAATTGCGCACGCCTTCATCCCCCCTCGCCCCTCCCACGAATCCGATCCGAACGAACGCTATAATGTGCGAAATGTGCGCCCACAACCCCAGCCGCGTGGCACTTCGGACTGTCCCTCCCTCTTCCCGCAGGAGATACCCTAATGCATTGCAAGGCGCCCAAAGTTCGAGTAGAATTCCCGCGACGTATCCGTTCTTTTCGACAGGCAGTAGATGAGGCATCCCTTGTATCCCGCAACACGCACGACCAACTTCAACCAGTCGATGATCCGGGAGATGACAAGGCTGGCCATGCGGCACGACGCCGTCAACATGAGCCAGGGCTTCCCCGACTTCGATCCACCGGAAGTGATCGTCAACGCCGCCGTCGAGGCCATCCGCGGCGCAGCTAACCAGTACACCGTCACCTGGGGCTACCCGCTCCTGCGCAGCGTACTGGCGCGTCAGTATACCGAACAGCTCGGGTGGTCTGTCGACCCGGACGTGCACGTCTGTGTCGTCTGCGGCGTAACCGAGGGCATTACCACCTCCTTGCTGGCCCTGCTCAACCCCGGCGACGAACTGATCATCCTCGAACCCGGCCATGAAAACTTCCGTCCGTCCGCGCTGCTGGCCGACGCCGCGGCCGTTCCAGTCGTGCTTGAAGGCCCGGACTACCGCATCGATCCGGACCGCCTGGAAGCTGCCGTAACCCCACGCACGCGCGCCCTTCTCTTAAACACGCCCCACAATCCGACCGGGCGCGTCTTCGAACGCGACGAACTCGACGCGTTGACCGAGTTCGTCAACCGCCACAATCTCATCCTGATCACCGACGAGATCTACGACCGCATCCTCTACGATGGCCGAGAGCACGTCTCGCCAGGCAGTTTGGACGGATTGGAGGAGCGCACTGTGACCATCGGCGGCCTGGGCAAGAGTTTCGCCGTCACCGGCTGGCGGCTCGGCTACGTGATCGCCCGCGAGCCACTCTCATCCGCTATCCGCGCAGTCCACGACTACTCCACAATCTGCGCGCCCACGCCGCTGCAGGCCGCCGCGGCCGTCGCCCTCGATCAGCCCACCGACTACTGGGCCCAAATGCGCGAGGAGTACGGCGAACGGCGCGAACTGATTATGGAGATCCTCGGCCGCGCCGGTTTCAGCGCCGTCCGACCACAGGGCTCCTACTACACAATGGCCGACTACCGCAACATCGATGCCCCGCAGGCTGCGTGGGACTCGCACCGCTTCGCCCGCTGGCTGACAACGGACATTGGCGTGGCCGTCGTCGCAGGCATCAACTTCTACACAAGGGACAGGGAAAGATACGGCGAGGGGGTGGTCCGCTTTGCCTTCGCCAAGCGGCTCGAAACTCTGCGCGAAGCAAGCAGACGACTTTCGACAATAGGAACTTGAGTAGGCTTCAAGCCGCCAGCAGAGGCCCGTTTGCTCTTATGAAGCCTAGGCTTTAACGTTGGCCAAGGCCTGTCAAGCAACACGGCATCGGGCGGCAACTCTCATTTCACTCCCGCTCAGGAAAAGAGAAAAGAGCTAGCGAGTCGTCACCTGATTCGGTAGCTATCCTCGGCGCGCCCTCAACCATTACGTCGTAGAGCCCGCCAGTCAGCCGCAGAGGGCCGGACGGCAGGTTCGACGGCACCTCGATGGCGGCGCTGATTATGTGCGGCGAATGGTCCATCCGCAGCTCCGGGTCCCACTGCGCGATCAGGTTGCCTCCTTCATCCAGGAGATGGAGAAAGACTTTCTCTCCCCCAGTCAGCCTTTCTGGAACACCGCTCCACTCTATGTGGACCACCAAAATACCGCCCGCAGGCGGGACCTCCGGCTCGACCTGAACTCTGGTCAACGTCAGTTCATTCACGAAGGGGACCTCTAACGTTTGCCACAGGTCTGGATCAGGGCGAGAGTAGAGATAAAGAGTCCAAAAGTCAAGTGTAGCCGACGCTGCCAGATTGTAATGCTGGGAAAGCTCTTCCAGGGGGCGTTCGTTCAAGTCGTTGAAACCGCCCGTCGGAACTGGCAGCAGGACCCTTCCATACCCTCTCTCTTCGAGCGTCTCCACATGGGCTGCACCATGTTCCCTCCCTGAGCCAAATGCGACAAACGTGTGCCCAACCGATTCTGGATGATAGTAAGGGATGGCGTAGTCCGCATTGATACTCAAGGCGGTCTGTACTTCCGCGGGTGCGAGCCCTCTCCCCCACTGTTCGATTCTGGAGCCCAGTTGACGCAAACCGCGTGATTTAGTGAAAGAGGGATCAAAGTAGTGATTGCTGAGACTGAAGAGATTTCCGGCCAAATAGAGACAGATCAGAACGGCCGCCGCAACATGGCCCATGGAGACCCTCATCAGGGTGGTCGGGCCGTTTAAAGAGGGATCTGCCGTCCAGATTCGCCACCTCCAGCCAAGCCGCCCCTCCACTTCACGCCCGATGGCCGCAACGCCAACCGACACAGCAATGGTGAAAGGAATTAGCGCCGCGACCGTTAATTGCACGTCGATGATTGGAATCGCGCCGCCACTTCCTAGAGCCCATACGCCAGCCATTGGAACTATTAGATAAAGGAATAGCAGAACTTGCTCGCAAGGACCTCCGGTGGTGGCTGCGGCCGCTTGCGCGGCTTCGTCGGGCGGCGCCTTATCATCCGTTTCGTGCAATTTGCTGTCGGGCGTCAGCTTCAAGGCGCCCCTTCGCCCAAAAAATGTGGCCAAAATGCCGGCAATGATAACTGCAAAGGCCAGGATGCCGGCGTCAACCTGCCACATTGCATGGGGCACACTATTGCCCAAGAAAAGGATGCCAAGCCAACGCAAGAGCGCGACAGCCAGCGAAAATGAATTTGAGTGGGCGAAGTCGAACCACAGCGTCAGCCAGGGCCAAACGATCCAAGGGAAGGCTAGGACGACTACCGCTCCTTGCGCCAACAACCAACGGAGGGCAAAGGAACCTGGCAAAAGCGGGGCGAGTCCAATCTGCCTGGACCGAACTTCGCGCGCAAACAGGAAGATGACGTGCAGGTTTTGGACCAGCAGGATCATGACTGCGAATGGGTTTGTGTACAGGGCGGCAGCCGTACAGACAACTAGACCTGCCCCTGTCCGGAGGCTGCCGCCGTTCCTGACGAACGTCAGCGCCAAAATCATGCTGGCCGTGGAAAGCACGAGGCTCAACATGCCGGCCTCCGCGACTTGCCCGTGCCAGACAGCCAATGCGCTGACAGCCAAAAAGAAGCTGCTCATCAAGGCTACGGAACGTGACAGGCGCAGCTGCCTGGCAAAGACATAGACCAGCGCGATCACGGCAGTGCCGGCAAAGGCGTTGACCGATCGCAGAGCGAACTCACTGCTCCCAGCCAACATGTGCCAGATGCGTTGAATGACCAAGGTCAATATGACGTCCAGGGCGAGGTCCGTCGATTCAGCCCAGGAAACAGTGTTGAGAGTGTAGGTGTCCATCTCGGCCGGGCTCAGTTCCTGGTATCCCAATCTGAAGAGACGCAGGGCGAAACCCAAAATGGTGACAAAGATTAGGATAACGGGCCACAACAATTTGAAAACTTGCCTCTTCCCGAAAAACACATCCCTCACTCCGGCAGTTGGCGGGGTCAAGAGCTGGCGTATCCTCCTTTCCCTAATAGCCGTGCTTGCCGCACTTATCACTCCACTACCAATAGGGCGCGCGGTGCCTTGGCCCAAGAGCAACATCCAATTCCAAATGGAAGCGCGCAGTGCGAACAACAGTGCCGCCCAGGCGACACCGCTGATTGCCAGCCCCCATCGAACGCTGTCGGGACGATAGCGCAGCTCGAGCGTTCCCTTTCCGGCAGGCACGGGAATGCCCAGGAATGCCTGCTGGGCCCGAACGATGGCCAACTCCTCACTGGAGACCGGTCCACCATCATCAGTCCAAAAGGCCTGCCATCCAGGCAGCCAATTCTCGCTGACAAATAGGAGCCCCTTCTGGTCGCTCTCGACTTCGAATCGCATGTGCGCCGGGCCAACCTGCTCGGCACGCAGCGAGGCCGAACCGCCGCTTCCAAACGAGAGCCGGTCGCCGTTCCAGGAGTTCCCAAGCAAGTCGGCGTCTGATTCTGCCACGAGGATTTCGCTCTTGGGGTCAAAGTTGGGATCTGCCAGAAGGCCGGGAGCATCCCTGTCCGCCACATTCCTGCGTGCCTTCTGCGCCCACAACCAGCGCGGGGAAACGACTTCCAGCGCGTGGATGCGGTCAGTTTCTCCTTCGCCCGAAAACTCCACAAGCAGTCGGCTCGCGACCGGCAGTTCGTCTCTCCAGGTCAGGACCGTTCCCACGCCGGTCAACTCCCACAGTCGATGCAGCGGAAAGTCATGAAACAGGGAATCGTAGTAGAAGAGGCGCATAGGGCTGCTGCCCCAGACATCCTCCCAACCGACAAAGAGGCCGCTGCTGTCAGGCAGGCGGAATTCATTGTAGACCCGCGGCCGCGGCCCGGACCCGTCCCGCGCGAGATCAAACGCGGCATCCAACGTCGCCGTCGCCTCTCTCCTTTCCAGTGACGCCCGCACGCCCGGTCCGTCCGAGAGATTCGTGGAAAAGTTGACAAGCAATAGATCCGAGACCAGCAAAGGCAAGGACAGCAGAAGAGCTGTTCGTGTGACCCGCTTTGCGCCGCACAGCATTGCAAAGGCTGCGGCGAACAGCAGCGCGAGCGCGCCAATGAGGAAAAACTTCGAAAGCGTAATGTCCGCGCGGTGCGGGAGCAGCCAGAAGACGAGGAATACAGCTGCGCCGGCAAGTACGGCACTGAAGAGTCCCCATCCCAGAAGCCGCCGCAGGCGGTCCGCCAGCGACGGCAGCACAGCCAACCCGTAGCCGGCCAGGACACTCAGAGAAAAGACGGCCACGTATATTGCGCGTTCCTGCCCACGAAAGAGGTCGCCTCCCGGAGCGTAACGGAAGAAGAGAGCGTACAGCGGCCCTTTGGAGCCGTACGAGAGCAGGATGGCGGCTACGCAACAGATTGCAAAGAAGAGGACCGGGGTTCGTCCCAGGTTTCGGTCGAGGGCGACGTACAGCGCCGGCGAAAACAGGGCGATAACGGCTGCCAGCGCCAGGCCCAGACCGATTATCCCGATGTACTGAGGCGAAAACTCGGTCAGTACGCCCGGGAAGAGGAACTGCCAGCTGTCCTCCCATTCAAAGCCCCCCGTCAGATAGTCTGAAGGGACGAATGAGCGTACCGAGTGCTGTGTGAACTCCCAGGTCGGCCACAGCTGCATCAAGCATAGGGCAATCAATGATGCGACATAGAGCAGCGAACGGCCAGTGAATCGGACCAAGGACGTTAGGGCGATGCTTGGGCCAGGTGTGCCCGGCCTCAGTCGTCGCCGTCGTTTTCCAGCATGGGCCCATTCGGTGAAGCCCAGCATCAGGATCCAGCCGCCAACGGTGTAGGTCATGAACAAAAATGTCTGCGGATGACCTGCATAGAATGCGATCGCGTGGACGGCGGCGGCTGCCAGCCACGATTTCCAGTCGGGGGAGCGGGACTTTTTCGGTAGGAGAATCAGCAGGATCAGCGGGAGCCAGACCGCTGTACGCAGGATGCTCAGCTGCAGGGGTGGATAGCCGGTCAGGTAGCCGGAGAACCCAAAAATGAGGCCTGCCGCGAAGGCCGCCAGCCGCCGGCCTGTCAGGCGGCGGACAAACGCGTAGGTAAAGCAGCATGCCAGAAAGAAGTGCAGGGCGGCTTCAACGTGCAGCAGGTAGAGCCTGCCTGCGGCGCCGCGCACGAAACCCGTCAGCAGCAGCAGGGCATTGCTTACGGGGTAATAGACGGCTGCCTGCGGATCGGCCAGGTATGGGTGGCCGGAGTTTGTGTGCGGATCCCATACCGGCAGCCGCAATCCCAGCAGCGCGTCCAGCTGGAACAAGCTGAATGGCAGGAAGAGTTGTGTGAAGTCGTTCGCAGAAAAGGAGGCCAGGCCAAGGAGATGGGGAGCGAAGAAGAGAAGAACGAGGGCGGCGTAACCGAGATAAACCGGAAACGTCGCCGCGGCGGTCTGGTTGTCACGCTGCTGCTCTGACATTGGGCGGCTCATTGGTCCGGCGCATCGCGGCCAGGCAAGGCCTGGAATTAAAGTCCAGGCAGACGCGGACCAGTCGATCTGCCTTTCGAAGCCTGTCAACTCATCTGCTGGCTACACCATTCTATAGAGTGCGATTCCCTACGAGCAAATGCTTTGCCCGCTTGGTGAAGGGCACATCAGCGACGGACGCCTGTCGCTCGCTTTGTTGCTCGGACAGGCGACTCCTGGCAAACTCAGTTCGATCTCGTCAACGATTGAAGTCGGTCTGTTCCTGGCGGCGGACTCCCCTTCTTTACGCTGCTAAGAGACCTACG
This sequence comes from Caldilineaceae bacterium, assembly GCA_034428395.1. GTDB lineage: Bacteria > Chloroflexota > Anaerolineae > Caldilineales > Caldilineaceae > Bin5. Next base: position 7,822 of record DAOUHX010000191.1, read on the forward strand.
ACAAAGTAGCTCGCCAGTCCCAGGAAGAGCGCAAAGCCAAGGACATCGGTAGAGGCTGTCACCATCATGCTGGAGCCGAGAGCCGGGTCGACTCCCAGCTTGCGCAGAGTCATTGGCACGGCGACGCCAACTGTGGCCGCCACGAGGAAGTTCCCTAGCATTGCCGTGGCGATGACGGCGCTCAGGACGGGATTGCCAAACCAGGCGTAGACGACAGCTGCCAGCAGCAGGCCAAGAACCAAGCCGTGCAGAAGGCCGACGCCGACCTCGTGGCGAAAGACGCGCCAGAAATCTCTCGGTTCGATCTGGCCCAACGCCAAAGAGCGAACAATGATTGTCATCGATTGGTTGCCCGCGTTTCCGCCCTGGGCTGCGACCACGGGCATCAGTGCGGCCAGTATCGAGACTGCTGCAATCGTGCTGGCGAACTGAGCGACGACGGTGGAGGAGATCAACGCAGTACCCAGGTTGGCCGCCAGCCAAGGGAGCCGCGTGCGGATGGCGCGGGGAAGCGGGCTGAGAATTACTGCCTCCTCGCTCATCTGGGCCAGGCGGTAGATGTCCTCGGTGGCCTCCTCTTCGAGGACGTCTACGAGGTCGTCGACGGCGACGATGCCCAGCAGGTGGCGCTCATCGTCGACGACGGGCACGGCAAGCAGATTGTAGCGCGACAACAACCGCGCGACCTCCTCCTGGTCGGCATCAACGCCGACGGTCAGCAACTCCCTGTCCATGATCGCTTCCAGGCTCGCGGCGGGGTCGGCAAGGACCAGGGAGCGTAAGCTGACGATCCCAACAAGCCTGTCCCGCTCGACTGACGGGGGAGCGGCTGAATCAGTTCCTGGCGGGCCTACGTCTTCGAGCACGTATAGATAGTAGAGGTCATGTTCGTCGGCGTAGTGCTCCCGGAGAAACTGCATCGTCTGCCCGGCCGTCATGTCGCGCCGCAGCATGTGGCGGGGTGAGTTCATGATGCCGCCGGCGCTGTCCGCGGGGTGCTCCAGCAGGGGGGCAACCCCCTCGGCGGCCTCCATTTCGTTGAGCAACGCCGCGGCGTGGTCTTCTTCCAGTTCTCCGATCAGGTCGGCCGCCCTATCCGGTTCCATCTCGTCGAGGACGTCGGCCAGCTCGGGCAGCGACAGGCCCCGGACGACCTCGACCATCTCGTCCTGTTTCAGCTCCTCCAGAACGTCAGCGGCCTCCTCCCAGGGAAGTTCCTGGAGGACGAGGCTCCGATAGTCAGGCGGTAGGCGGTAGAGGATTTCCGAACTGTCTGCGGGATGGATCCGGCGCAAGATGCCGCTGACGGGCTCGAGCTCGCCGCCGTCGAGCAGCTGCTCAACTCGTTCATACAGTGCGTCGATGGCTACGGGTGCGACCATATGCGTCTCCGCAGGTTGATGATGATGCCGCAGGCAGTCCGCGTCCGCGGTGCCGGTCACCCGGGCTCCCGGCAAGAATGCGACGGGGCCGTTCCAATCAAGAGCGCCGACCGTGTTTCGGCCGGCGCGTCCTTCCGTTCCTGCTGCTCGAAACGCTTGGGGGCCCGGCGCCCGCACTCGAATCGCTGCAGGGCGCCCAATCCGAATGCGGATCGTCGGTCATCACGGCGCGTAGATGCCGCTCTCGACCGTGTCCGGATCCGGCAGGGGGCTTGCCTCGGCGAATTCGATGGCGTCTTCAATCTCAAGCGCGGCGCGGTGGCGAATTTCGTCCAGCTCGTCCTGGTCGGCCGTGTTTTCGGAGAGCAGTTTGGCTTGGTAGCGATCGATCGGGTCCTTCTTCTCCCACTCTGCCAGCAGTTCCGGCGGAACGTATTCGGCGCCGTCGTGGATGGCGTGTCCCATCATGCGCATCGTTTTGGCCTCGATCAGCGAGGGACCGCCGCCCTGCCTGGCGCGCTCGACAGCTTCGAGCGTGGCATGGTAGACGGCCTCGACGTCATTGCCGTCCACGATCACGCTCGGCATGCCATAGCCCGGCGCGCGGTCGGCGATATTCTCGATCGGCATCTGTTGCGAGACATGGGTTGAGTAGGCGTACTGGTTGTTCTCGACGATGAGGACGTAGGGAGCCTGGTAGAGGCCGGCCATATTGAGCGTCTCGTGCCAGAGGCCGGCGTTGCTGCCGCCGTCGCCGACGTAGGTCATCGCCACACGCGGCTCGTTGCGCAGCTTCATGCTCATGGCAACGCCGAGCGCGATCGGCATGGACATTGGAATGTGGCTGATGTAGCCGACGATGCCCAGGCTCAGGTCGCCCATGCCGTGGATGTTGGCATCCCGCCCGCGGCTTACGCCGACCTCTTTGCCGAGCAGGTTGCCGAAGACTCTGCGCGGGGTCAGCCCGCGCAGGAAGTAGGCGCCAATATCGCGGTGCATCGGCGCGATGATGTCCTCGGGGGCCAGCGCGTAGGCCGAGCCGACGCTTACCGCTTCGTGGCCTCGCTCGCTGAAGGTGCCGCCGAGCCCGCGTCCCTGCTTCCAGAGCGAGACCATCCCTTCATCGAACGTGCGCGTCAGGACCATCCAGTAGTAGAGTTCCAGCTTCTGTTCCGATGTCAGAGCCGCCAATGCGCACCTCCTCGGTCCGAACCCGTGTCGGAGCCGCCGAGAGACAACTGCCGAGAGACAACTGCCGAGAGAGTACTGCCGATAGACCACTGTCGAGCCCGCGCAAGATGATAACACAGATCGGCTCAAGGCGGGCGTTCGTTTGCTGCCCGCCAGTTCTGCGCTGACGGCGCAGCGACAATGGGCCTGGGCAGACGAGTCAAACGAAGTCAGTTTGGAACCGCTAATCTGGCACTGCTAATCCGGCATTGCTAATCCGGCATTGCTAGTCCTGCACTACTAATCCTGCACTGCTAATCCTGCACTGCTAATCCGGCATCGCTAATCCGGCATCGCTAATCCGGCACTGCGCTGCCGCCTTTCGGGGGCGGAGCCCAGTCAAGAGGTGTAGCCTGTCCTACCCCCAGGTGCGTCTGTGCAAGCGCAATGATCCTGTCTACGATATGCGGGATGGAAAGGCCGAGAGTCTGGATTAGATGGGCGTCTTCGGCGGGGCGCAGTGGGGCAATGGCGCGCTCGCTGTCGATCTCGTCGCGGCGCTGCATGTCGGCGAGGGTGCGGGCGAAGTCGGACTCTCTGCCGCGTGCCGCCAGCTCCTGCTGGCGGCGCCTGGCACGCTCGTCTATGGGTGCGTCGAGGTAGATCTTGAGCGGCGCTTCCGGCAGTATCGTTGTGCCGATATCGCGGCCCACCATTACGATTCCGGCCTTGCCGGCCGCGCCGGAACCGTGTCTCAGTCCGATGCTGCGCTGTTGCTCTCCCAGGGCCTGCCGGACCAGCCGGTTCGCCGCCACTGTGGATACGTTCTGGTCGACGCGCGGCGTTCGCACCGCCCAGGTGATGTCATTGTCGCCGATTGCCACTGTTACCCGGCGTCCGTCGCGGTGTTCGCGCGCGGGCGGGGTGATGTCTATGCGGGTCTCTTCAGCCACTTGGCCGACCGCGTCCCTGTCGGCGACGCCGATACCTTGCTGCAGGACCTGCCAGGTGACCGCCCGGTACAGGATGCCGGTGTCGAAGAAGAGAAAGTCCAGACGCCGGGCGGATTCGTAGCCGACGCTGCTCTTGCCGGAAGCAGCCGGCCCGTCGATGGTGATGGCGTTCACCGTTTCTCCCTGAAGTGCGAGCGGTTGAGCCGCTCGTCGCCGGTCGGGCCGATGGTCCCGCGCGGGTGTGTCAGCTGCGAGGCCGGCACTCAGATCAGCGCCGCCTTCTGCGCGACTGTCTTGGCGGCGGAGGCTTGCGGGGCGACCGGGACCCTGCGTTCGTCCTTCGCCTGCGGCTCTCCACCATAGTCCGCAGCGCGTGGAGCTCGCCAGGGGTCAACGGGCGCGCCGAGCCGGCCTCGAGACCGTCCAGGGTAAGCGGGCCGATTGACCAGCGAATCAGCCGGCGCACCTGGATGCCGACCGCGCCGGCCATGTGCCGGATCTGGCGTTTCTTGCCTTCGCGCAGCACGAAGCGGAGCCAGACGCCCTTGCCGGCGTGCGAGCTCTTCTGGGTTTCCGTTGCTGAGGGCCCTTGCTCCGGCCGGCCCTTGTCCAGAATCAGACCGGCGGGGAGACGCTCCGCGACCTCGACCTTGGCCGGGGCCGTGCGGCCGCTTTCCAGCTCGATGCCACTGCGCAGCCGGAGCAGCGCCGCGGTGGTAGGTCGCTGCGCCGACAAGACGAAATAGGTCTTGGGATGTTCGTAGCGTGGATGGGTCAATCTGTGGGCCAGTTCGCCGTCGTCGGTCAGGAGGACGAGGCCTTCGCTGTTCAGATCGAGCCGGCCGACGGGAAAGACGCGTCCTGCGTCCGCGGGCAGCAGCTCGGCGACGGTCCTGCGGCCGCGGCTGTCGCCGCCGATATCGCTGAGGAGGCCGCGCGGCTTGTAGACCCGGTAGTAGACGTTGCTCTGGGCGAGTCGGACCGGCTTGCCGTCAACGTCGATGGCGGCGGTGTCGACATCTACCTTGGTGCCCAGCCGGGTGACCACCTCGCCATCGACGCGGACGCGTCCGGCGCTGATCATCTCTTCGCAGGCGCGCCTGCTGGCGACGCCGGCGGCGGCCAATACTTTTTGGAGGCGCTCTTCGGTCATGTGGGATCCTTCGGCAGCTGCTTCAATTGGCGCCGGGCCCTCCGAAAGTCAACGTCCATGCACACTTAGCGAACGACAAGGCGCTGCGAGGCGATCACGTCCTCTCCGCGGCGCCATTCGATGACGCCTGCCTCCATGCCTTCTCTCCAGACCGCGTCGGGCGGCGGGTGGACTCGGCGGAAGACCTGCAGGGTCTGCCGTTCCCATTGGGCCAGCATCAGGTGAGCGGAGGCAGGGGCGCCGGGCTGGTCGGGGCTCTGGGCTTCGCCTTCGGGGCGCAGCGTCCAGCGCCTGCCTGACGAGTCGAACAGTCTGTCCATGGCGGTGGGCCGCTGGGGCAGGCGCAGAGGAACGGCGTTGTAGGCACGCTGCACGGCTGTCATGATGGTCCGTGCATCGCGGTAGCGGTCGGTGCTGCCAAGGATGACGGCGAAGAGTTGGAGGCCATCCTGCTCGACGCCCAGGATCAGGGACTGTCCGCTTTGCAGTGTCGTCCCTGTTTTGACGCCGTTTTCGCCGGGGAATGAGCCAAGCAGCCGGTTGGTACTCTGCAGGTTATGGCTGGCGACGGTCATTTCCGCCGTTCCCACGATCTGCTGAAAGAGGGGGTATTGCCAGAGCAGCTTGACGAGCAGGAGCAGGTCGCCGGCATTGCTCACCTGCCCCCTGGCGTCGAACCCGTTGGGATTGGCAAAGTGGGTGCCGAGCAGATTGAGTTCTTCGGCGCGCGCATTCATTCGCTGCACGAAGGCCTCTACGTTTCCGGAGTGATGGCGTGCGAGGGCCATGGCGGCATCGTTTCCGCTTGCGACAAGGAGGCCCCAAAGGAGCTCTTCGACGAGCAGGACCTCGCCGCCGACGACTCCCATGGTGGCTTCGCCGACAAGGTCCTCGTGCCGGATTGCGACCTGCTCTGAGAGACGGTCCTGCTCGAGCACGAGCAAAGCCGTCATCAGCTTGGCCAGGCTGGCGGGGGAGACCGAGAGATCGATCGCTTTCGACATCAGCGTGCGTTCGCCGTCCAAGTCGTAGACCAGGACGGCGAGGGCGCTCGTTTCGGGCGGCGGCGCGCTTGCGCGCCGAAGCTGAGTCAACTGCCCGATTGTAAGTCGATGGCGCGGGGCAGCGTCGCGGTCCAGCAGGGTGGGAGGGCCGAACCCGCATAGAAACAGCGCCAGTAGACCCAAGATGAGGGCAATGCAGAGCCGGGTGGAGGGCGAACGGTGGAGAGATCGCAGGCGCAGACCGGATGCAACAGTCCTCGTAACCACTTTGCCCCGCAGTACAAGAGTCACAGTTCGGACCACCGGAGGTCTGTCAATCTCCAAAGGGAGGGAACTATATCCGAGCGCGGCCGGGGAGTGGACTAAGTCGGGCCTGGAAACCGGGGCCCTGGGAGCCCGCCGCCCGGGGCTTGCTCAACGCCCCGCTTGCCTGGGCGGCCAGGACCCGGCACGGCTAAGGGGCATGCCAAGAACAGGTTGAAACGGGATCACGCCGGGGCAGTCTGTTCGCCGGAGGCGACCCTCTTCCTGGCGCCTGCCAGCAGGGACCCCTCTTCCCAGGCGACGACAAGCGGCGTGGCGGTAAAGATGGAGCTGTAGGTGCCCGAGATGAGACCCACAATCAGGGTTGCCATGAAGATGCGCAGGGTGAAGCCGCCGTAGATGAGGATGGCGGCGAGGACCAGGAGCGCGGTTACCTGCGTCGCGATTGAACGCTGCGCGGTCTCGATGATACTGCGGTTGGCCACGGTTGCGAGAGGTTCGCCTCGATAGCGGCGCAAGTTCTCGCGGATGCGGTCAAAAATGACGATCGTATCGTTGACGCTGAAGCCGATGACGGTCAGCGTAGCGGTCAGGAAGAGGGCATCGAGCTCCCAGCCGGCGACCAGGTTCATGATCGACAGGAACGACATGGTGATGAGCACATCGTGAATGAGTGCGACGATGGCAGCCACACCGTAGCGGAAGGGGTGAGAGATTTCGCGGAAGGCGAAGGCGATGTAGGCCAGGATCAGGATCGAAGCGGCAATGACCGCCAGCAGCGCGGCGCGGCTGACTTCGCCGCCGATTGCGGGCCCGATGCTGCGGTAGAGCCGTTCATCGAATTCGCCGAACCGTTGCACGATTGCCTGCCCGATTACTTCCTTCTGTGAGATGTCGATGTTCTTGAACTTGACCTGGACGGTGCGGTCGTCGTCGACCAGGAAGGCCTTGGTGTCGGTGTAGCCTGCGTCGACGAAGACGCTGCCAACTTCGGTCGGGGCGACGGGTGCGTTGAAGCGCATCTCCCACTGGGTCCCGCCGGTGTAGTCGATGCTGAGGGGGAGGAGCGCGCCCGAGGAGGTCAGATTCCAGAGCATGAAGAGGACACCGGGCAGTATTCCGACCAGCGAGAGCAGAAACCAGAGGGGTCGTCTTTCAACCAAGCGATACATAGAATTCTCTTTTGTATGTCGTCGATCCTCAGTAGCCCAGCAGGCCGCGATTTCCGAGGAGCCTTTGGCCCTGGGTTGCCAGAAAACTGCGCATGAAGGTGCGGGTGACAAAGACGGCGGTGAACATGGAGAGCAGGACGCCGACCGCGAGCGTGATGGCGAAGCCCTTGACGATGCTGGCGCCGAAGTTGTTGCCGAACCAGTAGAGCACGGCGCAGGATATGAGTGTCGAGAGATTGCCGTCGCGAATGGCGGGCCAGGCGCGGCTGAAGCCTGTCTCGACGGCCAGGCGGAGGGAGCGGCCGTTGCGCAGCTCTTCCTTCATTCGTTCAAAGATGAGGATGTTGGCGTCTACGGCCATGCCGATCGAAAGAATGAAGCCGGCGATGCCGGGCAGGGTGAGGGTAACCGGCAGCAGCTTGTACATGGCCAGGTTCAGCGTCACGTAGATGGCGAGGGCGACATCGGCCAGCACACCTGGCAGCCGGTAGAGCAGTACCATGAAGAGGAGCACAAGCGCGCCGCCGACGATTCCGGCCTGCAGGCTGCGATCGATGGAGTCCTGGCCGAGGCTGGCGCCGATTGTGCGAACGTCCACCACCTGCAGCGGGACCGGCAGAGCGCCGTAGCGCATCTGGATGGCGAGGCTATCGGCCTCATCGGCGGTGAAGTTGCCGCTGATTACGCCCTGGTCGTTGATGGCGGCGTTGATGACCGGGGTGGAGAGCACGCGCCCGTCGAGCACGATTGCCAGCACGCGCCCGATGTTGTCGCGTGTGTAGGCGAAGAATTCGCCGCTGCTTTCGCTCGTCAGGTCGAACTGGATTTGCCACTGGGTGAATTCATCCTGCGAGGCGACGACGCCTTCGAGGATGTCGCCGGTCATAATGGTCTCAAAGACCTGATCGGGGAAGGGGATCGATTGCGGGGCAGCTTCGCCGGCGGCGATTGCCTGCTGCAGTTTTGCGACCGCGTCGGGACGGTTGGTTGTATTGATGAAGTCTTCGGGTCCGACGGGCATGCCGCCGAGGTCGACGAACTCCAACTGGCCGGTCGAGCGGATGGTCTCGATGGCCTGGTCCGGGTTTTTGACGCCGGGCAGTTCGACGATCATGCGGCGTTCGCCCTGCAGCTGGACGGTGGGCTCGGTAAGGCCGAGGCCGTTGACCCGCTGTTCGACGATGACTTTGGCCGAGTTCAGCGCCTCTGCTGCCAGTTCCTGGTCCTCGCTGACATCGGCCTCGAGCAGGATCTGGGTGCCGCCTTTGAGGTCCAGCCCCAGGGTGAGCTCGCGGATATCGCGCTGTGTGTCGAGTCCCGGCGCCAGGCCCTCTTCGAGCCAGGCGGGATGGTCGATGGGGAGCGCGACGAATAGGGAGGCTGCGAAGAGGCAGGCTATTACGACGACGACTATGATTTGGTTGCGCATGAAAGTCCTTCGCTCGGGGCGAGTGCTTTGCCTGGCGTCGCGTCGGCAGGAAAAGCGCGGCCGGCAGCGCGTGACGAAAATGCACGCGGTTCAATCCTATCAATTATAAGCATTGAGTTGACCGATACCAAAATCAAGACCGCTTTTCCGTCAGTGTCAGCTTGCGATCCTGCGGGTCGACGATGCATTGCGGTCAGGGCAAGGAGACCTCTTTTGGCGGCAGGCCCTGTTCCGGGTGCGGGGCAGGGAGGATGGCAGGCGGGGGGAGCAGGGCGCGGGGGCGGGGGGCGCTGGCAGAGAGGTGCGGCGACAGAGCGGGGATTTGGAAGGAACCGGCCGAGTTGTCACGGATGCAGGGTACATGGACTGGCTGCAAAGGGGGAATCGAGGTGTGGCTGGGTGGTTGTGCATTGCGCGGTTGGCAGAGTTCATGTTCTGAATGGAGGAGACGGGATTGAAGAGCGGTGATTACCATGAGTCACTGGCCCTGCGTTCTGCGGAGACCTAGCGCAGGATGAAGCCGCCGCCTGTGCGGTAGCTTTTGGAGGCGCCCCAATCGTAGTCCTCGCGTTCGTAGGCCGGGGGTTTGCTCATGCCACCGATATATTTGGAGGGGATGGACATGAGGCCGTAGCGGAGGGCGTCGTAGGTGTCGTCGCCGCCTTCGCCGTATTGGTTGACGTTGGTTTTGAGGACGTCTTCGGGGTTGGCGGGGTCGTGCAGGAGTTCGGTGAGACATTCGATTAGGCGGGTGCAGTTTGTGGTGATGAAGAGTGAGGGTAGGAGTCCTCTTTCGGGGTCGCCGAGGCGTGTGCGGATTTCGTTGGCGCCCTGGATGCGGTCGGTGACGGCGGCTTTGAGGTAAAGGCCTTCATCGGCGTAGCGGTCGGCGATGGTGCGATCTGTGTGGCGGGAGAAGACGTCGGGGCCGGCGCGCGGG
>DAOUHX010000192.1:0-2848 GCA_034428395.1 Caldilineaceae bacterium
GCCAACCCCAACATCAAGGTTAACTTGAGTCATGTGCCCTATACCGAATCGGGCGCAAAGATGAGAGCGGCCGCGCTGGCCAATGACGCCTCCTTCGACGTGCTGCCGATGGGGCCTGAGTTTATCGCCAGCCTGGTCGACGTCGGCTATCTGGAGGACCTCAATCCGTGGCTGGAGGCTGAGCCCGACTTTGCCGATAGCCTGGCGCCCGAAGCGTCGATGAAGTTCCAGGACGTGACGCGCGCCCTGGGGATCTACATCTTCCCATTCCACCTGCTCTACAACGTCGATCTCTTTGCCGAGAAAGGGCTGGAGCCGCCGACCAGTTGGGACGAGTTCCGGACCGCGGCAGAGGCGCTGCGCGACGAGGAGCAGGGCATCTACGGCTACATGGCTACAATGTCGTTTGCCGAAGTGCTGACGACGCGCATGTTTCTCTATCGCCTGGCCCAGCTGGGCGGGCGGCTCTTCGACGAGGAGGGCAACGTAGCGTTTGACTCGCCCGAAGGGCTGGAGACGATCCGCTGGTGGAAGGAGTTCTGGGACGACGACCTGATTTCGCCCGACTCCCTGACCATGCCTTGGCCGGGCATTATGGAGTTGATGGCGGCCGGGAGGCTCGGCATGTTCACCGACGGCCCCTTTACCGCCACCTACCTCAAAGGCCTGAATCCCGACATCAACATCGCCTATGCGCCGCCCTGGCGCGACGAGACAGGCGGCATTGTCTGGAACGTCACAGGCATCGCGATGAGCGCCATGTCGGAGAACAAGGAAGAGGCCTGGGAGTTCATGAAGTTCCTCTATTCCGACGAGATCGCGCAACGGTTGACCGATGAGATCATGGGTGCGCCTGTGCCCACCAAGGCGGTGATGGCGTCCCTCAGGGAGAGCGACAATCCGGTTATGCGCGAGGTGCCGGACCTGTTCGCGCAGGACCCCGACTACAACATCCAGCAGCCGGTTCTGCCCAATATGGAGAAGCTGGTGGACGCCGTTCTGGTCGCGTTTCACGAGGTGATGCTGGATGAGAACGATCCCGAATCTGCGCTGAAGGAGATGGCCGAGATCTGGCAGGAAGAGATCGACGCGGCGCGCTGAGGTTTCCAAATAGTTCCTTCCCTTATGTTGGTGCACCGCGCCCCGTGAGCGCCTGAATTCGTCCACGGGGCGCGGTTCTGGTAGCCTCCTCGCGAGGAGCGACATGTCCCAGAAAAGTGGTCCCGCGGTCGCCAATCCACCGGCCGGCGGCGATGGCGGCAGTCCCGGCCGTCCCCGCCCCTCACGATGGCTGAGAATACGCCGTGAGTTGACCGGTTACTTTCTTGTGGCGCCGGCGCTGCTGTTTCTCATCCTGCTCACCGTCTATCCGCTGATGCGCACGGTGCAGATGAGCTTCACCGACTTCAAGGCGGGCGAGTGGATATTCGTCGGACTGGAGCATTACCGGGAGGCGCTGGACGACAAGTGGTTTTGGAACAGCGTGCGGGCCGTGGTCGCGTTCACAGTTCCGGCGTTGGTGCTGCACCTGCTCTTAGGCCTGGGATTTGCCCTACTGTTAAACGAGACCTGGTTCAGCACAGGCCTTCGAAACTTCATGCGCGGGCTGCTGATCCTGCCCTGGGTCTTTTCGACGCCGGCCTCTGCACTGATGTGGGCACTGCTCTTGCATCAGACAGGCCCGGTCAACTTCGTCGTGGTTAGGATCCTGGGCCAGTCTGCGCCGATTCCGTTCCTGGCCGGCAGCCCCCGCCTGGCGATGTCGTCCCTGGTCGCCATCAACACCTGGCTGTCCTACCCATTTTTCATGATCATCATCTTGGGCGGCCTGCAGGCGATTCCCCCCGAGCTGTACGAAGCGGCCAAAGTGGACGGCGCCAACGCACTGAAGCGATTCCGCCACGTGACGCTGCCGCAGCTGCGCACCATTCTGCTCGCGGTCACCACGATCGATTTCATCTTTACGTTCGGCCAGCTTGACCTGGTGCAGCTGTTGACTCGCGGCGGCCCCCTCAGGCGGACCGAGACGATCACCTACTATGTTTACAAGACCGGTATGCTCGACGGAAACCTCGGCTACGGCTCGGCAGTGAGTACAATGATGTTGTTGACATTGCTCTTGCTCATTGTCATTTACGTCAAAATGCTTTCGCGCGGAGGAGATAGTGGCGAAACAAGCTTTTAGCCTGGGCGGTAGGTCGAGAATTACCGTCAGGCAGTTCGTGGTCGCCGCCGTCACAATTGTGAGTGCTGCCGTCATGCTGGCGCCGATTGTGCTGATGGTCAACGCGGCCCTACGACCGATCACGGAGATCCTGGCCTATCCGCCGAAGCTGATTCCGCAGCAGGTCACGGGTGAGCACTTTGCCAATGTCGTGTTTGACGGCGAGAACCAACGCCACTTTCGCAACAGTACAATTCTTGCGTTTTCGTCACTGCTTGTCAGCGTCGGCCTAGGTTACCTGGCCGCCTACGCCTTCTCCCGTTTTCGGCTGCGCGGCGGCAGGGCGATGCTGCTCGGCATTCTCGGGATCCTGATGATCCCGCGCATTCTACTGATCATCCCCTACTTTCGCCTCGCGGCCGCGTTTGGCGTGCGCGACACGATTCCCGGGCTTGTCATGGTCAACGCGGCCTTCACAATGCCGATCGCGATCTGGCTGTTGAAGGGGTACATCGACTCGATCCCGGTCGAGTTGGAGGAGGCCGCGATGATCGACGGCTGTTCGCGCCTGCAGGCGGTCTGGAGAGTTCTTGTTCCGATCTCGGTGCCCGGGATCGTCGGCATCGGCACCTTCGTCTTTATCGCCGCCTGGAACGAGTATATTCTGGCCATCATCCTTACCGA
>DAOUHX010000193.1:0-3150 GCA_034428395.1 Caldilineaceae bacterium
CAAACGGCTCGACGAAGCCTTGGGCCGCCTGCTGGACGCTCTGAAGAGTCTCGGGTTGGACGAGAACACGGTCGTCCTCTACACGACCGACCACGGCTGCCACTTCAAGACGCGCAACGACGAATACAAGCGTTCCTGCCATGAAGCGTCGGTGCGCCTGCCCACCGCACTGACCGGCCCCGGCTTCTTCGGCGGCGGCGAAGTGCGGGAGATCGTCAGCCTGGTGGACCTGCCGCCGACACTGCTGGACGCAGCCGGCCTGGACGTGCCGGAGCAGATGCAGGGCCGTTCAGTGGTCCCGCTTGTCAGCCGCCGGCCGTCGGATTGGCCGCAGGAGGCCTTGATTCAGATCAGCGAATCACAGGTGGGCCGCGCCGTGCGCACCCAGCGCTGGAAGTATGGCGTCACCGCGCCCGATTCAGATGCAAGAAGGGGTGCCGGTTCTGAACGCTACGAGGAGCAGTACCTGTACGACCTGCAGGCCGATCCCTACGAACTGACCAACCTGGCCGGCCTTGAATCCCACCGCCGCGCCGCCGACGTCCTGCGCGACAGGCTCATCCGCCGCATGGTCGAAGCCGGCGAATCCGCGCCCATGATCGACCCAGCCGCGCCGCGGCCCAGCCGCCAACGAATTGTCACAGAAGAGGAAGCACTCGCCTAGAGGAAATTCCTATCCACAAACCCCTGCAGTTCCTGGCCACCGACCACTGGCAACTGGCCACTGGCCCCTGCAGTCTCACTCAATATCGACCCGGCCGCGTTGACTGCCGTTCTCTTCACTCTGCCCGGACGCATCCGGCTCGCAGCGCGCGATCGCAGCGTCCAGCAAAGTCCGCGCAGCCAGCAGAGCCTCCCGCCGCGCCGCATACGCATGCGTCCAGAACTCTCGCGGCAGCCCGAGATCGCTCTGCTGCAGCTCCTCGCACAGCCCGGCCACCCCTTCCAGCAGCCACGTCGAGAACGTAAACGCGTGCGTGCGCCGCGCCTCACGCGGCGGCCCCTTTTCCTGCGAAGAAGACGCCTCCGCCTCAGAACCGGCCCCGTTCTGCGAACTCCCGTCGCTGATTGGAATCGACCCGTTTTCTGCCACAGTTGCTACCCCGTCCGCCCCTCTCCGGCTTCCTATGCCGGTTCATTGACGATCAGCGTACGCATCACCTTGTAGTCGTGCCCGCCGAAACGGTACTTGTACTCCTCATCGCCCTGCAGAAAATCAAATACCTCGATCCCACGTGCAATCGCATGTTGGATTACATAGCCCAGCAGCACCCAGCCGGGACTGTAACCTGCCCACCGCTCCGTGTCGTAACCGGAATTGTAGAGCAGCAGCTCCTTCTTGTATTCGAACGCCATCAGCGCCGCCGCCCTTTCCCCGTTAAGCGAAAGAAAACTCAGATGCAGACGGCCCGCCTCCAACATGCGCCCTGCCATGATGCGGAAAAACCGCTCCATCTGCGGCGTCATGAACGACTCCTTGTCCGGCCGGCTCATGCGCTGCAGCCGCAGAAACGCATCCATCGACTCCTGCAGCTCGTCCATCGACTGCACCAGCTTGAAATCGACCGCAAGCTCCCGCTCCGCCCGCCGCTGTTTACGCCGGATCTCATGCCGCTGCTTCTTGTCGATCTGCCCCAGGTAGCTCTCGTAGCGCGGCGGAAGATGCACGTGCGGCGCCACATCCTCCTGGTTCACTTCCACCCGCAGCCCCGCACGCTTAAAGATCGACGGCAGCACACGGTAGCTCAGACTCTCCTCCGGCAGATTGCACAGATCAATATAGTCCCACGCCGGCGCTTCCTTGCTCTGCAGCCAGTTCAGCAGACAGTAGTAGACCGACCGCTCCCATCCCACCGCGATCAGCATGTCCAGAAAATCGCTCACCTCCACACAGCCGACCAGCTGCAGGCTGCGCTTCCCCGCCCATTTCCCCCGCTTATGCTCATTCAAAAAGAACGGCGCGATCCCCACCAGCTCCGACGCGGCCGCACCATCCTCACCGCTCCCCTCTCCGTAAAAGGCCAGGATCCACAGATCGCCGTTGCCCAGCTCCTGCCACCACACCGACTGCCACTCGTGTGTCAGAAAGAAGCTGTCATAGCGGCTGCGCGCCAGCAGATCGTTCCACTCCGCCGCCAGCCTGCTGAATCCGTTCGGGTACGCCTTCGGCCCGTATATCTTCACCTCCAGCGTACAGGGTGGCACGGCTTCGGGGCCCGCCTCTTCCGCGAAAATCTCGCTCCACGCCGCCATGCCGTCCGTATCGAGACCGTCATGGCGACGGTGCCGCGTCAGAGCGGAGTCCTCCGGCGTTGCAATATCTTCAGGTGCGCCCCTGCCCGAAACGGGCGCAGTGGTGATCGGCATACGCTCCTCAATCCGTTGGCGTGCTACTCGTCGAATCTGAAACTGTCCAGACGGGACACCCGGGGCGCGCCTTGGACCCAGGCAGCAATGCTTTTCACTACAACCGGCGTAGTGAATTCTCTGATTGTAGCCAATTAACGGGGATTCAACAAACGAACGGCCACCGCTGGCCACTGGCAACCGGCAACCGGCCACTGCAGTTAACTCCGGGGACCTCTGCTCTCGCGAAAACGGAGGTATCCGATCGCAGCCAGAACGATCAGGAGAAGGACGAGGAAGGTCTGCCCCTGCGCCGTCTGCGCGATGCGGCGAAAACGCTGCCATACCGTGACGCCCGCCGCCTCCGACGTGCCTGTGGACGGGCTGGACCGCTGCACGATGGCCGACGGCGTCGACACACCCACCGCCACGATCGTGCCCCGCACAGGCGGCGTCGGCGTCGCCTCCGTACCCGTCTCCCCGCTTGCCGGCGCCGCCTCGCCCGGCTGCGCCACCGCGCTCTTCTCCTCCTGCGTCGGCGTCGCGGCAGGTGTGGGCGTCTCCTGCTGCTGCGTGCCGGAACCGCTACCCTCCGCGTTCGGCGCGGCCGCATTTCCGTGGCACACGTTTACAACGATGTCGTCCAGGTACATCCACGTGCGCAGACCGTTGCCGTCGTTGAAGACATTGAAGTAGAGATAGTACGACCCGCCCAGGTACGGCGTCAGGTCGACCGTCATCGTTTCCCACGCCGGGATCTCCGTCCGGCGGCGATAGAGGATCCCGGCCGTTTCCATCGAGGTC
>DAOUHX010000194.1:0-7532 GCA_034428395.1 Caldilineaceae bacterium
CGCGCACCGCATCCATCATGCTGATCGCGTTGCCGTATCCCTCCTCCATGTCGGCAATGACCGGCACATCGACCGCCTTCACAATATTGCGCGCGATCATCAACCGCTCGGTCTTGGGCATCAAGGCCAGGTCCGGCTGCCCGAGAAAGGTCGCCTCGGTGGCGAAACTGCCGATGTAGACTGCATTAAAGCCGGCCCGCTCCACCAGCACGGCCGAGAGCGCGTCGTGCGCCCCGATGGCAACCACCATCTCTTCGTTATCGATTAAACTCTGCAATCGATCAGGGCCTCTGATTTTGGGTCCCTCCTTTCAACTGCCGCCGCCGGTCTGCAGCCGGTTAGCTGAATTCTGCAAGCACCTATGGGGTGGCAGCAGCATTGCAAAAATTACTCTTTATCTCAAACTCCCGATTGCGCTCGGCCTGCGTGGTGATCTCATCCATGTAGACATCCCGCCCTTCCTGCGCCGATAGATATGCGGCGATGATGTAGCGTGTAATCTCCCTGCCCTCCTCGCCGGTGAAGACAGGCCTGGTATCGTCTCTGACAGCCTGAACGAAGTGGCGCGTCGCGCCAACAAATGAAGATGACCAACTGCGCTCCTCCGGCGGGATCTCCTCCAGATAGGTCGTGACCTCGCCGTCGACAAATGTCGCTATCGGGGGAAAGGCCGCAGTGCCTGACATATTGCACGCCTGGAAATAGGCGCGGTCCTTGCCGCCCGTACACTGGTTGATCCACATAACGCCCTTTTCGCCGAAGATCTCGACAAAGTCGTCTAGCCAGAAACTGCAAGGGAGCGCCATGCGCGGCGAGAACGAAAAATCCAGCTGAGCATACTTCGGCATGTTGCCGTCGTCCCTGAAGCGCACGCGGATCATCGCCGGCGCGTCCAGAGGCGTGTTCCCGTCGATCCAGGCGCTGATCTTCTCAAACTCCCGCTCCATGAACCAGCGCGCCAGCGAAAACTTGTGGAAGCCATCGTCGCCCACCAGCGGTCCCATACCCGTACGCCTGAAATCCATGCGCCAGCTGTTCGGGTCCCAGAAGATGGGCCACGGGGCGCCCTCCTTAATCCCGCCCATCGTATTTACGCGGATCGACATCGGCTCGCCGATCACGCCCTCCTCAATCAGCGCTTTTGCTCGCACATATGAAGGATAAAACAGGAAATTCTCATAGACCCGCAATTTGACGCCTCTCCGCTTGCAGATCTCTATCATCCAGTCGCACTCCTGCAGCCCTTGCGCCATCGGCTTCTGCACGCTAAGACCTTTAACGCCCGCCTGTGCGCAATCGATCGCCAGCGCGCAGTGCAGATTGTACGGCGTCAAAATCTCTACGATATCGAGCTCCTCCTTTTCCAGCATCTCCTCATGATTGCCGTAAAGTGTCGCCTGTGGCTGATTCCATCGCCCCAGCCAGCGCCTGCCCGCATCCTGATCGACCTCGCAAACCGCCGCGATTGCCGCATCTTCGCAGTCCAGGTAGCCCAGCACGTGCTCGTTGCTTATCGTTCCAAGGCCTATGAGACCTACTCTCAGCACGATTCCTCCTCCGGGCTGCTATCCCTTGATGCCGGTCTGCGCGGCACTCTCTATGATGCGCTGCTGAGCAAAGAGAAAAATCAACAGCAGCGGCGTGGCCATCACAACCGAAACCGCCAGCAGCCAGTGCGCCGGCGCCTGGTACAACGACTTGAGATAGGAGATGCCCAGCGGCAGTGTGGCCAAATCCTGGTCGCTGATGACGATCAACGGCCACAGAAACTCGTCCCAACTCGCCAGCGCGGCCAGCAGCGCCAGTGTAACCAGCGCAGGCTTCACCATCGGTACCACGATCTGAAAGAAAATGTTCAGTTCGCCCGAACCGTCGACCCGCGCCGCGTCGATATACTCGGTCGGAATCGAAGAGATGAATTGCCTCATGAAAAAGACAGCGAACGCGTTCACCGATATCGGCAGAATGAGTCCGGGATAGGTGTTGATCCAGCCCAGCTGCTTGACGATCACGAAGAGCGGGATCATGATAATTTGGAGCGGCAGCAGCGACATGCCCAAAATGATGACGAACATGATCTCTTTGCCGGGGAAGTTGTGCTTGGCAAAACCGTAACCGGCCAACGACGGAAAAAACACCTGGATCCCCACCTGCGCAAACAGCACAATCAGGCTGTTGATCAGATTGCGGGTGAAGTTTTCAGAAGTCCACGCCTCGGGATAGTTGCGCCACTGAATCGGGTCCGGAATCCATTTCACCGGAATGAGAAATACCTGCTCAAGCGGTTTGAGCGAACCCGAAACAATCCAGACCATCGGGAACAGCATGACGGCGGCGAAGACACAGAGCAGCCCGAATCGAACGACTCGCAGGACATTGCTGCGGCCACTCATTCTTCAATCCCCTCATGCACGCGGAACAGGCGCAACTGTACGATGGTGAGGACCAGGATCAAGACGAAGCCTACCATCGACACGGCGCTGGCCCGTCCCATGCGCAGGTCGCGCAGCCCTTCATGGTATATGAGCATCGCCATCGAGCGCGTGGCATTGTTTGGGCCCCCGCCCGTCATGATGAACATCGGAGTAAACACCTTCATGCCCGCGATGATGGTATGGATCACGACAAAGGCGAAAACCGGCCGCAGCATCGGCAGCGTGATATGGCGCATCAGTCGCCACCGATTCGCGCCGTCGATGGCTGCTGCCTCGTAAAATGTCTGCGGAATCGATTGGAGCCCTGCGAGAAACACGACCATGAACCAGCCGACTCCCTGCCAGGCCGACATGATGACAATGCCCCACAGCGCACTGTTCTGCTTGGTCAGCCAGGACACGGAAAGTCCCATCATGGCGTTGAGGGGGCCGTTTTGACGCAGCAGCAGGGACCAGGCCGTCGCCATTGCCACCGCCGAAAGGATTGTGGGCGCGAAGAAGACCGAACGGAAGAAAAAGCGCCCTATCAGCTTTTCCCGGATCAACGACGCGAAGATAAAGCCCATCACCCAGGCCGGCGGTCCGAAAAAGAGGGTAAAGCTGAGTGTCACCCGCATCGCCGACCAGAAATTTTTGTTGCCGGCCAGGTTCTGATAGTTCTCCAGGCCCACCCAGGTCATCGGGCCAAAGAGGTCGAACTCATGAAAACTGATGACGATCGCGCTTACAATCGGATAAATATTGAAGACAAGAAAGAAGGCAAGCACAGGGAGCGTGAATAGGAATCCGACCACCTTCATGCGCGTATGGTAACGCAAGTTGTTGGGCCAGAGTCGGCCCGACCTAAGCGATTCCGTCTTTCCCACAACACTGCCCCTGTGCCTGGCGGGCAGCCGATGGCGCAATCACCATCGGCTGCCCATGAACCACTACGTTCTATTCCTATCGCCCGTCGACAATCGAATTGATCTCTTCCACTGCTTCGTCAAGACTCGCCTGGACGTCGGCGCCCTCGAAGGCCATCGCCTCAATCTTGCCGCGCAGGATGCGCGCCACTTCGGCGTAGTGCTCGGTCACGAAAATCGCCTGCCCTCCCTCTGCCGCGGCGGCGACGAGGTCAGCATAGGGAACTCGCCCTGCTCCCCAACCCTTCTCGATGTCCGGCAACGGCTGCCAGATTCCCGAAGCCGTCGCCTGTCCCTGCGGGTCGGCTTCCAAGAAGCGGAGGAACTCCCACGCAGCCTGCTTGTTCTCCGATGCCGCGTTGACCACCCAGGCCCAGCCCCAGAAGACGTTTCCAGGCGTGCCGGCCTCGATGGCAGGCATACCGTAGGCGTGGTAGCCGCTCTCCACCACCGGGCTCTCGGTTGCCACGAGGAAGGCTTCGTACATCCACGGACCGGCCAGGTCGCAGGTCATCTCGCCCGAACCGAACGCTGCATGGACCTCGCCGGGGATCACCGGGCCGATGTTGGGGTCGCCCAGCTCCCGGCTTACACGCATCATCCACTCGACCGCCTCCACGCCTGCGGCCTCGTTGATCGTCGCCGACATGCGGTCGCCACTGAGAACGCTGCCGCCGGCCTGGGCCAGGAAAGTCGTCAACACCTGCATCGACCAGGTATCGTCGAAATACATCGGCAGCTTTATGAAGTTGCGTTTGAAGTTGCCGTCATCGTCAAGGTAGAAGTCGGGGTTGCCTTCGATTACCTGCTTGCCAACTGCAATGAGGTCGTCCCAGGTCTCAAGCGTGACCGCATCGGGATCGACACCTGCGTCGCGGAAATGCTGGTCATTGCAGTAGAGAACAAGCCAGCTCAACTCCCAGTGGTAGCCGTAGGGCGTACCGTCGGCGGACGACCATGAGTCGAACGCGCCCGGCAGCCGGCTGGCCTTGAGCGCCTCAACCGAATCGAAGCCAAGCGCCCCCACCGCGTCATCGTCGATCGGCGCCAGCTGCCCCTTGTTGATTAGCTTGATCGCCTGTGGGTTGATGACGGCAAAGATGTCGGGCGCAGTTCCGGTCGCAAGCGCACTCGTCACCTTGTCCTCAAATCCGCCCTCGCCCACGGGGGGAATGCTGTGGTCGAAGTCGATCGTGACGTGAGGATTGTCGTTCATGTAGATGCGGACGCGTTCGGCCTGGTACTCATAACCGGGCGGCCAGTTGAAATACCACATCGACAGCTCGACCGGTTGGTCCTCGGCTGCCATGTCTGACGCCATCGGCGCCGGCGCGACACAGGCCGCCACCAGTAGCGCCAGCAGAGCAAGAATGATTACGCTGCGTTTCCGGGTCTTCATCACATTCCTCCTGTATGAAAACTGAGTATCCTACGCCCAGGTTTTGAGCGCATTCTGATAATCCCGTGACTACGGGCTGGGCATCAGCATCCTTTTCTCGACCTCATCCCTGGTGGGCATGCGTGCCGTGTGCACGCCTCCCGTCCGTTCGATGACATATATCACAGCCGCGGCGCCGAGCCTGGCCGCCCATTGCACGTCGCCGCTGCGCCGGTACCCGCTCAGAAAGACGGTCGAAAACGAGTCCCCGGCCCCAGTCGTGTCGATGACTTCGCCACTCTGAGCCGGCACTCGCTCTACACCTTCTGCGGTCGCCAACACGCAGCCGCGTTCACCCAGTGTCAGCAATCCAACGCTGGCGCCCCAGTCCACGAACTGTTGAACGACCGCCTCCTCGCCGCCGGGAGTCGCCACCGTCTCCTCTCCCAATAGGTGGCCGCAGTCTTCCACGCTCGCGCGCACGATGTCGCAAAGGGAGACCAGTTCCTGCAGCTTTCTGGGATCTCGCCGTTCCTCTGCATTGGGATGCCGACGCGAATGCGCTCCTCCGTAGCCGCCCAGATCGATCGCAAGCATCCCGTCCAAAGCGGTCATGTCGCGGATCGTGTCCACGGGCACGTCATGGTCCATTGTCGCAATATAGAATACGGGGGCAGTGTGGTAGGCCGGAGGGATGTCGTCAAATGAAATCGACGGGGCTTTCTGTGGGTACCGAATCTCCTTCTCACCCGACGCCGCGTAAATCAGTTGCGTCGTCGTCGTACAGCCGCCAGGTCTGACCGTAACCCCGCGCATGTCCACCTGCGCGTCGCGAAAAGGCTGCAGCAGTTCATCCGGCATGTCCTCGCCGATGATCGTTACGATGCCGACGCGCTCCCCCAGCCTTCCGGCCGCGACCGAACCATAGGCGACCGGACTTCCCAGGACCGGGCCGATCTTCCGGTCCGGAAAATTGATCATCTCCTTGACGACGTGGCCGATCAGGACGATATCAGGCTGGCACCTCTCTGAACCTCGACAAGGCTCCATGCGCGCCGCCCCTCGAGCTTGGAAGAGAACAGTTCCCACTACAAAGCACTATCTATCGCTTTTTCCCTTGATGAACTCCTCCAGCATCTTCAATGCCTGCTCATCAATGATCTGTTGGGGGGGATGTTTGCAGAAGAAGGCGGACGCGCTCGTCAGTACGCCGCCCGTCCCCCGGTCGAGCGCAACGCGGCAGCAGCGGATCGCGTCAACCGCGACGCCGGCGAAATTGGCGCTGTCCTCTACCTCCAGCTTGGCGTCAAGAATGATTGGCGCATCGCTGAAATTGGCCAGTTCAAAGTAGAAGCGGGCCGTCTTGCGGTCTTCCATATTGGGCACATGCGCGAATCCGGCCGAGACATCCGCCTCGTATGGAATGAGCGTCTCCACAGCCCCACGCTTCGTCTTTTCCTTGCTCTCCCCGCGGTGAATCAGATTGTAGAAATCAGTGTTGCCGGCGTAGTTGAGTTGGTACGTTTTCTTGATCTGTATGCCGCGCGCCAGCATGGTCTCAACCATCGCCCTGTGCAGAATCGTGCCCCCCAGCTGGCTCTTGACGTCATCTCCAACCAGGGGGACTTTGCGCGCTTCCGCTTCCCGCGCAAAGGACTCGTCGCATACGATCAACTCCGGCATTCCGTTGACAAAAGCAACGCCTGCTTCGAGTGCAGCCTCTGCATAGAGCCGGGCCGCCTCCGCCGACCCGGTCGGCAGCATGTTCAGCATCACCTCCGCGCCTGCATCTCTGAGTGCGGCGACTACCTCCGCCGGCCGCTGCGCTGCCTGCTCCATCTGACGCTGTAGATGAGGGGGCGCCCCATCGGCGACTGGCCCCATAAGGACCTCCACACCGCTCTTCCCCAGTTCTAAGTCAGGCACGCGGTAGGCGTTGTTGGGAGGCGCGAAGATGGCTTCGGACAGGTCCAGCCCGACCTTGCGCGCATTGACGTCAAATGCGACTACCGGCTTGATGTCGGTTACGTCGTAACCGGCCAACTCCCGGTGCATCAACCCGACGGACTCACCGACCTGCGCATAGTAGTGAAGACCCTGTACCAATGCGCTTGCGCAGTTGCCGACGCCGACAAGGGCAAGCCTGATCTCCTTGGACATGTTTGCTCTTTCGTGTTCCCTTACGCTCTCGCAAGGCGCGGCCCCGGATGCAGCCGTGTGCCCCAATCCCGATGCTCTACCGCCTGCTGACTCTCAGCGCTTCCTTTCATTCCTCGGCCGGCGAGCAAGGACAGTAGAACGGGCCCCTCGACCTGCCGCTCAGAGAGAGTCGACTGCTGCCGGAAGCCAGGACCATGACGTATGCGGTCTGATGTAGTAGCGTAGATGAATAGGATATTTTCTTGCAGATTTTGGGAGTATAATGAGTACAAAACTGTTTGTCAACCACGCCAAATCCGGCCCCGGGGACTCTTGTGCCCACTGTCGCGACGGTCGTAGACGTCTGGTTCGGCGACCTTGACTGTTCCAAAAGAGGAGCCAGGAATCATGCAAGAGAATGTGAAGTCCCAAACTGCAGCGCCGATGGACGGGTTGAGCGAAGACCATCAGCTGGATATCCAGATCCTGAATCTCAAGAACCTCGGCTATACAATGGTTCGCGGCGCGATTCCTGAAGACCAGTTGGACCAGATCCGGGCAGCCTTCGACGC
Source organism: Caldilineaceae bacterium (assembly GCA_034428395.1). Taxonomy (GTDB): domain Bacteria; phylum Chloroflexota; class Anaerolineae; order Caldilineales; family Caldilineaceae; genus Bin5. The sequence goes on from DAOUHX010000194.1 coordinate 7,430, forward strand.
CAAAATGAACGAACAGATCGCAAAAAAGGGCCGCCAGCATCGCAATGCATCCAATCGTTTCGACCTGATTCCCCTTTGGCAAGACCCGGTATTTCGTCAGCTC
>DAOUHX010000195.1:0-2751 GCA_034428395.1 Caldilineaceae bacterium
CATCACGACCGCTATGCACGCCGCCATGATCCAGAACTCCATCACACGGCTCTCTCCCCGCAGGCCGACATAGGCGTATACCACCATCACCGTCCACACCGCCAACCCGATCATCAGCGCCTTCTTCGCCCCGATCCGGGTCGCCACCCTGCCGAAGAGCAGCGCGCCCGCAAACGCCACAAACTGGATCATCAGCACAATCATCGTCAGCGTTCCCTGGTCGATCTCGAGACCTCCGTTCGCCAGCGGCGCCGTTGCAAAGACCGCCGCGGCGCTGAATACGGTCTGGATACCGTCGTTGTATAGCAGATAGGCGATCAGATAGCGGATCGTATGCGGATAGTTCGACGCCTCCTTGACCGTATGCACCAGCTGCTTGATGCCGGTCGAAAAGTAGCTCTCTCCGGTTGGAAGCGCGCTGACCGTGTCCCGAGAACGCAGCAGGCGCCACGTCACGAACGACCAGCTGAACCACCACAACCCGCCCGAAAACAGGTTGATCCGCACCGCCAGCCCGGTATCGATACCAAGAGTCTCGCGCAACTGGTACAGAACAAGATTGAGGAGCAGCAAAATGCCGCCCCCCAGGTATCCCAGCGCCCAGCCGACCGACGAGACGCGATCGCGGTCATCTGGCTCGGCAATGTCCGGCAGAAACGCGTTGTAGAAGACGATCGCAGCCCCGAAAGAGAGGTTGGCAAGAATGAACAGCAGACCCCCGAACGTCCACGACTCTTCGGTAACAAAGAAGAGCAGCATCGTCGCGATAGAGCCGGAAACAGCGAAGAACTGCATCAGCTTTTTACGCATGTTCGAGTAGTCGGCAATCGCACCGAGAAGAGGCAGAAACACAAACTGCAAAACGACCGAAATGGTGAAGCAGTAGAAGACGAATGAGTGAGGCGCTACGGGAATGCCCAGCACCGGCACAGTCCCGTCCTCGCCTGCCGCCTGCAAGGCGAGCTCGGAAACATACGGGCCGAGGAAAACCGCGGCGACCGTAGTCGAGAAGGCAGAGTTGGCCCAATCGTAGAAGTACCAGCCGACCTGCTCGCGGCGGTTGCCCCGCTCCAGCTTCCTGGCAGGACGCTGCGAAGGCTCAGCAGTCGATTCTTGAGGCATAGCGCCCTCCCGTACGAATCGCGACTTGGGTTTAAGGGAAACTGCTTGATGAATTCCGGCTTGCGCTTCTACCCGCTCCTCTCTCAGGAGCTTGCATCGGGTATAGCAGGAATGTTCGAGGGGGAAAGTGAAGTCGCCCCCAGCACGCGCCGAGGGGTTGTGAGACCCTAGTGCGGATGGACTACGCCATGAAAGGTCTCGCCGTGGACCTCATCCAGGCGCACCTTCGTGATCCGGTTGCCGAGGGCAATGCCACCTTGCGCCCTGCCTGCCACGCGCAGGTAGTTGTCGGTCAGCCCGCTCCACAGCAGCCTCCCCGGAACGTCGGCCAGCGGCTCTCCGCTACCCTCCCAGAGGACAGGGCGCGTCGTGCCGAGGAAGCGCGCCCGTTCCAGCTGCCCCGTGCGCGCCACCACCCCGTGCAAGCGCCGCGAGCGCTCCTTCTTGACCGCATTTGCTACCTGTCCGTCGAAGCCGGCCGCGGCCGTGCCTGCGCGCGCGCTGAAGGGAAAGATGTGCGCGTGGGCGAAGCGCATCTCTTCAACGAACAGCAGCCCCTCCTCAAAGTCGGCCTCACTCTCGCCCGGGAAGCCGACGATCAGATCGGTGGTGACGACCAGGTCCGGGATGGCCGCCCGCGCGGCAGCCGCCAACCCGCGAAAGCTGTCGACCGTGCAGCGCCGCGCCATCCGCCGTAGCTGGGCGTCCGTGCCGGCCTGCAGGGGCAGATGCAGGTGCGGGCACAGCCGCCCGGGCCAATGCTGCCACAGGTCGAAGAACCCGTCTGCCAGCTCCCACGGCTCCAGGCTGCTCAGCCGCAGTCGCGGTATGTCGGTATCGGTCAGGATGGCCGCGGTCAACTCCCTGAGATCGGACCGCCCTCCGCCGGGCAGGTCCCGCCCGTATGCGCCCAGATGCACGCCGGTCAGCACCGCTTCGCGGTATCCGCTCGCCGCCAGCCTCTGCACGTCGCGCACCACGTCCGCAACGGCGCGGCTGCGGCTCTCCCCGCGCAGCACCGTCACAATGCAAAATGTACACCGGTTCTGGCACCCGTCCTGCACCTTGACGAACGCGCGCGTACGCCCGCCTTCCTCCTCGCCGCGCTGGGTCGCAAACGGCGTGCCATGCGGCTGGATGCGCGCCAGATCGTCGGGATCGGAAAACGCCGCGCTCCACGGCTCAAGCAGCGTGTGAAGCATCTCCTTGCTGCCGTTGTCAGCCACCAGCTCGACGCCCGGCAGGCGCGCGCTCTCCTCCGGCGCCAGCGTAGCATAGCAGCCCGTCAGCGCGATGCGGGCGTCCGGATTGCGCTTGTACAGTTGGCGCGCGGCCTGGCGGCTCTTGCGCGCCGCCTGCGCGGTCACCGCGCAAGTATTGAGCACGATTACGTGCGCGTCCTCGGGGCGCCCTACGATGTGGTGCCCTGCCGCGCCCAGCCGGCCCGCAAGGGTATCGTTCTCGCTGAAATTAAGCCGGCAACCCAGCTGTTCGAGAAATACGCGCATGATCAACGAATAAATGCGGAGTCTCTTCGTTCGGCACAGAATAACACAGACATCCGCTTACCATTCAATCCCATTTCGGGTATACTCAGTGGCATGAAACTATCACTCTCGGTACGCGTCG
>DAOUHX010000196.1:0-6058 GCA_034428395.1 Caldilineaceae bacterium
CGGTTTGGAGGGTTCCCTGATGGGGTTCAAGTTCAGCAGAAAATCAGTTCTTACGCATGCGGTGCTGATCTTATTCTCTTTCATCATGATCTTCCCCTGGCTGATCGCACTTTCGACCGGCCTGAAAGCACCCGGCGAGTCCGCCCTAAACAGGGGGCTGATCCCGCATGAGATATCGCTGGGCAATTTCGCGAAGGCCTGGGAGATCGCCAATGTGCCTGTTTTGGCATTCAACAGCTTTGTTATTACGGCGGCGTCGGTGGTAGCGATCCTCTTTCTCGCTTCGCTGGCGTCCTATGGTTTCGCCCGGCTCGATTTCGCGTTCAAGGAGCCGTTTTATCTGCTCTTTCTGGCCGGGCTGATGTTGCAGGCGGCCGCGATCATGGTGCCGCTCTACCAGGTAAACGTAACCTTCAAGCTTCTGGATACCTATTACGCCATGATCGGACCCTATGTGGCGCTCGGCCTTCCATTCGCCATCCTGATTTTGCGCGGCTTTTTTGAAGCGTTGCCCGAAGAGATCGAAGATGCAGCCCTGATAGACGGTGCAACCCGTTTCACCATTTACTGGCGCATCATGCTGCCGCTGACGCGGCCGGCGCTGGCCACGGTCGCCATCTTCACCGGCCTGGGGACGTGGAACGACTTCCTGCTGCCGATGCTGATGACCAGCAAACCAGGTCTGCGCACGATGCCGCTGGGGCTTATCCTGTTCGAGCTTGAAGGGGCTATCGGCTTCGTCCTGCACGAGTACCGTTTCGCGCTGATCATCATGATGACGGTCCCCCTCATCATCGTATTCCTCCTCCTGCAGCGCCAGTTCATGAGCGGCCTCACCGCCGGCGCGATCAAGGGATAGGGCGCTCAATGCCCCCGCAAAACCATGTATACGAATGGAGCTACGCCTCCGGCAAGCTCTACGACGACCCCTTCAATCAGATAGCGCTCGACGTCGAAATCATCGATCCGGAAGGTGAGGTGCGCACGGTCCCCGCATTTTGGCGCGGGCAACAGGAATGGGGCGTGCGCTACGCCTCCACCAAGGTCGGGCGGCACCGCTTCCGCACGCGCTGCTCCGATATCGACAACGACAGCCTGCACGGACAGGAAGGCGCGATCGAAATCACGCCCTATGAAGGCGAAAACCTCCTCTTGCGGCACGGGCCTTTGCGCGTCGCCGATAGCGGCCGCCACCTGGAACACCGTGATGGCAAGCCCTTCTTCTGGCTGGGCGATACCTGGTGGATGGGGCTGGTCGAGCGCCTGCCCTGGCCCGATGGCTTCAAGCGCCTCAGCGCGGACCGCGTGCGGAAGGGCTTCACCGTCATTCAGCTCGTTGCCGGCCTCTACCCGGACATGCCGCCCTTCGACCCGCGCGGCGCCAACGAGGCCGGTTTCCCCTGGGAGAAGGATTTCAGCCGCGTCAATCCGGCCTGGTTCGACATGGCGGACCGGCGAATCGACTATCTGGTGCAGAGCGGGCTGCTGCCCAGCATCGTCGGCTGCTGGGGCTACTTTATGGATTTCGCCGGTGAAGAGCGAATCAAGCAGCACTGGCGCTATCTCGTAGCTCGTTACGGCGCATATCCCGTCGTCTGGGACGTGGCGGGCGAGGCACTGATGCCGCACTACAGCCACCCGCACTGGCAGGATATCTACGCGGCCGCGCTGAGGCAGCGGGCTGACGACGAGGGCGGCGTTGCAAAGACGCGGCTAAAGCGCGAGGACTTGTCGAGCAGAGTGCAGGAGCGGCAAGACAGTGTGCGCTCGGCGTGGACGCGCGTCGCCCGCTATTTGCGCTCGGTCGATCCCTACGGGCACCCGATGACGATCCATCCCGGCACGGGCGGCATCTGGTCGTACGATCACGTTGACGATCCTGCGGTCATAGACATAGACATCACCCAGTGCGGCCTCCACGACATACTCACGTTTCCCCAGATCCTGGACGAAGTCGCCAAACAGGCGCCGCGGAAGCCGCGCATGCCGCGTTTCGTGGGCGAGTCCTGTTACGAAGGGGAGGGCGGCTGGAACTGGGAAAACGTCCAGCGGCTGATGTTTTGGGGGAGCGTGCTGAGCGGCGCGGCCGGCCATACCTACGGCGCCAGCGGGATCTGGCAGGTGAACACGCGCGAGGCGCCCTACGGCCCCAGCCCGCGCATCTACGGAGAGGGGTTCGACGAAGATCCGTGGGAGGAGGCGATGCAGTTTGCCGGCTCGCGGCAGGTGGGGTTGGGCCGCCGCCTGCTGGAACGCTATCGATGGTGGCGCTTTGAGCCGGCGCCGCAATGGATCACGCAGCGGGGGGCGCACCACTTCAAGCCGCTGCAAGAATACATCAGACCGTTCGCGGCGGGCATCGCGGGGGAAGTTCGCATTATTTTCATCCCTGTACGTTACCTGATCACCATCAGGGAGATCGAGCCGGACGCCGGCTATCGCGCCTACTACTTCGATCCGCGGTACGGACGCGACTACGATGCAGGAGACGTGATTCCGGACGAGCAGGGCGCGTGGCAGCCGCCGAAACCGCCGATCATTCAGGATTGGGTGCTTGTGCTGGAACGCAAAAGGACAGACACCGGCCCAGTCACAGTTCATTGACCGCAGTTCGCTATCCACTGCGGTTCGGAGAAAACAGCAATGCTCTACGCCATCCAGAATTGCGCCACCGAATGGGCCTACAGCTCAGGCAAGGCCTACGCCGATCCGTTCAACGATGTCGAATTGGACGTACTGGTTACGCGTCCTGACGGCAGCGAGCAGGTCGTGCCCGCCTTTTGGGCCGGCGACCAGACCTGGCGCGTTCGCTACAGTTCGACGCAGACCGGTACCCTCCGTTACCGCACCGTTTGCTCGGACGCGAGCAACAGCAGTTTGCACGGACAGACGGGAACGCTGGAAGTTTCGCCCTATGAAGGCGATAACCCATTGCTAAAGCACGGGCCGCTACGCGTGGCCGCAAGCGGCCGCACACTCGAACACATCGACGGCACACCGTTTTTCTGGCTGGCCGACACATGGTGGATGGGCTTCTGTAAACGCTTTCGCTGGCCGGAGGACGTGCAGGAGCTGGCTGCCGACCGCGCGGCCAAGAGCTTCAGCGTCATCCAGATCATCGCCGGACTCTATCCAGACATGGCGCCGTTCGATGAGCGCGGCGAGAATGAGGCCGGTTTTCCCTGGGACCGCGAGTTTACACGCATCAACCCGGCCTATTTCGATATGGCCGACTTGCGCGTCGCCCATCTGGTGCGATCGGGGCTGCTCCCATGTATCGTCGGGCTGTGGGGCTTCTTCATCGATTTCGCCGGGCCGGAGGTGGTCAAGAAGCACTGGCGCTACCTGATCGCCCGTTACGGCGCGTACCCCGTCGTCTGGTGTACGACGGGCGAGGCGCTGATGCCCTACTATCTGGCCGAGGAGACGGCCGAATTCCAGCAGTGGCGCACCGAGGTCCAACTGGTCACGACCGCGGATATGACCTGGCTACCGGCGGAAAAACGCGCCATCTGGTCCGACATTATGCGCATGGTAAAGAAGACCGATCCTTACGGGCACCCACAAACGATACATCCCAACGGCTTCGCTCACCTGACGGTCGACGATCCTTCGCTGGTTGAGATCAATATGCTGCACCCGGCGCATCTCGGCTACCAGACGATGACCGACATGGCGCACCTCGTGGTCAGCGCGGTGGAGGAGGGCCCGCGCATTCCCGTGCTGGTCGCCGAGGTCAACTACGAAGGCGAGATGGAGATGAGCCACCCGGAGACGCAGCGATTCTTTTTCTGGGCAGCAGTTCTCTCCGGCGCGGGCGGCCACACGTACGGCGCAATGGGCATCTGGCAGTTGAACACGCCGGAGAAAGCGTACGGGCCGTCGCCGCACGGCGCATCCTATGGCAACAGGCCCTGGAATGAGGCCGCGCAACTGCCCGGCTCGACCCATGTCGGAAACTCCAAACGGCTGCTCGAACGCTACGCATGGTGGGACTTCGAGCCGCATCCTGAATGGGTGGAGCCGCACAACACGGTCGAAAACAGATTCATGCCGTACGCCGCCGGCATCCCCGGGCAGGTGCGGATCTTCTATCTGCCGGGACCGTCGATCCGCTACGTAAACCGCGGCGAGGTAACCATCACCGGTCTCGAGCCCGGCGTCCGGTACCGCGGCTTCTACTACGATGTACAGTCTGGTCAGGAGCTAGAGTCGGTGACGCTCTCGGGCGACGCGCAGGGGAACTGCACGATGCCCAAGGCGTCTATCATCTGGGATTGGGTATTTGTCATGGAGAGAGACGATGCATAAAACGGTTGAATTCCGGGAACACAACGGGCTGCTCGACGACCCGCAAGCGCTGCGCCGCCAGATGGAGAGCGACGGCTATCTCTTCTTTCGCGGTCTCCTGCCGCGCGATGAGATCACTGCCCTGCGGCGGCGAATCCTGCAGATCTGCGACAACTACGGGTGGATCGCGCCCGGCACGGAGCTGATGGACGGGATCGCCGACCCTTCGGCCGACGCGATGGAGCCTTTCTGCGGCGTCGGTGTGCCTCCTGCAGCCTACGGCGACGTGCAATGCCTGGAGTCCTTTCACCGCCTGGCGCACCATCCCCGCCTGGTCACGATGCTGGGGCAGCTATTCGACGAAACGGCGCTCGTGCATGCGCTCAAGATCGCGCGGCTGATGATTCCAGCCGAGGGCAACGCGCCCACACCCGCGCATCAGGACCACATCTTCATTCAGGGAACGAAGACGGTCTACACCTGCTGGATGCCGCTGGGCGACTGCCCGCGCCGGCTGGGCGGGCTGAGCGTGCTGCGCGGATCGCACAAGTTGGGCATTCTGCCGGTGCGCGCCGCGGAAGGCGCGGGCGGCCGGCATGTCATCCTCGACGATGAGTGCGAGCAGGAGTGGTTCGAGACCGACTTCGAGATGGGCGACGTGCTGGTATTCCACAGCCTGACCGTGCACAAGTCGATCCCGAATCTGACTGAGAACCAGATCAGGCTGTCGGTGGACTACCGCTATCAGCCTCCCTCGCTGCCGATCGAGATGAAGTCGATCACGCCCCATTGCCAGGTGCTGCCGTGGGAAGAGATCTATGCCGACTGGAAGTCGGAGGAACTGCAATACTATTGGCGGGACTATGATCTCGAGTTCAAGGAGTATGACGTGTCGCTGGTGGAGATCCAGGAGGCGTGAGAGGCAGTTTTGAGTTGTCAGTTTTTAGTAGTCAGTTTCTAGTTTTGAGTTGGTGCTGGCGACCGGAAAGTACGTTTCCACGGAAAGGTCTACACCATAGGCCAACCAGGGAAGGTTGAAATGCTTAAGGTATACGGCGACGAAGATGCCGATCTCGGTGTGTTGGAGGGGCGAACGGTCGCCATCATCGGTTATGGCAACCAGGGGCGCGCCCAGGGGCTGAACCTGCGCGACAGCGGCGTCAACGTCATTGTGGGAGGCATCACCGACGGCAGCTGGCGGCGGGCGGAGGCGGACGGATTCCCGGTTTACGCCACCGCCGAAGCGGCGCGGCGCGCCCACATCCTGTTCCTGCTCATCCCTGACGAAGCGCAGCCGGGCGCCTACGAGAGCGACATTGCGGCACAACTGCACGCGGGCGATACGCTTGTCTTCGCGCACGGCTACAATATCCGCTTCGGGCTTATCAGGCCACCGGACAGTGTAGACGTGATCATGGTCGCGCCGCGTATGATCGGAAAGGTTGTACGCGATCTGTTCGTCGAAGGCTCCGGCGCGGCGGCCTATGTCGGCGTGCACCAGGATGCATCGGGCCGGGCGATGGCGACCACGCTGGCGATCGCCAAGGGGATTGGGGCGACCCGCAATGCGGTGATCGAGCAGTCGTTTGAAGAGGAGACCGATCTCGACCTGCTGCTCGAGCAGACCTTCGACCCGGCAATGGGCCAGGTCCTGCTGCATACCTACGAGTTCCTGGTGGAGGCCGGATTCGCGCCGGAGGTAGTCGCGCTGGAGTTGTACGGATCGAAGGAGCTCGCCGAAACTGCGGCCGAAATGGCCGACATCGGT
>DAOUHX010000197.1:0-19665 GCA_034428395.1 Caldilineaceae bacterium
CGGTCGTTTGCCAGTACGATGACCGCGGCCGCGGAACGGCGGTTCAGCCGCTGGGAGCAGGCGGCGCGCGAGGGGAAGCCGGTCTCGTTCGACCGAGAGATGATGGAGCTGACCTTCGAGATCGCCGGCCGGACGCTGTTCAGCGTCGATCTGGCGGAGGAATCGCAAGAGATCGGCGATATCCTCAGCCAATTGAACCAGCTCTTCATCAACATGGCGATGGAGCCGTTTTCGCTGTACACGTTGAAAATGCCATTCCTGCCGCGTACGCGCCGGATATTCCGGGACATCGGTACGCTCGATCAGCTCATCTACGCGATGATTGCGGAGCGCCGCGAGGCGGACGATCCCGGGAGCGACCTGATGGGGATGCTACTGGCGGCGCGCGACGAGGAGACGGGCCTCGGCATGGACGAGAAGCAGATCCGGGACGAGGTGCTGACGCTGCTGATCGCGGGTCACGAGACGACGGCGCTGCTCATGACCTGGCTTTTCTACTGTCTTGGCTGCAACCCGGATGTGGAGGCGCAGCTGCACGATGAGGTCGATCGCACGCTCAACGGCCGGCTGCCCACGTTCGAAGACATTCCGAATCTGGCCTACACGCGCCAGGTTGTCGACGAAACGATGCGCGTCTATCCTCCGGCCTACGCGCTTTCGCGCGCGTGCAACGATGCCGACGTGGTTGGCGGCTATGCCGTTCAGCCGAGTTCGGTCATAACTCTCAGCCCCTACATCACACACAGGTTGCCCGAATTCTGGGATGACCCGGACAGGTTTGACCCGGAGCGGTTTACGCCGGCCAAGAACGCGGCGCGTCACAGATTCGCCTACATTCCTTTCGGGGCCGGGCCGCGGCAGTGCATCGGCAACGGTTTCGCGCTGACCGAGGGCGTGCTGTTGGCGGCCGCGATCGCGCAGCGTTTCCGCCTGCGGATCCCGGAGGGTTACACGGCCGAGCTTGCGCCGCAGATTACGCTGCATCCCAGGGGGGGTATGCCGCTGCAGTTCGTGAGTCGTGAGTCGTGAATCGTGAGTCGTGAGTCGTGATTCGAACTGCGGGAGCGACGCGGGCACGGTGGCGTCATTTTCTGGCGGCTGACACACTGGCCGGCAACGCGCAGGCACGGCGGCATTGCTAAGGGTGGCGTTGCGGGGGGTGTCCCCCCGCACAAGGGAGGGCCGGAACGGCCCGACCGTCCGACGGCAGTTGCCAGTGATCAGTTGCCAGTTGCCAGGGACTGCGGGGGGCGGGTGTGACTTCGTTGGCTCTTGAGGTTTAGGGGTCTGTACCCCCCATTTTGGCGTGCACGTTCGACAAGCCGATTCGTTGTGCCGTCCGGGCGCGGGTGTTATACTTGGGCGCGCGAATTTGCGCGGGCGCGGTGGAACGGGTGCAACTTCAGACGCAAGGAGCCGGATGACGATGGCGAAGAGATCGCTGATGGTGTGGGGCGGGTGGGAAGGCCACGAACCGAAGCAGTGCGTGGATATCTTTGCGCCATTGGTGCGCGCGGCCGGTTTCGAGGTCGATATCGAGACTTCTCTCGATGTTTATATTGACGCCGAGCGCATGGCCGCGTACGACGTGATCACGCAGGTGCATACGATGAGCTCGATCACGAGGGAGCAGGAGAGGGGCCTGCTGGACACGGTTGCGGCGGGCGCGGGCTTCGCCGGATGGCACGGCGGCATGGCCGACGCTTTCCGTGACAACCCCGAATACCAGTTCATGGTGGGCGGGCAGTGGGTGGCACATCCGGGCAACATCATCGACTACACGGTGAACATTATCGATCGCAGCGATCCGATTACGGCCGGTCTGGACGACTTCGGCATGCACAGCGAGCAGTACCTGATGCACGTGGACCCAAGCAACGAGGTGCTGGCGACAACCACCTTCACGGGCGAGCATACGCCGTGGATCGATGGCACGGTCATGCCGGTTGTGTGGAAGCGCCGCTGGGGGCAAGGCAGGATCTTCTACTGCTCGCTCGGCCACGTGGCGAAGGATTTCGACGTGCCGGAGGCGAAAGAGATCGTGCGGCGGGGCATCATCTGGGCCGCCAGGGAGTGACGGCCGCGCCCGCGCGACAACGGCTCTTACACGATACGATGCAAAGTAAGGGGAACAGGAGATGAAACTGCCCGCCCGCATCGGACTGATCGGCTGTGGAAACATCAGCGGTCGCTACATCGAGAACATCGCCAAGATCCCGGAGCTCGAGCTCGCGGCCTGCGCCGACCTGGTAGCGGCTGCGGCCGAACGGCAGGGTGAGAAATACGGGATCAAAGTTCTTGCGCAGGACGAGCTGCTCGCCTCGCCCGACGTAGATATCGTCCTCAGTCTTGCATCGCCTATCGCGCACTTCGAGGTCTGCAAGGCCGCGCTCGACGCGGGCAAGCCGGTCTACACCGAGAAGCCGCTGGCGGCCACTTTTGCCGAGGGCAAGGAGCTGGTGGAGCTGGCGGCGGCGAAGAATCTTCGTCTCGGCTCTGCGCCGGACACATTTCTGGGGGCGGGATACCAGTCGGCCCGCGCTTATCTGGATGAAGGCATAATCGGCGAGCCGGTCGCGGTAAACGCCTTTCTCGTTTGGCGCGGTCACGAGTACTGGCACGCCAACCCGGCGTTCTACTACAAGCCGGGCGCCGGCCCGATGCTGGACATGGGGGTCTACTACCTGACCGCACTCGTGCATCTGCTGGGGCCGGTGCGCCGGGTAACCGGTTCGGCGCGCATTACCTGGAATGAGCGTGAGATTCACAGCGAGCCGCTCAAGGGGCAGATCATCGAGGTTGAGGTGCCCACCTATCTCGCCGGCATTCTTGACTTTGAATGCGGTGCGATCGGAACGCTGATAACGACGTTCGACGCGCAGGCGTCGGGGCTGCCCGATATCGAGCTCTACGGCGCGACCGGTACGCTGAACCTGCCGGACCCGAACACCTTTGGCGGCCCGGTCCAGCTGCGGAGGACGCCAAGAGACGACTGGCAGGACCTTCCGCTGCGCTTCGGGCACTCGGGCCGCAGCCGCGGCATCGGGACCGCGGACATGGCGGTCAGCATGACGGAGGATGCGGCGCACCGGGCGAGTGCGGAGATGGCGTTGCACGTGCTCGAGATCATGGAGGCGGTCCGGGTTGCATCGGAGACGGGCCGCCACGTCGAGCTGACCACGCGTTGCGAGCGTCCGCAGCTGCTGCCGGAGGGCGAGTATGCGGGCGTCAGGCCGCCGGCTTAGCGCTCCTGCGGTCTTGCGGCACGTTGCCGCGATGAACGTACTTTTTGAAATGGGAAACGCATGACGATTCAGATCATCGAAGGCGTGCCGGTCTGGGGCGTTCCCCAGGACAATGCCATCGACCAGATATTGAACTGCGCGCCGGAGGCGGATGCCGCCGCCCTGATGGCGGACCATCATCTGGGCTATTCGGTGCCGATCGGCGGCGTCGTCGCGTACGAAGACAAGCTGAACCCTGCCGGCGTCGGCTACGACATCGCCTGCGGCAACAAGGCGGTGCGACTGGATCTGCCCGCGGCCGAAGTGAAAACAAGTATCGAGCCGATCATGGACGACATCTGGAGCACGATCTCGTTCGGTGTCGGGCGCAAGAACAAGGAGCAGGTCGACCACCCCCTGTTCGACGACGACCCGGCCTGGCAGATCCCGGTTGCTCGCAAGCTGAAGAAGCTTGCTGCCGAGCAACTGGGCACTGTCGGCAGCGGCAACCACTACGTCGACATTTTTGCCGATGAGCAGGATCGTGTCTGGATAGGGGTCCACTTCGGTTCACGCGGGCTGGGGCACCGTTTGGCAACCCACTTTATCAAGGCCAGCGAGCTTGAGCAGAGCAGCCGGCAGCCGGACGATGCGAAGCCGGGCGGAGGAACAGGCCGCAAACGGGGCAAGGGAAACAGGGCGCCGGCGCTGGTGGACGTAGAGTCCGCGTTGGGCCAGGAGTATCTTGCCTGCATGCTGCTGGCCGGGCGCTATGCCTATGCCGGTCGCGACTGGGTGTGCGGGAGGGTGGCGTCCTTGCTGGGCGCGGCCATTGTGGAGGAGATCCACAATCATCACAATTTCGCGTGGAAGGAAGAGCACGACGGGCGCACGCTGTGGGTGACGCGCAAGGGCGCGACCCCGGCCTTTCCCGGCCAGAAGGGCTTCGTCGGCGGCTCAATGGGGGACAGGTCGGTTGTTCTTGAAGGCGTCGAGAGCGACGAGGGCCAGCTGGCGCTGCGGTCGACCGTCCACGGCGCGGGGCGGGTCATGTCGCGCACACAGGCTGCGGGCAAGTTCCGCTGGAAGAAGGGGCGCAGAGTGCAGACAAAGCGGGGCGAGATCGGGCGCGGGCGGATGCTCGATGCCATTCGCGGCCTGGGCGTTGTGCTGCGCGGCGCGGGGACAGATGAGGCGCCCCAGGTCTACAAGCGGCTGCCCGAGGTCCTGGAGCACCATCGCAATTCGATCAGGATTCTACACACGTTGACGCCGCTGGGCGTCGCCATGGCGGGCGAGCACGAGTTCGACCCCTACCGTGATTGAAAGGCGGGCGGCGGGTCTACGGGTCGCCGGTCTGTACCAGGCCCCTGGACTCGGCTTCGGCCAGTACCGCCTGAATCGTCTCCACGAGTTGGCGCGCGCCGTCGACGCTCAGTTCCACGGCCACGCGTGCGCCCGGCCCATACGCTTCGTTGACGAAATCGATGTTCAGGGCGTGCTCCTCGGGCGCGTGGAAGGGGTGGTCCCAGCTTACATTGGCCTGGCTCATGTCGAACCAGCCATCGGCCCCCTTGCCAAATCCCGCCACGGAGGCCTTGTGCATGATCATGGTACACATGGGTTCAATCTCCCTGCGAATAACGTATTGAGCTGGCTCTGGTCCTTCGTCGATTCACCCTGACAGCGTCCGCTCCAGAAAGGACCAGATCTTCTCCCAGCCGTCCACGGCCTGTTCCTGGCGGTACATGGGCCGGTGGTAGTAGAAGAAGCCGTGCCCCGCGCCTTCGTACATGTGGAACTCGTAGTCCTTTCCGTTCTGCTTGAGCGCCTCCTCGTGCTGCGCGACCTCGGCCACCGTCGGGCTGTGGTCCTCCGCGCCGAAAAGGCCCAGGATTGGACAGTTGAGATCGGCGGTGTAGTCGATCGGTGCGACCGGGCGCTGCGGCGAGAGCTGGTCGTCCTCCATCACGACACCGCCGCCCCAGCAGTCGACGACCGCGTCGAAACCGGCGACGCGACTGGCGGCGAGCACGGCGTGCCGCCCGCCGGAGCAGGTGCCGAAAACGCCGACCTTGCCGCTCGCGTTGGGCAGCGCGCGCAGGTAGCGCATGGCCGCCTCGACGTCGGCGACGGCAGTGTCGTCGGGCACGCCGCCCTCCGCGCGCGCGGCCGCGGCCACGTCCTCGGGCGAACCGTGCCCGAATCGCTGGTAGAGGTTGTGCGAAATGGCGGCATAGCCGTGATGGGCGAACCTTCGCGTCGCCTCACGGTACCACTCGTCCCAGCCGGGCATGTGGTGGATCAGCACCATGCCAGGGAAGGGCCCGGCGCCCAGCGGACGGGCAAAGTAGGCGTGGACGGGGTCGCCGTGTGCTCCCTGCATGGTCACGGTCTCTGCCAGCATGCCTTCATATTGGTCGGTTGTATACATGGTGTCTACCCCTCTTGTGGGAAATCCAGTTATGGGTCGGTGCGTTAGGCCGGCGCGCTCTCTTGCGCGGCGCAGCCTGCGAGCTGCTCACGGCCGCCACGCCTCCGTCATATTATGCTGAGGGAGCGCCGCTCCCAGCAAACCGCTTTTGCCGGCAACGGTGTAGCGGCCAAAGTGCTGTTCGATCAAGCCTGAAAGCCGTTCCGCGTGCACACGGTACCCGTCTTCGTCGATCACGTTCCGGCTCTCACGTGGGTCTGCCGCCAGGTCGAAGAGTTCGTGCGGCCCGTTGGAATAGCGGCGCACGAGTTTGTGTGTGCGCGTGCGCGCCATGCGGACCGGACCGTATTCGCCGAATTGGACGCTGCGCCAGCTCGGACCTGCTGCGGCATCCTCCAGCAGCGGCATGAGATTTTCTCCGGCGAAATCGGCGTCCGGAGGCAGCTCAAGGCCGGCCGCGGCGACCAGAGTTTGGAAGAGGTCCAGATGATCGACCATCTCTTCGCGGCGGGCGCCGGCAGGCAGGAGGCCGGGCCTGTTCAGAACCAGGGGCACGCGAATCGACTCTTCGAGCATGTTGAGCGGGAGCGTGCCGTTGCCCTTGCCCCAGACGCCGTGATGGCCGCAGTTCAGCCCGTGATCGGACGTGTAGACCACAAGAGTGTTCTCGCGCTGCCCTGCCTCTTCCAGCAGTTCGAGCATCTGGCCTACATTTTCGTCGGCGTGGGTGACCGCCGCATAGTACTGTGCGAGGTGCTCACGCGCACGCCGCGTGTCAACAGTGAGCGATTCCCCGGCCGGTTCACCGAGCGGATATGACTCGCCCTCGGGAATGTCGACGAAATCGGCGGCGCGGTAGCGGTCGACGATCCGTTGGGGATGTCCGTCCCAGGGGCTGTGGGGGGCAAAAAACCCGACGAGCAGGAAAAACGGTCGTGCGTCGGGCTGTTGCAGAAAGTTCGAGGCCTGGTCGGTAATGATGTCATCTACATAGCCGGTTCGGCTGGTCATCCGGCCCTGGCGGGAAAACGCGCGCGTCCCGAAGTGGTGGACCGGATAGGCGCTGCCGATGCTGAACCAGCTGTCGAAGCCGGGCGCGGGCTTGTCTTCATTGCCGAGGTGCCATTTGCCGTACATGCCGGTCCGATAGCCGGCTTTCTGCAGGAGCTGGGGCAGTGTCGGCAGACCTGCGAGCCAGTCGCGGCGGTCGAAGCGCATGGCGATGTAGTCGTGAATGCCGTGCTGCGATGGGGTAAGGCCGGTGAGGAGCGACGCGCGCGCGGGGGAGCAGACGGGCGTTGGCGTAAAGGCGTTTTCCATGACAACGCCGGAGGCGGCCAGCCGGTCGAGATTGGGCGTGCGCAGCTCGCGGTTGCCGTACGGCCCACTGGCCCACTGGGCGTGGTCGTCGGTGACGAAGAGGAGAATGTTCGGATGTCTTACCATCGATCGGGTCATTCGCGACCGCAACGGGAGGCGGCAGGCCAACGTGACGGGTATTCCGATTCGCCGCCGCGCGCGCGAGGTCCGACTACGCGCCTTCCACCGGGAACTGGTCCAGCCCATACAGGTAGATGTCAGGCTCTTCGGGCGGCGCCGCGCCGCTCTCGATCAACGCCTGCATGGCATTCGCCATCACCGGGCCCAGGTAGTGGGGGCAGGTAGAGTAGAACTCTGCCATGCTGTCCGGTGAGTCGCCCACCCATTCTTCGCGGCCCTCGGCGTGGTTGGAGACGATACCGACCGAGGCCAGACGGATGCCGGCCCGGCGGAAGACCGGCAGCTCGTGGGCCAGCGTATGCCCTACAACGTGCGCGCCCATCGAGGCGTAAACCTGAATCTCCTTGACCGTCTCGAAGCGCCCCCACGCCGTGCAGACATAGATGCCCGAGTCGTAGACGCCGGCGAACTTTGGCTCCTTCTTCGCCGCCTCGTACAGGTGCGCGCGCATGATGGGGCAAAACGGGTCCTTCAGACGGGAGGACCTTGCCCTGCCGCCCGTAAAGGGCTGGTCGTCCTGCGGCCGGAAGAACATCATGTAATCGGTGTTGATGGTGATGCTCCACGGCGGTAGTGGCGCGCCCGGCTCGTCCGGGCTCTGAATGCCGCCGACCGAGGCCTCCACCATCGCCCAACTGACGCCCGCCTGCTCCAGCACCCAGGCCACCTGTTTGGCCGCCACCCAGGGCGTGCGAGGGCGCGTGCCCTGACCGTCCCACATGCCGTGCATGGCGGTGCGCAGGACCGGCTGTCCGGCAATTTGAAGCAGTTTGAACGGGGCCGAGCGGCCGTAGGGCGTTTCAAAGCCGTCGAGCAGCTCGGTCAACTCCACGTTTGGCATGTCCAGGTCCTCGGGAAAGCGGGCGCCCCAGGTTCCGGATCCGCCGATCAGCGCATAGCTGGCGTCAGGTATCGTTGCCACGTTTCTGTCCTGTTCTGTCTTGGAAACTGTCGAGTTCGCCGTGATCCAGCTCTCACGCTTCGCTGGCCCTTGAGATGTCAGACCGGCTGCGTGAGGGACTGGCTGAATGAGGGCGGAGCCATGCCCAGGCTGGTCGTGCACTGGCAGCCGCTGCCGTCGGGAACGGGCATCGTCGCCAGCAGGTCCAGCTCCATTGCCAGCGCGATCTCCGGGAAGACCTGCGTGTAGAGATGGTTGATCGTGCTGTGGATGTCGTGCTCCGGCTCGAGCCCGTGGGCGTAGTTGCTGACCATGTGATAGTAGAGCACGTGGATGCCGAGGTAGCGCGACAGGAGCGGGTTGAGACAGTCGCCGTGCAGCGTAACGATCGGCGGGCGTTCCGGCTGGATTCCCGACGCGGTCTTGGAGACCGCCATCCAGTGCAGAATGTCAAAGTCGGACTCGAAGGTGATCGAGTCCGGTACGATCATGGCCACCCGGGTATCGGCCGGCGTGCGCACGCTTCTGATGCGGCCGCTCTCCACGTAGGGCGTCAGCTTCGACGCCATCAGCCCCTGCAGCTCCGGGCAGAACGGGTCGCCCAGGAGGAACCGGCACTTCGACCACATGCTCTCGTACTGCGTGCCGGGAAGGCCGCGATGGTTGAATCGCGTATAGAAGCTCCAAGGCAGGACGACGTCGCCGGGGACAATGGCTGCGTCGCCTTTGCGCCAATCGGCGATCCCGGAGGTGCCGCCGACCATTATCACCTTGACGCCGGCCTGCCAGATCACCCAGAAGCATTTTTCGAAATTCAGGTGATAGAGCGAGTCCTCGCCCACGACCTCTCCGTAGGAGGGAATCCAGATCACGTCGCGGCCGTTGGGCGCGACGAGGTGGACGACCAGTGGGGAGAGCCCGTAGGGTGTATTCAGCCGGGCGCGGCTGGCAACCATCCAGCCCTGTTCTGCGGCGCGGTCGAGAATGCCGTCGATGCCGTAGCCCCAGAGCGGGCTGCCGGTAAAGGAGGCGAAGTCGGCGCTGGGGCCTTCATAGGTGACGGTTGGATCGATCTGCGGGTACATGTCCTTTTCCAATCGGGCTGGAGCGGACGGGTCGCGACCGGGCTAGGTGAGGTCTTCGACCTGCCAGCGGAAGAGATACTTTTCGACCGCCTTCACGAGCATGTAGGCACCCACGGCCAGTACGCTGGCGATCAAGGTTACCGCCCACAGCCGGTCGGCCCTGTACTGCGTCATCGACTGCACGATGAGATAGCCCAGCCCCTTGCGGGCGAAGATCCATTCGGCCACAATCGCGGCGATGATGCTGCCGGTAAAGGCAATTTCGTGCGCGGCAATGTAGTATGGCAACGCGCTGGGCCAGCGCACCTTGGCAAAGATCTCCCACTGGCTTGAGTCCAGCGTCTGCATGCGGTCCAGCAGGACAGAATCGGCCGATTTCAGCCCCTTGGTTACGTTGGCCAATATCGGAAAGAAGGTCACCAGGACGACGATGATAATCTTGGGCAGCGGCGTGTCGCCCAGAATGATGATCAGGATCGTGGCGATGGTAACAAAGGGGACGTTCTTTATGATCACCGTCCATGGGATGGCCAGTGCTTCCAGCCAGGGGAGATAGAGGAAGGAGATCGACAGTGCAATCGCGATCACATTGGCGACTGCGTAGCCGGTCATGGCCTCGACGATCGTGGCCCACGTGTGATCGAGAAGCACCGCCCGCTCCGACCAGAGCACGTCGCCAACCATGTCCGGCGGCGGCAGCAGGAATGAAGGATAGCCCGACACTTCGATCGCGATTACCCAGAGAATCGGCACCGACACCAGCATGATGAGATAGGCAAGACGCTCGTTCATTGGCTCATCTCCACTGCCCTGTAGAGCGAAGATCGGACCCGCGCCACCTCGCGTAGAAACTCTTCATCGGTGCGGATTTCCCTCGATCGCGGACGCGGCGTGCCAACTTCGATTATTTCGGATATGCGGCCGGGACGGGCCGACAGCACTACGATGCGGTCCGACAGGATCGTCGCCTCCTCCACACTGTGCGTGACGAAGACAACCGTCTTGGGCGAACGATTCAGGACCCCGCCCAGCCACTCCCCCATCGATTCACGCGTCAGCTCATCCAACGCGCCGAAAGGTTCGTCCAGCAGCAGTATTGGCGGGTTGTGTACCAACGCCGCGGCGATGTTGACTCTCTGCTGCATTCCGCCCGACAGCTGGTGAGGATAGTGATCGTGGAACCCGCCCAGCCCGAAGTCTGTCAGCAAATCCCCCGGCGAGAGCGCGTTCTCGCGGCCCGTGATCTCCAGCGTCATCGATACGTTCTTCAGGGCCGTGCGCGATGCCAGCAGCGCCGGCCGCTGGAACGCCACGCCTATCTGATGCTGGCGGCAGGCGTTTCTCGGCG
Organism: Caldilineaceae bacterium; assembly: GCA_034428395.1. Classification (GTDB taxonomy): domain Bacteria; phylum Chloroflexota; class Anaerolineae; order Caldilineales; family Caldilineaceae; genus Bin5. Next base: position 10,493 of record DAOUHX010000197.1, read on the forward strand.
TGTCGCCGTTCACTTTCACCTCGCCCCCAGTGGGCGTCTCCAGCCCCGCCGCGATACGCAAAAGGGTCGTTTTTCCGCAGCCCGAAGGGCCGATCAATGTGACGAACTCGCCGTCCTTGACGTTCAGGCTGACATCTTGCAGCGCTTCAACCTGCCCGAAACGTTTGTCGACTCTGGAGAATTCGATAGTCAACGGGGTACACTTCCTGTGGTTGCGACCGCGTCAATTGGGAACTGTGTCAATTGGGATCTGTTGCCAAAGCAAGTACAGCAGCCTACTCTGCGGGCGCGCAGGCGGGAACTTCGATCAAGCCGTATTGGATCATCGCCGCCACCTGGTTGTTCCACCTCTGGGCCGACATATGTCCGAGCGGCAGGTCGCCGCTCCCCTCTATCAGCGGCCGCTGAAGCTCGAACCTCCGCAACGTCTGTTCCCTCGTCAGCTCCGCGTCGACGCCGTAGTCCAGTGCAATCTCCGCCGAATCTTCCGGGTTTGTCAGCAGGTACTCGACTCCCTGTCCAAGCGCGGCCAGGTATCTCCGCACCAGTTCGGGGCTTTCTTCCAGCGTCTGGCGGCGGACAACCGAGACATCGGCATAGGTGTCCCATCCGTGATCGCCGAAATTGAATGCAACCCAGTTCATGTAGCCCTGCGCCTCCAAGGCCCTGGGCTCGTTCACGATCCAGGCTGCGGTGAAGTCGATCTCTCCCGCCATCAGCGGGTCCACCACGGCGGAGGCGGACGACAACGAGATCCCGTCAGTTTCGAGGCCGTAGCGGTTGGCGAGAAACTCCAGCAGAAACTGCTCGCCTACGTAGATCGCGATCCGCTTGTCCGCGAAATCGACGGGCTGCAACTGTTTGTCGGAACGCTGTTCGCGCGGTGTGTCGTGGTCGATCCCCAGCCAGACGTAGGGGCTGTGCTGCAGAAATGTGCCCACGGCGACGAGGTCGTTCTGCCCTGAAGCTGCGATCGTTCTGGGCGTTCCGCTGCCCGCCGCGTCGACGGCGAAGTCAACCTCGCCTTCAGCCAGCCGCCGTACCTGGTCGACGTCAGGCCCTCCCTTCACCATCTCTACTTCCAGGCAGACGTCCGCAAAGTAGCCCAGCTCAATCGCGTTGTACCACGGCGCGGCCCCGTCGTTCAGGATCCAGGACATGCCCACCCTGACGCGATCGACGCTGGCGCACTCCATTGGTTCCCCGACCGCGTCCGGCTCGGGCAGGTATTCGTTTGTGAAGTAGCTTTCTGCGGGGAAATTCTCTTCAACGCAGGCCAGAATACGGTCATAATCGGACTCATCGCCGCGCCTGGCTGCCCCGGCAATTCCCCCGTCTTCGGTTACTGGAATGGCCACCGGCAGCAGGCACGCGCTCAACAGGAACGCCAGGCAGACCGCCAAAAACAGAGCGCTTCGGCGTTTTTCAATGGACCCGGACATCAAGGCAAAACCTCCTGGGAAAACTGTTGCCACAGGGGCTTGGCGGTCTGCTCCATTCGGGGCCCCGCGTTCCGCAGTTCGAAACAAGGGCGAAGGTTGACCCTCCGCCCTCCACTTGCAATGCTTTTCAGCGCTACGCCGGAGCCTCTCGGAGTCTAGCTGCGTAGAAGCGCTGAGCTTCCCGTGTCACTGGCCTATTCGCAGGCTTCAAGCTGCAGCTGGTCGTACTGGATCATCGAGGCGACCTGCATGTTCCAGCGTTCAGCCGACATATGCGAGACGGGCAAGTCATCGGTGCCGCGAACCAGGGGCTCCTGCAGTTCGAAGCGGCGCAAGGCCTGTTCCTTGGTCAGCTGCGCGTCGACACCGTACACGACCGCAATTTCGGCCGACTCGTCGGGATTCTCAAGGAGATAGCTGAGCCCTTGCGATTGGGCGGCCAGGAAGCGGCGGACAAGGTCCGGGTTCTCCTCAAGCGTCTCGCGCCGCACGACCGTGACGTCACCGTAGCCGTCCCATCCCCAATCGCTGAACTGGAAGGCGACCCAGTTCATGTACCCCTTTTCTTCCATCAGGCGGGGCTGGTTCATGATCCAGGCGCCAATGTAGTCCATCGCCCCCAACAGGACCGGGTCCGGTGTGAATCCGGCATCCACCAGCTCGACGGCATCGTGGTCGATTCCGTGTTTGTTGGCGAAGAAGAGGAAGAGGTAGTCGTTGCCGGGCTGCAGGCCGACCTTCGCGCCTATGAAATCTTCAGGCGTCAGCACCTTGTCCGAACTTTGATCCTGCGGCGTGTCGGGGTCCAGGCCCAGCCAGACGTAGGGGCTGTGCTTGAGGAAGGTACCCACGGCGACCACATCTGCCGGCGTGGGGCTGGAGACCAGTGACGGGACGGTGCTGCCGCCGGCGACTACCGCAATGTCGACCGCGCCGCCGGCGAGGGTCTGCAGGTGGTCGAGGCCGGGCCCGCCGGCCACAAGCTCAACTTCGAGGCAAACGTCGGCGAAGTAGCCCAGCTCGATGGCATTGTACCAGGGCGCCTCCTCGTCGTTCAGCACCCAGGGCATGCCCACTTTGATGCTGTCGACGCTTTCGCAGTCCATCGGCTCCCAGGTCGCGTCAGACGCGGGCAGATAATCGTTGGTGAAATAGGATTCGGCCGGGAAGTTTTCCTCGACGCAGGCCAGGATTTTGTCGAACTCCTCCTGGCTGCCCGGCTCCGGCATGGCTGCCATCTCTTCCTCAGCCGCCGGTGTCGCCGCGGCCTCCATCGGCTCCTGCGCGGGCGCGGCGGGCTGCGCGACACAGGCGCTCAGTACCAGCGCCAGCGAGGCAACCAATAGGAAAAACATACGAGTACGGTTCATTGTCGACGACTCCTCTTGATGGGTTCGCTAAGGGAAAAAGGCTATCGTTGGCGACATCATTGTCAATTGTGAGTGGATGAAGAGGGTCTGCGGCCTCGCTGACCGCTACACGGCAACCGGATAGTCTTCCCGCCTGAAGTAGGCCTTGTCCAGAGTCCCATTGCTCGAAGTTACGTCGCCGGTCACCCAGTGCGTGGCATAGCCGCGGCGCCACTGGTCGGACTCGTTTCGATGGGACGTATGCAGTGCCTGGCTGTGGTGGAAGACAACGCCGCCCTTCCTTACCAGCGCAAGAGACTCCTTATCCAGGTCGATCAGATTGGGCGGAGGCACGAGGTTGTAGGGCTCTCCCGGCACCGCTTCGTGCGGCAGAATCGGGCCCTTGTGCGACCCGTCGATATAACGCAGGCAGCCGTTTTCCTCCCGGACGTCGTCCAGCGCGATCCATGCCGTGATCACGTGATCGCCAGGGTCGCACTGGAAGTAGAAGTTGTCCTGGTGGTAGGGCTTGGCTGAGCCGAAGTGGGGAGGCTTCATGAATATCTGGTCACCCGACAGGAGCGGCGGCGCGCCCAGCATCTGCTCCACCATTTGCGTCAGCCGCCGGTCCATCACGAAGGCCTGGAACTCGGTCCGTTTGAGGAAAGGTGTGTCGATCTTGCGCGGCGCGGTCTCGCCCTCGGCAGATGCGTCGACGACGTAGCTGTCGTCGGATTCCTGCATCTCCTGCGTGCTCACGTCGAGCGCGATCTGGGCGATCCGGTCGACCTCTTGGCGGCTGAAGACGCCTTCAGCGACTGCCCATCCTTTCTGCCAATAGTGATTGTATGTCTCTGACTGCATGGGTGACCTCCTCGGCTCGTTTACCGGTTTGGCACAAAGCAAACTTTCAGAATTTCGAAGTGCATTATGCCACAACTCGCGGATTTCACTTGAACGGGCAGGTGGGTTTTCGGCGATTGAAGGGCATGGGGAACGGGAGGCCCATGCTTGCTGACCATTGTCAACCCGTATTCACGGGTCATTGCTGCAGCGAGTATCGGCCCGGTCATCCGCCCTGTTTCTCAGCCTGACTATCCTTGACAAGGCTTGGCAGGTACAGTATTATGCCGGCTGTTTGGCATGGTAGCGGCCGACCGCAGATGAGCGCAAGCCCTCTGTTCCTTGCGCTCCCGCGTGGCTGCGGCTTCTTCAGTGAGTCCTGCACAACAACCTACATGCCATTTTCTCAACATTCACCAGTCTCAATTGTGCCGTCCGGCCGTGCGAACGGAGCCGCGACTTGGGCCTGAATCGAGCAGTTAAAGTTCACTTGCTATCAAGTGTCGGCGAAACCTGCTTCCTTCAGTTTTCGGAGTAGGATCAGCGAGCATGGGCATCGCTGTTGCGCATGGCTGCCGGCGCTCTCATCAATCTTTGGCAGCGAGACTGGTCTGAAAGGAGGTGGTGAAAGGGAACTTGAAGAGAAATCAACTCTTGTAGCGGCGGCTTGACTCTGAGCCTGCCAATTCGTGCGGAATCAAGTTTCGTCTGTGCGCGCCCCACCTGGGAGCGCACCCATTCAGCAAGGAGTGAACTAGCAATGTCGAGAATTCGATGGCAGTTGATCTTGGGCCTCGTTGTGGTCCTCAGCATCATGCTTTCCGCATGTGTCCCTGGCGCTCCTGCCGGCGACGGTGCGGCTATGGAAGACTCTGGCGAAATGATGGATGAGGTGATGCTGCCCGACGACGCGGCCGAAGACCAAATCCTCAACGTCGTGCACGAGGGCGGCTGCGGTTCCGGCCCCTTCCCCGGCATCGACTATGGCAGCCCTTGTAACTTCGGCCACATGTACATGCCACCCTTCCTGGTCGATGAAGACGGCAACGTCTTGCCCGGCCTCTTCACCACCGACTGGGAAGTAAACGACGATCTGACCGAGTACATCTTCCACATCCAGGAAGAGGCCGTATGGTCTGACGGCAAACCGGTCACCGCCCAGGACGCGATCGATTGGTGGACCTTCATCTTCCACTCCGACCGCAGCTCCTGGCCGCGCAACCGCGTGTTGGGCGCCGTCAAGGGCATCGACGAGTTTGCCGATGGCACAGCCGACACGATCGCGGGGTTGACGGCCCTTGACGATAAGACTCTCAAGGTTGAGCTGTGGCGCTCCGAGGGCTCGCTGCCCCAGCTGTGGGGATTCCGCGAGGCCGCGCCCGCCCGCTTTGACCAGTACGCCGACCTCCTCGACCGGGCCGATGAGTTTGCCGACGCCCGCGAATGGCGCGGCGCCATGGCCGAGCGTTTCTTCCAGGGCGAAAACGCCGCCAACCTGATCGTCAGCGGCCCCTTCATGCCGGTCCACCTTGAGCCCGAGCCAAACGCGATCTACCGCTTCGTTCGCAATCCCCACTGGTGGGGCGAGCCGACCTATCTGGATGGCATCGAGTCGACCACCATCCGAGACTTCCAGACCATTCTTCTCATGTTTGAAAACGAGGAGATTGACCTCGCGCTTCAGCTTGCCGGCCCGTCGGCGGTACTGCTGCGCAAGAACCAGCCTGAAGCCTTCCGTGAAATTCCGATTTCCGCCTTCTGGGCGATGTACTTCCTCACCGAGCAGGAGCCGGTTGACGACGTAAATCTGCGCCGCGCCCTGATGTCGGCAATCGAGTGGGAGAAGGTCGCTGAAATTGCCTGGGAAGGCGAGCAGTCGCCCAGCAACGCCGGCAGCCCCATGTCCTCGGCCTATCAGTGCTTCGACGCCGACTTCCAGCCCTATCCCTTCAATCCGGAAAGGGCCAAGGAGTTCCTGGCTGAGTCCAAGTACGGGCCGACCGGGGAAACCGTGCCTAAGATTCGCATCCTGACCGGTGGGAGTGATCCGCCCCGCATCCGCGCCGCCCAGATCGTCCAGGAGATGTGGCGTGTCAACCTGGGCATCGAGAATGTCGAGATCAAGAATGCCGAGTCCGAGTTTGTAGACGGCGAAGGCCTGGTTGCCATGCAGGTCTCCAGCGGCGGCTCCTTCCTCCCGCGTCCGGCCTACCTGCTTGAGGGCATCGCCCATACGCGCGGCGGCGTCCATCAGTCCTGGTCCAAGTACACCGAAGAGGGCTGGGACGAGGAGATCGACGCGCTGCTGTCGATGGACCCCGGCAGCCCGGAGTATTGCGAACGCTCGCAGGCCATGTTGAAGAAGTTCACCGACGCCGCTCTCGTCATCCCGACCGGCTACATCCGCGGCTGGATTCAGGTTCAGCCCTGGGTCGGAGGCTACGGCCAGAGCCGCATCAGCTTCTGGTACTCAATGACGGAAACCTACCTGAAGGAACGGTAAGGCTGCCGTCTGCGTCGCCAATGTCTCGCGATTGTATGAACGCCCGGCAGGAAGCGGTCAAAAGAACCGCTTCCTGCCCGGGTCCTGAGGATGAAGGGTGTGCGGCGCGCTGGCCTTCTCGCTGGTCGAGCGCGTCGCTGTCCTTTGTTCTCAGACAATTGAGCCCGCCGACTGCAAGGCGTTCCCCAAATGTATTCCTGTTCAATCGACCAGCCGACATGCGTTTTTGAAGTGCCGAGGACAGAGGCGTGACCCGATACGTTTCGATGCGCATGCTGATCATCATCCCAACGCTCTTCCTGACGTTGATGATCGTCTTTCTGTTGGGGTACTTAGGGCCAATCGATCCCGTCGACATCAAGCGCGCCCAATGGGCGGCCCAGGGCATTTTCATGACCCAGGAGGAGTTGGCGGCTGAACGCGCCAACCTCGGCCTGGACAAGCCCTTCTTTGTCCAGTTCGGTGCCTACCTCGGCAATCTCATCCAGGGGAAGTTTGGCTATTCCTATATCGACTCCGCCCCGATCTGGCCGCGTATCAAGAAAGCGTTGCCGGTCTCCGGCGCCCTCGCGCTGGGCGCAATGATCATCATGGTGTTCGTCGGCATCCCTTTGGGGATCATTGCTGCCCGTTTTCACAACACGCGCATCGATTACGCCATCGTCGGCAGCAGCCTCTTCGTCTGGTCGATCCCTACCTATGTTCTCGTGCCCGTCACACTTATGACATTCGTGCTCTGGCTCGACGTGATGAACGTGCCGCGCGGTTGGAAAGGAGTCTGGCATGCCTCCTTCTTCCTTGGCGCATCCATAATCTCCCTGCGTACGCTCGCGAACGTGATTCGCCAGACTCGCGGGGGTATGCTGGAAGTCCTGCAGCTCGACTTCGTTCGCACCGCACGCGCCAAGGGACTGACCGAATTCCGCGTCATGGCGCGCCACGTTGCCCGCAATGCCCTTATCCCCGTTGTTACCAGCCTGGGCCTCATGGTGGACGACTTCATGTGGCAGTCTGTCTTTCTCGAAGTGGCGTTCAATTATCCAGGACTGGGCCGCCTCTTCCAGCAGGGGCTGACAAGCCGGGATTTTGATATGATTTACGGCGTTGCCCTATTCACCGCCGGCATGACCATGCTGCTGAACCTTATTGTCGACCTGATCTATCCCGTGCTGGACCCGCGTGTCGCCTACGACTAGCGCCGAAGCCCCGTGTCTGTGGCAACCGGCGTCATTCTGTTTCAGGTGCCGCTTCCGAAACAGACAGCAAAAGAGTTGCACAACAGGACTGGAAAATGTCCCAAAACGAATCTCCCGCAGAGGCATTGCGGGACCTGAGCCAGGAGACGGACAATCTCAGAACGAGGAGCCTTTGGAGCGATGCCTTCCGTCGCCTGGTGCGCAACCGCCTTTCCATGGTCGGCCTGGTAATCTTTGTGCTCCTCTTTGCAACCGCCATCATTGGGCCACTCCTTGCCCCCTACCCTTACATGCTCCAGGACCTCGAAAGGGTTGCAGAAGGACCGAGCCGCGACTACCTTTTAGGTACCGACGCAATCGGGCGCGACATGCTGAGCCGTCTCCTGTGGGGCGCGCGCACCGCCGGTATCGTTGCCATCATTTCCACCGTGTTCAGCCTCCTTTTGGGCATGATTCTCGGCGGAATCGCTGCCTACATGGGCAGTTGGGCCGACTGGCTGATCAGCCGCGCCATCGACGTTACCATGTCGATTCCACAACTGCTCTTTGCCTCATTGATCGCGGCCACTTTTCGCAAGCCTGTGGCCGACTTCGTCGACGCCGTGTATGAAAGAACAGAGCTGGAGTTCTTCTCCACGCCAACCTATGTCGACCTGATCGTCGTATTCGGCGCCCTTTCCATTATCCAATGGCCCGGCTATGCCCGCCTCATCCGCGGGCAGATCCTGTCGCTACGGGAGAAGGAGTTTGTTGAGGCCGCACGCGCCGTCGGCGTCAGCCAGATGAAGGTACTGATTCGTCATCTCATCCCCAACGCGCTCGGACCGCTCGTTGTTATGGTCACGTTTGGCTTCGGCGGCGCGATCGTTGCTGAATCAGGATTGAGCTACCTCGGTGTTGGCGTGCAGCCGCCGCAGGCCAGCTGGGGCAGCATGATTTCCGATAACCAGGACAGCTGGCGCTACCGTCCCTGGCTCGTCGCAATGCCCGGCCTCACAATTGCCATCGTCTCAGTTGGTATCAACTTTCTCGGCGACGGTCTCAACGATGCCCTGAATCCGCGCCAAGCTGAAAGTTAGACGATTTCAAATACTCTGCCAGCCCGATTCAGCGCAGTTCAAGCCAACCCGCCGCCCTTTAGATACAGGAAGCCACCCATGTACGATTGGATTGTGCTCAACCAGGCCGTCAGCGCGGAACTGACCGGCGGCCGGGTCGGCAAGCCTGTTTTCGTCCGCTGGACTGCCGCCACCGCCGTATTCAACGCGGAGCTTGCGCCGCTCCTCGCGCAGATGAGCGCGTACAGCGACCTTTGGCTGGCCTCCAGCCCGCGAAAACTGTACGCGGCCGGTTCCGAACTGCGCGGGCACCTCTCTCTGGTCCTCGAATATGTTGACGGCAGCTCCGCGCTGCTTGCCATTGCCCTGGCGCACGGCTCTCCCAGCCTGGACCTTGCCGTCTACGGCTCGCACGGCGCAATCTACCACAACGACGCGCGGGCTCTTCCGCGAGGGGGCTCCAGCGTCGACCGGTCACACCCGTCCGCCGCGCCCGATTTGCTGGCCGCACTGGAACGATCGCTTGCAGCCAATCAGCCCGTTTCGCTCTCCCCGCAAGGAGGCTGATGATGACCGCTCAGCAGTTTGGCGTCCTTCTGGTCTCGGGCAGGCTGACCCACCAGGAAGGTTACGCACTGGAACTCCGCGACGACCCCCGTTGCACTATCGTTGGCCTCACTGACGAAATAGGTGTCGACCCCGAACGCGCGCAGCTCAACCGCCATTTCGCCAACGACATGGAAATCCCCTACTGGCCCGACCTGGAAGAGGCCCTGGCCAGG